>JAYVSE010000418.1:0-29785 GCA_043775635.1 Planctomycetaceae bacterium | reverse complement strand
GTGGCTTTCAAACCGAGCGTTTTTCGCTGGAAACAACCGGTTTTGCCGGATCAAAAGCGGGTCACCTACCAACTTTCACCCACAGATTCTGCGGACGAGCCTCAAATTACAAACCTATAATGGATGGTCGACGCAAATGATGCGAATCAACTATTGTTAAGATACGCAGGAACAATAGTGAACTTGCGGCTGCGCCGGAGGCGTAATCCGCGATCGTTTGTTGGCCCCTTTGGAAGTAAATCGTCGTGGCGGAGTTTGCGGTCCAAGCGACGCGGCGGCCTAACGCATCGAACTTTTAAACCACTTCCATAGCCAGCCTAGCCGATGGTGCTGTTCGCCGTATGGTCTGGGTAGGTTTCAGTCAGCTAGCTACCAAGGTCATCGAAAGCGTAGCTGGTCGATTTGCGTTATTATTAGTGTCCGTCCTCATTCCGCGCCCGTCCCGTTTTCCGCGTCCCACCTTTTCCGCGTCCCCAAACGCAAACTCCCATGACATGCTGCCTCGCAACGACTTGAAGGGGGCGTGGCAAAGGGCAACGCCGTTAAGGCGTCGGCCTAATTAAGTTGGTCGACAATCGCAGCAATCAAAGCAATGTGACCCACTCGATGTTGAGTCATCGGCGACTATGATTTCGGTGTCGCAAAGATACCGGTCAAAGACAGGACTTCGATTTCGCGCATGAGGCTTACGGGGTCAGCCAATTCCAATGTCTCGGAAATTTCAAGCTCAAGCATTTCGGCAAAAACAGTTTTCGCCGGTCCTAGGAGTTCGCGAATTTTGTCCTTGTCTACGCTTAGATCTGTCTGCGTGTTAATGCGCACGACAAGCATCGTTGCATCATCATCAGGGTACTCGGTTGCCATTCGCAACACCGAGTAAAGTGGCTTTGACAGGTCCTTGTGTTCAAGTCTTTCCAGGCTCCGCCAAGCGCGGGCTAACAAGCCTTGTCTCCAATTTGCAAGCCAAGTTGGGGAATCTGCGGACCAGGTCGAAAAATCAATTTTTGGACGCTCGGCTTCCGGGACGTCTGCAAGTGCAGATTTCGCTGCTGACCGAATGCCTCTCATTAAGAAGTCACGAATGCGGCCCTTGCCATGATCACCGAACCCTTTAGCCACTAAGTGCGCAACCAATCGCTTGATGCATTCGTCCGCAAGTGCTTCGCTACCTAGCCACGGAATCAATTGTTCTCGCATGGGAATCAAGTAACGAAGCACAAAACCAGCAGCGCTTTCCGCTGCGGTCCAGGGGTGGGACGTTCGCACGAGAGCAGTTGAGGACGATGGAATGGAAGATGTCATTTATACTCCGTTACTTCGATAACTTTGGCTTGTAACGAATTGCCAAGGCGGGGGCACGTTCGGCATTGCCTTCACGTGAATTAAATCGTGTTTCTTTTTCGCCACCGCTTTTTCTTACGAGCAGTATTGTAACCACCTCATTAGCTTGGCGAACGTAATCGCTTAGCGCGGAGCCGACGATGCGAATTTGGTCTGGTTGTTTTTCCTGAGCCCCATTGGAGTTGTCAAACGCGACTTGCCCGAGAAACGGTAGTGATTCGATCTGGTTTGCCGATGGCGACGTGGCCCATGTCAGATGTTGATCACCTTTCTCGGCCCAATCCTGCTTGAAATCTGCGGGCACGCCGTAAGCATTGACGGTTGAATTTGATTGCAAGCCATCGTTGTCAACGGACAATAACAGCACAACGCTGTCAATCTCGGACTTTGCATCGATGGTTGGGTTTGATTCTGCCAGCGCTTTTAAATCAAACCGTAGATATGCATGCTGAACAAATTCGGTGTCGCCGGTCTTGTGATTATGTGTTGCCGTGAACGAGCGTCCGCCAAAGTCATCATCGGCTCCTTTTGTCACAAATGTATCCGATCCCCGTCCTCGTCCGGTTCTCAAAACGTCAAATCCCAGCAGGTCGGCAGTGGAAAGATTCTCAATCACAGAAAATCGGGTCGACGCGTTGCTAATCAGCCCACCGCGTGGCGATTGCAACTCGAAAAACACTTCGTAATCGCCTGGCAGCAGTCCGGCAGTACCAAAGGGTATCTCGATGACGTTCGAGCTTCTGATAGCGGGAATCTGTGCGATTGTCAATTTCTTTGGGAACGCTGGTGCCGCGAATTTAGCGTCACCCGCTCGCTGGAGAAACGTACGAACTTGCGCCACGACCTTGGCGCGAGAATTGACCACACGAGGATCGGTCTTTCCATCGACCGCAGTGTTGGTCAATTGCATTTTGAATCTTGCTTGCTGACCCACCGTCACTGAAGGCGACCCAGCTAGCACGTCTTTCAATTGGAGTGGTTTCAGCGACGCGTCCTGGACCACGGGGTCTTGCGTCACCGGTTTGGTTACCACCGGCTTATTAGCGATTTGCTTTTGACGGGATAACATCCAAGAACCGCAGAAAAATAACAGTGTCGCGCTGATCGTACTTGCCGCAATCCAAAGCACTTTGTTCGGCTGTTTAGTGTTGGATTTGCTATTGTTGGATTTGTCATTACTGGATTTGCTGGTCGAGGCGGTTATGCTTGGGCTCGATGTTGCCGGAACCGCAGTTACAATTTGCATTGCGGCGCGAGATTTGTTATGCACTGCTTGATTTGTCACCACTAACAATTCTTCCAGCGCGACGGCAGATCGAATACGATCTCGAGGCTCCTTCGCCAGCAGTCGCATGATCAGGTCAGCATAAGGCTTAGGGAGGTCTTCGACGATTTCATCGGGCCTACGTGGTGCATGCGAAATGATCTTGAGCAATTGCTCAGGAATCGTCGCTGCAACAAACGGAAGGCAACCGCAGCAGAGTTCGTATAGCACAACTCCAACGCTATACAGATCGCAACGATCGTCCAACGGATCACTTTGCGCTTGCTCCGGCGAAAGGTATCCGGGCGTGCCAACAACGGTGCCGCGGCCAGGCAAAAAATCACTAGGTTTACTTGCCAGCGCGAGGCCAAAATCAAGAATCTTGACACGACCGCCGGGTTCTTCTACCCAGATGTTTGCTGGTTTAATATCGCGATGCACGATCCCACGAGCGTGAGCGGCCGCGAGCCCGCGCGCGATCTGAACGGCGTATTCAAAAATGAGGCTGAATGCTACACGTCGATGCGGCTGCGTGATCGCTTCAAGTGTATGACCTTTGAGCATCTCCATGGCAAGAAACGGTGTTCCCTCATGCTCGCCAACTTCATAGATCGTTGCGACATTGTCATGCTTCACCGCTGCCATCGAGCGAGCTTCGTAAATGAACCGCTTGCCACCGTTTGGCATGGTGGAATACCGTTTATGCATGACCTTCAATGCAACCACGCGTTCAAGCCGGGTATCTTCGGCGCGAAACACCTGCCCCATGCCACCCCGACCGATCGGTGCCAATACCCGATACGGTCCAAGTCGCCCGATCTCATCAGGCAGCTTGCCGGGTTCGAGGCAATCGAATGTTTCTACAGCAGCGGCCATTCAGATCTACGACTCAATAATTCATTCGAACAAGGAAAAAGCAATTCCGTTTTACGCAGACTAAACCGGCAACCACCAACTCGCAACCGTTTACCGTAGTTGACGCTCAAATCCCGATAAATACCACCGTCATAAGCATCAAAATGGAGCCCGAATCACCAAAATGCGAGGGCTTTCCCTCCTGCGGCTACACAATGTGCGAGAAATGAGTGTCTGGTAGGTACCAGATAAGCCGACGTCATTGCTTCTTCGCCATCTGGTTGTGATCGTAGCCCGACGGGGGCAAGCCCCGCACGCGGCGAGTCAATGGAATTAAATCTGCGAAAAGGCTTCTGCGCTGTTAAAAATTTCGTATTGCGTGGTCGGCGCGTTCGCCGGAATATTTGTCCCAGAGCAAGTCGAGACTTGCTTCAAGTTGATCTTCGCGACCCACAATCAGCCAGTAGCGAAACCCATAGCTCGACTTGGGTCCTAAGCTGACGAGATCCAGCGGTGCTACATGCATGCACGGTCCCGCAGTGGGATCATTGCTTGTGCCAGCTCCATGCGGACCAAAATTCCAATGCTCCGTTGACACGGGACTAAAAACGGCAACGCCATCTCCACTCGAATTGAAGACGGCCATCGCCTTTCGCGGCGGATTCGCGTGGCCCCAAGGTGGACCAAGCGGCTGCGTCTCATCTCGCCATTCACCGTTGCCAAGGTAACTTTTCACTACCTCAAAATTTCGCGTGAAATAGCAAGCCGGAACTTCTTGATGACGGGGAATGGCGGCGCCCCAACGATCATCTTCACCTCGGTTCGACACGAACTCACAACGCACGACTACCACATTTGGCATATTGGGTTCGAATGCTGTCCACTGCCGCATACTGGCGGGCGCTTCTTCATTCGGCATATCCCATAGTTTTGGTACGGTTTCAGCAAAAAGCGTATCGGTTTCGAGTCGCTTGAACTCGTTCACTCGCGCCCATGATGAAATCCCGCCGCCCTGAATTGGATTCCAAGTCCAAGGGCTCCACGCCTTGCTTTGACCATCGGCCTTTCGATCAAGCGATTTGCCAGCGTAATACGACTGTTGAATGAGTCTTCCCGGATCGGCCACGTTGACCATGTTCTTTGGATAGTCCGACCACGAAAGCCAAGTAATCGAAGCACCTTTATCGCGATCGATACCAACCTTCACGGAGCCATTGTCAAGCGTCAGCAGGTCCACAGCATGGGCCAGTGGAACGAATGCAAGAATTGCGAAGAACAACACGATGATCCCGAGAAACCTGGCAACCGGGATCGAAGTGCTAGTCCGATGATTAAAGTCGATGATGTTTATTCGCCTTTGAATAGAACTCAATTTCTTTTCCTTGTCGCCATTGAGCGGCCACGTCTGTACGCCGACGCGATTGGCCCAAGAACGTAGGGGGAGACGTGATGGTTCGCTTGGCCGCGCTGGTGTCCAGGCTTTAGCCGCCACTTCGATCCCAAAAAAGAGTCGCCTAAAGGCTATACACCAGCGCTAGTGTGGTAACCGACATTTTTATCATAGCTGACCGTCGACGCCCAGTTTATGAAAGAAATGCTCGACCGTGTTTTGATGCTCAAGTAGCCAATCGATACTTGGCTCACATGCGATTGCTTTCCTGATCGCCTTCACGGTTGCTTCACGGTGAATACGGAACAGTTCTAGGTGGTCCACTTTTTCAACCTTGAGTACACCAGGATCAAGCCACACCGAGTAGATGATGCCAAGGTCGTTCGCTTTGTCCTTGGGAATATAGCCGGCTCGAACGGCATCTAGTACGCCGTTTGCGATACCGGCTTGGACGCTTCCCATGAGGATGTTTGTATAGCGACTGTCGGAAACGGTCACTTTGCTGACCATCAATGTCACTGGGCGAACTTGCACGTCGCTGTTGAGGATCGCAAACACACGAGTGTGGCCTTTGACTTGGTCGCCAACCAACGTTGCGAGTGCTTGGCCAACGGGACCGTCGAGTTCGCCGATCACGATTTCAGGTTCCGCACAAAGATAATCGGCCGCACCCTCGACGAGGGATTCACCGGTACGCATAACGATTCGCTGACTCATTTTTTCACCTGGGCTGGGTTCACCAAAGGTAGGGGTAGTCCGGAAGTCCAGACCAAACGACTCGGGAAACGATGCCCAGAAACGGCCAATGCGGCAAGGGGGCGGTTTTTTCTTCCCATTTTCCCTACATCGCCACTTTCGAGTCAATGGTCGCTACAATGCCATACTACATGCGTTCCCAATCCTGCGTTTCCAACGATTTTATGCCCGCAAATTTTTTCCGACCGACTTGTTTTTTGATTTCGCGATGCCGAATCTTCGTGACCGCAATGGCGCTGATCTGTTTGCCATCGTTGTGTTTTGCCCAACTTTCGGACAGCGGGCGAATTTCCCTTTCTGCTACCATTGAGTCCGCGCGGCAATCGCTCGATTCTCGACGCTTACCGGTCTATAGCGATGCGGAATCGAAGGTAACGCAAGCGGTTCAAGGGGTGGAAAATTATTTTCGTCCGATCACAAGCGAAGCGAATACAGCCAACTGGATGCAATACCTTGCGACCGAGGCGCTGTTAAAATCGCTCCATTCTGATGCGTCCAACGAAGCTGTTCATGACCATGCGCAGCGAGCCCATGGTCGGTTGATCGGCAATATCGCTGGCCTGGAACTAGCGCCGCTGCGATCGCTGCGACAGACCATTGCTGAGCTGATGGCTTCGATTCGATTACAGAACCCGGAAAAATCGATCAAATTGATTGACCAGCAATTGCTGTCGCTTGAAGAGCGAATCTTAAAGGTGCCAGCCGTACCAAGCGCTGAGGACGCTGCGTCACTCGCGGCGATATCGAGGCTGATCGGTGAATCCAATCAATCGCAGGCCGTTCCCGCCGCTCTCCGCAGTGCATTCTCTCGTCCCAACGTGGTTGTTTCCGTCAGCTCAGCGCTAGTACAGCAAGCCGCGTCTCAGGTGGTCCAGCGCAGCCGCTCTATCAACGATTGCATTCTCGGCACACGAGTCGTCGGCACCGGAAGTCTGCAAGGTGCTGTCACTGCGCGAACGCTAACATGCTATGGACAGGCAGCCGTGGAGCTGACATTGGCTGCGAACTTTAATAGTCAAAGTACGGGATACAACCGTTCCGTTCAAGTCAAGACGCTTGGCAGTGGAGATGTTCAGTCGAGTCGGACGATTTTCATCAGCGAAGCTGGGATTTCGCTCGCTCCATCAACAACCGCAGCATCCCTATCAAGCAAGATCACGTCGATCAATCACCCGCTGCGTTTGGTACGTAAGATCGCGGGCAAAAAAGTTGCTCAGCTAAAGCCGCAAGCAGACGCGGTTGCAACGGAGCGCCTTCGACAGCAAGTCGGATCTGAATTTGATACGCAAGTTTCGCAGGCCGTAGCCGCGGCTCCTTCCCCCGCTCGCCAAGCGGCAATTGCCAAAGCGCGAACGACTCTGGTTCGGCTTGATGTTCCAGAACCTAGTCGGACGATTGGCTCAAACGAGCATTCGATTTTTCTGGAAGCAACGCAGGCAGCAAGCGATCAATTTGCCGCGATAACGCCGGCTCCAGCGCTAACTCCTGGGCGATTTAACGTGGCGATTCAACTGCATGAATCGACGATTGACAACGTCGCTTCGCGGATTCTAGCCGGGCGAACGATGACAGGCGATCAACTCGATCAGCTCATGGCTGACGCGGGACGACCGCCGCAACCAGCCGCAGATTCCTTTGTGATCGACTTTGCAAAATTCCGTCCCATTATTTTTGAAGCTCGCGATCAAACGCTGCGAATTGGGCTTCGTGGAACACGATTCAAGCAAGGCGATCGTGAGCTGGCTCGACCGCTGGAGATCACGGCAATCTATCGACCGATCCAAACGCTTGACGGTAAATCATACTTAGAACGAATGGGCGATGTTGACGTTGATTTTCCGGGAGGGCGTCGTTTGACGATTGCTCAGGTCGCGCTAAAGCGCTCCATTCAAAAGGCTTTCGACAAGCGATTTCCTCAAACGTTGCTCAATCAATCGCCGATGTTGCCGGTAACTTTGCCTATCGAGTCGTTGCGCGGACGAAATCTTTATATCTCGGCGATCGATTCACGTGATGGTTGGTTATCGATCTCGGCTCGCTGACGATCATGATATATACTGGAGTGGTTGCGTTTCAAAACTCGTTCCTATTGATCACTCCCGTTTCAGATTGCCTTGGCCATGACCACTCCATCATCCAGTAGCAACTCGCCATCCAGTGGCAACTTGCCTGAAAAATTGTCGCCGGGAAAATTAGCGCCTGGCCAATGGGTTGATATTGAATTTGACTGTTTGCCATTGCGGAGCGTGACGCGATTGGATGTCCCCTTTGATGCATCGCCCGTTTACGAACAGTATGTTCTGCGGGTCAAAGCAGCGATTGAAAAGCATGGATCGCACAATGCTTACTATCTCTCGTCAGCAAGCTGCACGTTTCATCTGACGAACGATCCCAATTCTGGTACGGTGCGATATTCAGTTGAAGGGACGGTGTTGACAAATGCCGATGACCTCAAAACACGAGCCGCCGATTTGACGATTCGGCTTGATCGTGAAACCTGTCCTTGGCTTACAGAACCGATCGTTGATTTTTTGGCTGAAAGTGTTCGTCAAGCGATTCTTGTGGAATTCGATCGTTATATCGAAGCCGGTGACCTTCGCCGAACTCAGGAGCGACTCGACAAATTGCAATCGGAAACCGACGCCTCTGGCGGCTTTGTAGGGATGTATCTTTAGTGTAGGCGTGCTTTCCAAGCTCGCGACGTTCATCCAACGACTCGCTCACAATTACACATCGTGCGGCAAATAAGTGTCGCCTTTCGCTCCGCGAAAGTGCGCTCTTTCGCGGAGCGAAAGGCGACAATCAGGCTCGCTACCATGCGGCTTGTCCGCCTGGAGCGATAATCAATCGTTATACGCATTGCTGCACGATCATTTTCTGATCGTTGCCCGACGGAGACAAGCCCCGCTCGCGGCGAAATAATGGAATTAAATCTGCGCCAAGGCTTCTTGCCCACAATACCAAATTTTTAACATGCCAGGCTAATGCGGTGAGATGGTAATTTTGAATGCGGTGACATATGACCGGATTGTGGGCCAAGCTCAGGATGATCCTCGCTATGCATATCAATCCGATTATCAAACTTGCTTAACAGCCCATTTACTTGGCAGCGACATGATTGCTTCGTTGGTGATTTCCAGAATCTGCTTCCCCATCACATCGATGGCCACATTCGATACCATCGCGTAAATCGGCTCTCTCGCCGCAAGCAACGACACGATTTCTAGCCGCGGTGGCAATGCGGTTAGCGCTGGTCGGCGCTGTGCTGTCGTGGCGTCGCAATGGAGTCTTTGGAGCACAGTATCCGCATCGGCTTTGAGCCAAATGCAGAAACCTGTCGCGGCAATCAGACGACGATTCTCTGCTCGCAAAATAGCTCCACCACCCAGCGAAACGACGCTTGGCATTTCGCTAATGACCACACGCAGCGCTGCCGTCTCGCGATCACGAAAGCCGACTTCGCCTTCGGTTTCAAAGATTTCGCGAATCGATCGGCTTGCCGTTTCCTCGATGCGATCATCTAAGTCGATAACGGGTCGGGCAAGCTTTTTTCCCAGCAACTTGCCGACGCTTGTCTTTCCCGAGCCTCGATAGCCGGTCAGATAAATGTGGTGATTCGATTCGTTCATCCGCAGCCCTCTTCTTCTTGCGAGCCATGAATTTCGCGTGGCAAGTAGCGTCCGGGCAGGTCGTTGTCGTAATATTCGCTCAAGACACCTTCCACTTGTTCTCGCGAGCGAATTCGCACTAACAACTCGCGAATCGTTTCGTGCTGCGGATGGCCAGCGGAATACTTGATGCAGAATTTTCGCATCATCGTCGCCGCGCGATCGACGCCATAGGTTTTTTCGCACAATGCGTAGTGTTCGTGAATCACGCGCGCTTGTTCTCGTAAACTCGGTGGTGGCGGCAGGGGTTCGCCACGCCAAAGGGCATCGACTTGAGCAAAAATCCATGGGTTGCCAATGGCACCGCGAGCGATCGTGACACCATCAACACCCGTTTCCGCAAGCATGCGAATGCAATCTTCGGCGCTGAACAGATCACCGCTGCCAAAAATCAAACGCTGCTGCCCGACATGCTGCTTGACCTCGGTCAAAAAGTCCCATCGGCTCGGGCCAACATAGCGCTGCTTCACTGTCCTGCCATGCACCGTGATGGCAGCGGCACCAAGGGCAAATGCACCGTCCAGAATTCGATAAAAGTTATCGCGTGACTCAGTGGAGTCGTCCAGGCCGCGCCGCATTTTTAGCGTTATGGGGCGATCTGCTGGAACCGCCTCGCGTACCCTTGCAACGATTTCAAGGGCCACGTCGGGTTGCGACAAATGAAATCCACCACGACATCGTCCGAGGACCTTTTTCACGGGGCAGCCAAAATTGATATCGATAATATCGAACCCGGCCTCCGCGAGCTTGACCGCGCCGGCTGCAAACTGGTCAGGTTCGCTGCCCATGAGCTGGCCACCGACAGGATGCTCTTCCTCGGCGATCTCAAGAAAATGGCGGTTTTTCCTGCGATCATTTAGCGTGACCAAAAACTGATCCAGCATCACTTCGCAAATCGAATAGGATGCCCCATGTCGACGTGCAATCACACGCATTGGTGAATCGCTGTAACCGCTGAGAGCAGCCTGAAAAAATGGTGTGGCAATTTCCACATTGCCGATGCGTATTGGCCGCGCCGATTTCGCCGGTACGTTTTTGACTTCTTGTCCCCTTTTTGAATCGGCGTCGCTATGGCACGCTTTATCTTCGGTAGTAGCGCTAGCAGCGATCATTGGTGTCCAGACTTTTTAACAGACAAAAAGATTGAATTATGAAAATCGATGTAACAACATTTGGCGAAACCAAAGACGGCTGCAAGGCACAGCGGTTCACGATTACTAACGCCAAAGGCCATTCTATCTCGCTAACGGATTTTGGGGCGATCCTGATGGATGTCAATGTTCCCGACCGAAACGGCAAGCTCGCCAACGTCAACCTCAGCTTTGACAAGCTTGCTCCTTACCTCGGAGCTCATCCCTATTTCGGATCCACCGTCGGTCGATTTTGCAATCGAATCGCGGAAGGCAAATTCTCGATTGACGGCAAAGCGTACCAAGTCACCTGCAATCTGGGCAAGCATCACCTTCACGGCGGTGCAATCGGCTTCGAACATTTGATGTGGGCAGCAGAAACTTACCAAAAAGATGGGGTCGCAGGGGTTCGCTTCACCCTACATAGCCCAGATGGTATGGAAGGGTTCCCAGGAACGCTCAATGCGACTGCGGATTACAGTTTTAGTGAAACAGACGAGTTGTCGATGACGTTTTCCGCGACAACGGACGCGCCGACGCATGTCAATCTCACGAATCACAGCTACTGGAACCTTGCTGGAGCCGGCAGCGGCAGCGCGATGGATCATCTTGTCGAAATCCGGGCGGATCAGTCGCTGGACGTTGACGATGACCTGATTCCAACCGGAAAGCTGAACGATTTGACCGGCACTGGGCTCGATTTTCGTCGAGCGACGGCACTCGGAGATCGCCTCGGCCAATTCGCGTCGACAAAAGGTTACGATCATTGCTACGTGGTCCGCGGTACAGCGGGCACTTTGCGGCCTGCGGCACGTATTGTCGACCCGAAGACAGGACGCATGATGGAAGTGCTCACGACGCAGCCAGGGATGCAGCTTTATACTGCCAACCATTTGGCCGGAAATGAACAATCCAATGGCTACGGTGGCCATGAAGCGTTTTGTGTCGAAACGCAGCAATACCCTAATGCGCCTAACGTCGATTCGTTTCCTTCGACTTTGCTTCGCCCAGGTCAAACCATGCGCGAAACCACCGTCCACCGTTTTTCAATCTTCCGGTAACGGTTGATCCTTGGTCTCCGGCAAGAATGGCAGGACGAGCAAGCCAACTAAGTAAATGGCGCTCAACCAACATGCTGCATCTCGAAACGCTTCTAACTTTGCCGCTGACTGCGCTGCTTCGGTAGGCACATCGCCAAGCGCTTTCACAGCGACCGAACCAAGATATACCTGGAGTTTTCCCAAAGTAAACGGGCCAGTGGCGGCAATAAATCGCCCCACATTATAACAAAAACTGGTTCCTGTACTGCGTAAGCGAGTGGGAAAAAGTTCGGGCAAGTAGATTGCAAAACCTGCGAAAAGAGCGAGTTGAAAAAATCCCATCACAGCGCTCATCCAAACATCTTCGCGTGTTTGAAAATTTCGGTAGAAGAAAATGGTTGCTGCCATAGCGCCAATAAATCCAATCGCAAAAGCTGGTTTCCGACCGATCCATTGACACAGCCTTGTAAACAAGAGCATGCCAGCAAAGGCCCCTAGGTTTTGCACGATGAGATTCGCTGCCGACCACCACTGTTTCTGTTGCGTTATCTGAACATCGGTCAAGCCCTTTCCTTCAAGGGATTTGGCGATCGCAGGTCCGACAAGTGAGTTACTAAAGAAACCTACACCCCATAGCCCTACCACTCCCGAAACGCAGAGGATCAAACCAAAAATCGCAGGGCTGCGCCAACGAGCCGAGCCAAGCATGCTGCTATACGATCCCATCGCAAGTTTTTTATCAACGCGACTGGCGGCGCGGGCCTGGATCCATTTTTCAGGCTCTTTCAACCGAATCATGATGAAGATGCACAAGAATGCGGGAGCACTGCCAATCCAAAACAAATACTTCCAAGAGTAGGCAGGGTCAACATGTGATAGTGCCATCGCACATAGACCGGCCGTAATGTTACCAACCGCTGATAGTGCCTGAAGCATCCCCAGCGCCCGCGAGCGAGCCATTTCTGGCAATGCATCAGCAACCAGTGCGACCGCTAAGCCAAATACTCCGCCCACACCCAAACCCGTTAGAGCTCGATAAACTGCAAACTCGAAAAAGTTGCCTGCCAACGAGGAAAGACCTGTACAAACCGAATATATCAACACCGTCAGAGCCAACGCTTTGGCTCGTCCGATCTGATCCCCCAACGATCCGAAAATCAAACCGCCCACTGCCCATCCCGCAATAAAGATGCTTTGTGCGTAGCCACCAAACAATCGCACTGTCCCATCGTCAACGGGCGTTTCAGACTCGCTATTGAGCAACGTTCGTACAGCATTGTCCCTTGCTAGGATAAACAATTGCTGGTCAAGGCAATCGAACAGCCAAGCGAGCGATGCCATGGCGAAGACAAACCAGTGATAGGAATTGAGCTGCTTCCACCAGGGCTGGGCTTGAAGAGAGTTGGGCATGCTGACCTAGAAAACGTGAATCGTGGGCGGGATGGAGCGTCGATGGAAGCCCGATATCATAACCACTATTTCAGTCGGCGATGGCAAGTGCCTTGGTCAATCTGTCAATCTGTGGCTAGAAAGCCAAGATGCAGCTCAGCATGCCGGAGATTGAGCTTGATACGGACCTCATGGCTCATCTCGCCGAATGCAGGACTGGCGAATTTTGCGGCCTCACCGCTGCTCAATCGCTCAAACGCAGTGCGAACGCGGTCCAACGCGATTTGTGTGTCCGCCACAGCAGCCCCCGTCGTTCCGCCTTTGACCCCGGGAATATGTACGCCTGGCCGCATTCCATCGCGGAGCATCTTGGGGAGCATCAAACGTAATATCCATTTCACCAGAAACATCGGTGGCTTCATTGGATAACCGTCGTAGCCGTATTCAATCCAGGCCGCGATATGAGAAAGAATCTGCCCAGCCGTCCAGTTGCCCGTTGTTCGTAAATGACCAGCGCGAAAATCGGTTTCGATGCGATTTAGTTCCTTGAGAAGTTCTTCGATTGAATCGAAGTGAAGTTTTCGTCGCTGAACCGTTTGCGTTGCCATCGTCAATGACCAGAGATCAAATACCGAAGTTGAATTTGGAAGAATGGCCGCAACGAGAAGCGGCGAATTATCGCAAGTAGTTTAGCTGAAGAATCGCTTCGTAGTCAAACTGCTTGTCCAACCCACTTGTCAACGGCACAGACATGCCGGGCGTGACCACGACATGTTTACCAAGCACCAAGTGGGTACCCACAGTGGCGTTGACGATGTTGAAATTTCGCTTCAAGTTGGTCACGAAGACACCATTGCCAGCAACCGTGTCAGCTCCATTTAACGTTCCGGTGTAATGCAATTCGGCGTTGGCGATAATCGCTTTTAATTTCGACGTTGAGCGACGACTCTGGTAGATCGTGCGGTGAGCAGAAACATCGCCGTGGATCAATGTCGAATCGGTGAATCGACCGATGCTGGCAATCGGTCCGCCAATCAAATTCCCCATGACAGGATTTCCATTCGCATCCACATCCATCTGCGTATAGGCCTGGAAAGAGGTGCGACGATTGTATTGATGTAACAAACCAAGGAACGGCAGTATGTGCACCGATTCGTTCTCGATCCTAAGCACCTCATCGGTACCTTGAAAGAGTCTGGCATCGTCGGCGAGTGGCACCGTAGCGCCTACACCACCGGTAATCAAAAATTCGTTCATCCGGAGCAACACAACTTTGCTGACAATAGTTGCATTTCCCAGTTCAAAATCACGCCCGCCTGGCTGATTCAGTTGTTGGCGACTTGACAGAGTGCCAGCCATCGGCAGTCTCACTTCAACCGACATCAGATCATCGATCAGTACGCGTTCAAAGCCGAGCACGTAACGGCTGACATCGCCGATACCACCAAAAGCATCATTGAAAAAGTTGTAGTTAAAGAAGCAACGGTCCCGTACTTCGGGACTGAAGTTCTCGGACAACTTAACTCGACGCGTTGCGACATCAGGACCGGCAATGAGCACGCCTTGGTTATTGTTTCCCAAACCTGTGGATGTGTAGCTGTATTTCACAAACCACAATGAACCGTTGCTGAAATTACCATTCACTGGCGCGGTGTTGGCATTGCTATTCGTGTAGACAGCTTGGCCACCATCAAACAAGAATCCTGGACCTGGTGCCGTGGGTGCATCATTCGTTGGTATCGGTTCTAAAATGCCAAACGTGTCGATTTGATTGTCCCCCGATCCATCCACGCCTGACCCAGAAATCGTAAAAATATCGTTGGGTGTACCTGAACCAAAGTCAAACGCAAGCGTGGCTGAGCTGCCAGAACCACTCAGGATGGTTCCCGGCGAATGGAACTCGGTGATAACGGTTTTGGGCGCACCCACTATCGAGACGCCACTACCAAAAAAGTCGCCCATCATGGTTGGCGCTGCCGAAAACGAGTCGGCGGTGATGCCTAGTGATGCACCTAAAGCCGAGCCACGCCTTAGTCCTTGCGCACCCCGTCCAGCGTTTGCTGCGGGAGCAGCAGGTGGGGTAAAATTGTCTGGAGTCTGGTTCGGCAGCGGGTTGGCAAAAGGTTCGCTGATCGCTGGTGGGGCCGCTTGGCCATCTACCAACGGCTGGGGACCTGCTGGCGCGAGCGGCACCGCACCCTGTGGCACGGCGGCACCTTGTGGCACGGCGGTACTTTGGCGAGCCGTTGCCTGAGCCATCACGACTTTGCTGGCCTCTTCAATGGAAGTGTCGACAAGCAGCCCCTCGGCTGCGCAAGACGAGGAATAGCTGAACGCGCCAAGAAGAATCGCTAATGCACAGCGTTTCGCCAGTTTTGTCGATCGTTTTTTTCGCATCATCGCTGTCCATGGAATGATCACACAACTCGCCCTACGGCGAATCTTCGTCATACGTGCCATAGGAACTAGAATCGGCACGACCCGGCGCGACAAACTCCGCCCAAACTAACACGCTAGCGTCGTGTCAGCGGCAATTCGAGTGTCTTGAGCAAATCAGCAGGGCCAGCGGTGGGATGCTGCACAAAACCGCTCGTTCGCGACTCCTCTGCAGACGCTCGCATGACGTGAGCGATTGCTTCACTCAGCGTGACGATGCGATCGTTATTGGCGTCACCCTTGCCCTGCAACGCGTCGACAAGAAGTGATGTGAACCGCCCGAGTTGGCGATCTTTTTGCTCGGCAGCTTCCTCTTCGCCTTCCGATGCGGTGATCGTTAGCACAACGTCTCCTTGAAGCAATCGCATTGCCGCCTTCAAGTCATCACTCCGCATCACAGGCTGGACAGCACCGCTGTGACACGAGTCGATGATTGCAAGCTTTCGGCAAGGTAGCTCGCTGAGCATCGCTAAGTCCTCGAATGACAACAGATCGTCGTAGCGATCGTTCATCAAATCGTTGTATCTCGCGTCCGCAGTTACAAAATACCATTGGTTCGTTCGCCGGTCCCGGATGCCGTGACCGCAAAGATACATCACAACCAAATCATCGGGCTGAATATCTTTGGCCAATTCTTGAGCTGCCTGGGCGGCATAGTCTCTCCACAGCGGACGAATCGCATCGCGGTCGGTCAGTTCACTGGTGGTTGTGCGATACAGGCCTGGCGTTAGATCGCGAAACAAATTTGCCATCACGCCAGCGCCACGCGCCGCAAAATCAAGCGTCTGAATTTGTGGGTCTGCATACTGACTGACACCCAGCGCCAGGAAATGCATTCGCGGTTGCCTCGCCAGCGGTTTGGTTTCGTTTGTCAATTCGATGCTAACTCGGTCGATGGCACCAGAGTCAGACGCGGCGATCACCTCCAGCGGTATACGAGCGTCACGAGGCAAATGCGCCGTCCATCGGTAAACGTACCGCTCTTTGTCTCCAGCGTCCTCGTGTTGCACTAGCTTTCGCGCGACTGCGGGTACGCCACCGGCAAACACTTTGGGAGGTTCAAGCACCGCGCCTCGCGGCACCATAATTTCGGCCTCGACATCGACCTGTCCGGTCGTGATTTTTTGATCGCTTTGGGGCGTGATCAAGCGAATCACTGGCTTACTTAAAAACTGATTGACGATCGCACCTTCGCCTGGCGGTGGAGCGAGACCGCTGACACCGTCCTCCATCGCCGACGACAAATCGCCCAACGACATCAATTTTCGCATCGCAGCCGGATTCTCTAACCGCTGACGAAACTGTGCGGCGCGAAAATAGTCTGGTAACGCGGCGACTCCACGATTGATCTGCCAGCCGAAGAGTTCATTGCCACCGAACGAAGCATCATAAAAACCTGCGGGTGTCCAAATGGCCCACTCGCGACTTTTGTCGACAAACAGTGTCGCCACCGGCTGCCAAGCGGGATAGCTTTGAAACGCTTCACGCGGACGTCCCAACCTAGCAAATTGAAAAGCAACCACTGCATCAAACTTCGTTTCTACCAGCGCCGCGAGCATCGCCGCAGGCTCGGAAACCGCTTTCGTTTGCGTCTCATCAATCCAACTCATGCTGACCAGTTGGTCACCCTCACGCACACCGCGAAAGTACATCGGTCCATCGCGTCGAACGTTTAAGGCAAACAATCGTTCACCGCGCGCTTCAAATAATGCCCCCCAGCGATTGGTCTGCTCGTCTGCCGCAAAAACGTCTTCGAGCCGCCAAACGCAAATCGTTGCGTCGTCGCTACCGCTGACGATGTATCGCAGATCCGGTGAGACGCTGACCGACAACACCATTCCGCTATGACCTCGATATTGTCGCAGTAGTTTTGCGTCGACTGCCTCACCGGTTTCGTAAACGTAGATATTGTTGCGACCATCGGTGCCAGCAACGACCGCGGTCCGTCGCTTGGCAGTGACATCATCGGTTACCACATGGTTGTCGAACCACGCGGTCGTTGTCACAAGGCCATGTAGTTCGCCTCGTAACGGCAGGCGACCGCGCCTGGTATCGCCTTCGTAAAGAAATTGCGTCGCTCCCGTCGTCTCATTGTTCTCCAGCCTCACGTCCCATGGCCCCTTTGCTTTTATGGGATCTACGAGGAGTGCCGGATCGATGCCTCCAACGGCTTGGTCAATACTTGGCTCGAGCCGCACTGCCGAAAGATTAAATACGTTTGTAATTGGCACCGTACCGCTAGGCCCCGGCTCGGTTCCGATCGCGACCTTGTAGGAACCCGGTTGAGTAGAAAAAGCGACTCGGCGCACGGGACCAACGCGAGGAGCGAGCGATTGATTGGCCGCTTGCTTGATCTCGTTATTGGTGACGAGATGCGTTTCAATGTGATTGCCGCTAACCGTGATCGCTTCGCGTGAACGCGTGTCGTAAACCGTTGCCCAAGCATGGGACGGGATTACGGCAAACGATTTTTTGATGGGCGGCAAGCTCAAGTCCGACGTGTCAAACCACTGCAACATTGCGGCCACGCCGGTCGGTGCATCGGTTGATTTTTCTAATGCGGCGGTCGAGACGAGCAAGTGCTTACCATCGTCCGTAAAATCCATCGACAATGCCGCCGGAACAAGCGCTATTGGCGCTGGATCAGGAACCGCTTTACCTTGCGGTTGACTTGCATCCCCCGGAATCGACGTCAGCCAAATTCGTCCAGTTGCATCACCGGACGCAATTTTTTTGCCATCGTCACTGGTCGTCATGCTGGTTACCATTTCGATGTGATCAATCTTGAGCAGGTCCGAACGGCTGGTCGACAAATTAAATCGTTGGAGCTGCCAGTTTGCAGCACCAGCGGGCTCAGCAGCCGGACCCACGTATCGCGGCAGTAGCAATTGATCGTGCCCGAGAAACGCGATCGGAACAAAACGTCTGCGCGATGCCAGCGCAGGTGCAACCGCAGCTCCATAGGTCTCGGTGTCATTTGCAACCATCGTTTTTGGCGACCAGATTCCAGTGGCAGTATCGGGCGACCAAAGGATTGCGTGACCTTCGACATCCACAGAAGCAAGTGATAAATTCTTAAGCTCGGCAAGTTGCGCATCTTTATCGCCAGAGGCCGCGCCAGGTTTTCGCGGTTGCCAAGCTAACGACGCGATCACTTGGCGATGTCCGCGATCGGTATCTACAAGTGATCGAACTAAGTTTCCAGTGTTCGCATCGACGATCCAAATCTCCCCTAAGCCTCCGGTTGCGCCATGGCCAGCCATCGCGACTAGGTTGCCTTGGATTGCGGTTGCATAAATTCGTCCCCGCGGCCCACGCTCTACGTGCCATCGAATCGTGCGGCGATGAAACCAATTTTGCAGCGTGCCATCGATCGTCTGTCGAGACCAAACATGCAAATCTTTGTCTTCGCCACCCGAAACCAAAAATTGCCCGTCCGCAGATAGATTGAGCGATCGAATCGTTCCGGTATGCCCATCAAAGCGAAGGCGCAACCATGGCCGCAACGTCCCCGGAGAAAGACTCGATTCGCGAGCCGTATCGGCGGCACCTGGTGCGACGCCAGGAATCGCCGCTTCGTTCGGCAAGTCACTCGTGTCTTTTGCGGCGTTGGAAGGCAATTGGCTTTCGTCTGGGATAGTCGTTGGCGGTGTGACCGCCGGCAATTGCGATTCGTCAGGCACTTGCGCAAACGTTAACCTGCTGACGACCAGAGCCAGGAAAGCAACCGCCATGATTCGGCGTACGATTCGACCTTGATGGGGCATTGGCGAACGATCGAGTTTTGGGGAAAGTTAGGGTACGGTGCTACCACGATCACAACTATACAGAGTACCCTGGCAGTAAGTCGCGAGCCACCACTTCAAACGACAGGCAGTAGATTTTGTGTACCTCATCCAGTCAACGTTTCGACATTTGCATCTCGCTGGCGATCATTTCATCGCTTTCGGCGATCGCGATTCCTGCCACGAATTCCGTTTTCGCCCAAGCCGGCGCTGACACAACCGTTTCGTCGGCGGCACTGCGCAGCGTTTTCTCTCCGATGCGTGCACCCGAACAGAAGACGATGGGGCTGTTGCAACGAAGTTTTCTCGACATTGCTGAACAAGATGGCTCGTTATTGCAGTTGGCCATTGTCGTCGACGGTACCGACAGCATGGCAGCGGAGCTTTCTGGTGTTCGACAATCGATCACAGCGATGATTGAGGATCTAAGGCGTTATCGCGGTGACGACGTCGAAGTGGCGTTGGTGATCTATCGCGACAACGGCTCACCCTCAGGCGAAGTATCCGTTCCGCTAAAAACGTTTTCACGCGACACGGATGCGATTGCGAAGGCAGTCGAGACCATCGTTGCCGAAAGCGGAGCCCCTTATTTTAACGAACTTGTTGATGTCGGGATTCACACGACACTGTCGCAATTGCCTTGGTCCAGCGACCCTGCAAGCAGCCGTTGGATCATGTTGTTTGGTGACGCGCCTCCCTACGACGAAACATTCACCGATGCCAAGTTTCCCAAGGCGCGGCGTCGCTATTCGACGGAACTGCTGGTCGCCTTGGCAGCACGTAAATCAATTCGAATCAATTGCGTGCTTTGTACCAGCGATAAAGACGTATCTGAACCCTACGGAAAAGCGATCGACCAAACACGTTCCTTCATGAACTCACTGGCATCTGGCACCGATGGTTTGATGCTTGACCTTTCTTACCCCGAAATCCGTGACGCGATCATCGATGCTAGTCACAAGCCGGAACCTCAGTACATCGCCATCGATCCGATCACGCGCGGAGACTTGAATACGATGTCGATTGCAAATCAACCGGCGACTGCGGCCGTAGCTCCTTCGGACATCGAAATAACAACCGAGCCAATCGCGGCAGATATTCGCATCGCAATCGTACCGCACCTGCCACTCGCCCAAATGAGTTTCGACCCCAACGACCCAGCAGTGCAGGTTTCAACGGCGCTGCGAAACAGCTTTGCAAATGTTCCTTGTGTGCGCGTGGTCAGTCCGATTGAAATCCAAAAACAATTAAGACGACTTCGCGCTGACAACGTTTCCGATGACCAACAACTTCGTGCCCTGGCCGCTAGACTTGGCGTTGATTACGTGATCTGGGGATCGCTGGAGCCAGCGGGTCCAGTGGTCCAAACCGCCGCCTATCGTCGAACCGACGGAATTCGCGTCGTTCAAGTTTCGCTGCGGGGCGATGATCAATCCCTAACAAAAGTCTTGCTTTCGGCTGCCTCGACATCGCCCGAGGAAAAAGACGGTGCGCTCGGTGGGTTGATGAAGCGTATCGAACAATCGGTCGCAGCCAGCGTGCTCGACGAGCCGCTGGCCAAGAACATGGCGACTCGCAAGGAAATTCTTGCCGCGATCGAAGCCCTCGAACAATCGCTGGGACTACCTGCTGGCAGCAAAGAATCGCTTGTCCTTTTACAGCGAGCCGCTACCAGTGTCAGTGCGGCAGCCGCAGCCGAGTCGCGAAACCCACTTGTTTTTTGGCTGGGTTCCAACATTGCCTATAATTTGGCGTCGTACCATTTTGCTGCCGGTCAATCCGCAGTCGCCGAAACTCAAATGGCTGAAATGGGACTTTCCCTATCACGTGCCTTTCGTGCACGCAAGGACGTCAAACTGCCGAGCCTAGCAACCGAAATCGAAGCGGACTATTCGTTGTTGTTGGCTCATGATGTCAAGGCTGCAATCACGGGCTATGAAGCGATGACAAAGGCAGACCAACCGTCATCAACACAACGCCGTGGCCATTGGATGTTATCGGGAATTTATGCCGGTGACTGGGGCGTCGATGAATCAATCGTTAACCCTCAAGCCGCGCGCAAACATCTGGTGGAAATCTTGGCGAATTGGCCAGAAAGTCCCGAAGCAGAACTGCTCCGCAAGTGGATGCGCTGGGATGATTCGGCGGGCAAGACTAAATTCTCGTACCTACCGATCGTCAACCGTCAACTCGCAAAAATCGTCCCGCCGGATAACGGTGAAAAATAGCTTAATCCTCTAAAACCGTCTTTAAAACACGGTAGGCTTCGATGCTTTCTGTGACTTCTGACTTGCCGCCTGCTTCTTCAACATGCTGTAAAATCACGAGCAACTTGTCTGCATTTCCAGCAGCAGCAACCGCAGCCTTCAAGTGTTCAAGTTTGTAAGCCGTGGGCAACAGCGAACCACTTTTGGTTGCACTCGCAGTTTGCTTTTTGGGACGTGTCGGCACCGGGGACTTCTTTACGTTACCAGCCTCGGGAGTGACACCTTCAGGCTTGGCATTGATCTCTGTTGCGGGCGATTCAGGATCAGTTTTGATTTCTTCCGACGCGATATCGGTTTTATTTTGAGGTTTGCCTACGTGTTGTTTGGCCATTTCAATCTCTCGAATTAATTGCTGTATTCAGGAGCCAAGTTCTAATGTTAAGCGAATGGTTCTTCAAGTTGGGACATCACATACGTCACTTCTGTTCTGCCCGATAAAACACTGCCAACCAAATCGTTGGCTCATCAGGTGTCGTCCATACGACACGGTGTTTCTGATGGGCTGGGATCAAAATATGGTCACCCATTTTCATGTGTCGCGGCTCGCTTTGGTTCTCGAAAAGCAATTTGGCTTCGCCATTGAGAACAATCACCCATTCGTGTTCGTCCTGATCGTACCAAAATGCTTCAGGGCTGATGTGACCGTGAGAAATGATCCGCTCAATGCGAACATGCTGATTTTCGGCCAGGACCTCGATCAGTTCATCGGGAAGGGAAGAATTGAGAATTGAGAATTGAGAATTCAAATCGGCGAAACCGTTCATTCGTTCCATCACGCTGATCCGCGTGCAATGTACAAGAAATTCAATAGGTCAGCAGCCACTTGCCAAACAGGCAAGTCTTCAAAGCGTTCGTATTTTATGATTTCCTCGCAGTTTTCAAATTTCAAATTTCAAAATTTCAAATTTCACGCCTGTTCCGTTTCGTTTTCCTCAGTCGGCAAGTCGGGCGAGATTGCCTGTTCATGGCGTTCAAGGGCAGCAGACTTTAGTTTTGTTTCGAAGTCAGCACGCCATTGCCGACTATCATTATTATAAGCTTCTTTACGTTTGCGAGATTCATACTTCGCGCGAGATTGATCGTTCAAATGACGTTGCCCCTCGATATCCGAATTCTGCAGGCTATTGGTCCAGCCGCGAATTTGGCGTGAAATTGACTCGCACGTTTATTGGAGATTTGTGATCTCAGATTTGAGATCGGCGAAACCGTTCATTCGTTCCATCACGCACAACATGCTTCGAACTTCGCCCGCTGATCCGCGTGCAATGTACAAGAAATTCAATAATTCATTGGTCGATCCACGTTCAAAGCCTTCGGCAATGTTGTTCGATATCGACAGTGTCGCCCGTTGAATCTGATTCGCCAAATCACCTTTGGCACGAAAGGACGGATGTTGAGTCCATTCGAACATCTTTGCGGCAAGGTCAGCAGCCACTTGCCAAACAGGCAATTCTTCAAAGCGTTCGTATTTTATGATTTCCTCCCAGATTTGAGATTTGAGATTTGAGATTTTCAACCGAATTTACGTTTTTGCAAGAGCGCATCTTAAAATGATCGAAACCAGGAAATTTAGGTAGGTATCAATGAAACAAACTACAACGAGCCAGAGTATTTGAGATGAGGCCAGCCGGCGAGCATTTTTTGTCGTTCGGTGCGCATGGCCCACTCAAGCAGCGTTGGCGATCAATTCTTGATGAACGTTATCGATGTGTTGTACGTTGATGCGACGAACATCGTCCGCGTATCCAACCATCAGTGCAAGATCGGCGAGCCGATTGATGCGCCGAGGTATGCCAGCGGCGCGCAAGTGCAACAATTCCATCGCTTCGGGCGAGAAGATCTCACTTGCAATGCCACCAACGACACTCAAGCGATGAGCGATATATTGCACCGTTTGTTCGCTGGTAAACCGATTTAAAATGCATTTTGCAGAGAGGCGATCATCGAGTGCTCGGTAGCGTTCAACTTGGGTTAGCAGCGTCGTATGCCCTGCAAGCACCAGTGTCAGGGCCGATTCGGCGCGATTGTGATCATGCTGCAAGTTGAGCAATAGACGGAGTGTTTCGAGCTGGTCGTTGGCGGTCAACACTTGGGCCTCGTCGACAATCACGATGGCATGCTTGCCATCGTCGATGTTTTTCTGCAAGAAGCTCGTTAGTCGCCGAAGCGTGATGCGCGACGGCTCATCGTAAGCACCACTTTCGCCCGTGAGTTCATCGGTGATGTAACCAAGCAGTTGCTCGCCCGAAAGATGTGGAAATACAATCTTCGCAATCGGCGAATCGTTTTCAGTGAGCTGCCCGATCAGCGTGTCCAGCAGCAACGTTTTGCCCATACCGC
Organism: Planctomycetaceae bacterium; assembly: GCA_043775635.1. Classification (GTDB taxonomy): domain Bacteria; phylum Planctomycetota; class Planctomycetia; order Pirellulales; family Pirellulaceae; genus UBA6163. Next base: position 6,124 of record JAYVSE010000418.1, on the reverse strand, counting down.
TGTCGCCGCAAAGCGTGGCAGCAGCACGACGGCTTTCGATCGCATAACGAAGTTGCAAAATCGCCGACTGGTGGACTTCCGACGCGAAGAAATATCGGCTGTCTCCCCAATTCTCAAACGGTCGGTCCGAGATGTTCCAATGTGCTTCGTACATAGCGGCCATTCCGTAAGGTTCTTAGAGTAGAGCAATTGTCCCAATTGCTCGGAAAACTATTGCTTGGAAAACCATTGGGACAATGGTTCTACTCTCATGCAAAGCACGAGACAAAATTTTCGACGATTCCTAAGCCAGCCACGCCCGCCCGACGCAGATCACTCTGAATTTTTGACTCGCGACTCACATCACGATCTCTAACATCTACCACCAGGATCGCAGCGTCGACGGTTGTAGCATGTTGCAATGCGACCGCCATCGTTTCCCAGGGAGCACCGTCAATCACAATCAGATCAAACGATTCTCGGAGGTGTGACATCATGCGGTCAAATTCCTGACTGACGCTCTGAGGTCGTAGGGAACTTACCAACGAGGGCACCACAATGAATTGGTCCTCAATCGATCGGATCGCGATTTCTTCCAACGGAACATGGCCTCGCATTGCTTCCAACCAACCGAATTCAACATCAAGTCTCAATGTTTCCGCTAGCCCCGCGCTGAACGTATCGGCGTCGACAACCGCGACGCGTAAACCCGCAGCAGCAGCCGATACAGCGATTCCAATGGCGACACTGGTTCGTCCGGCCCCGCGTTCGACGCTGGTAACGAGTACTGATCGGAGCCCATTGGCAACTGCATGGTCCAGTGGTGCGCCGATCGATTTCATGATCTTTGCATCACCAAATAATTCAACGATCGTGTTGGGATACTCATAAGCATCAACTTCCCAGACGGGCTCAAAGGGCCGTGCCGTTGGTGCTGGGGATGTGGCCAGAACGGCGGGCGCGGCCATGGGTGCAACGGGCTTCGCTGCCACCGCTCCTTCTGCGGCCAGCGCCTCCATTTTTGCATGAGCAAATTCAGCGGCCTGTTCGCGATCACGACCAGGGCGATAGTACTCCTGGGGCTCTGTCGCCGGCACTTCAACCCGCGGAGGCACCCACTGACTTTGTTGTTGAGCGTCATCGATTCTCATTCGGACCTGTTCGACTTGCCCTTCCTGAAACACTCGTTGTGGCATCACTCGATTCGGCTCCAACGGTGCTGGTGGTAAGTCATAGGCAGTCAGCGTATGGCTAATGACAGCGGGGCTAAAACCGGTAGCTTGCGGCCGTGCGGAAAACGAATGGCTTGGCGGTGATTGGTCAACTCGATTGTTGCTCGATAAGCCGGCCTCGTCTCGATGTCCGGTTGGTTCCACCGACCTCGTTGTGGGAAAAGCTGGAGTTTGTGTCGATAGTTTTCGGCGAGGTGCTTGGGTATGCCCTACATCAACCCGAAAGTACGATTCATCAGCCATCTCGATCCAAGCAACCGCATCTGGAATCGGTCCCACGGGATCCAGAACAGCTTCAGAATATTTTGTCGTTCCCAAGTCCTTTGTCAGGTGCGGGGCCTTTGTCAGGTGCGGGCCGCCAGTGCTTGAGGTTGATGGCGCTGACGAATGGGTTCGCGTATACGCTTTGACAAACGCTCGGTCGAGGAGGCTCATGGGTTCAGTTCCCGTTTGAAATGCGAATGGGTGTAATGCGAATGGGTTTGGATAGAGTGGCGACGGCAATTCTGCTTAGGACCGTTCGAACAATAACTGTCTGGTTTTTGAAGTGGGATAGGCTTCCAGCCTGTCATTTTCAATACGACAGGCTGGAAGCCTATCCCACTAATTGTTCGAGCGATACTTACTGGCCATACGGATTCACTGTCACGCCATTGGGAAAGGCTGCTTGTTGTGTTGTGATGCCATTTCCGGGCGATTGGGTAGCCGATGCTGCACTAACGGATTGTTCCGGACCCGGCAGGTACAAAGACCAATCGACGATGGGATTCGGTGTTACCGAAATACGAGTCTCGCGTGCAACTGTTTGTCGATTGAGCCAAGCCAAAAGCTCGCTAGGCTCAAAAACTGGCGCATTGGGTGTCGCGGTAGATACCGTGCCTGATTCATCCGGCGTGTAGTATTCCGATGTAGCGGAAGTCGTCGGTGAAATCTGCTCTAATGGTTGAACATCACGCGAACTTGGGTCGCCAAGGTCTGCGGGTTCAAGTGTTACCGTATCAAATATTGATGTGGACGAGTGTTGAGTCGACGAAGAATTGGTTGCGGGAGCGTCCAGCATGACCATCTTGTCCCGAAAGGGGTCCGCAGACGGAGCCTCTTTCGGTTGAACCACGGTTGTCGCCACTTTCGGCAAGAAATCATTGGGTGAATCGGTTGCAGGCAACGGCACGGCTGACGATAACGCATGCGATGCGTGCCCCGGCACAACCGTTGAGACGCCTTTGTCACCTGAGATATTTGTTAATGTCGCTTCCGTATCCACATGGCTTAGCTCGGGAGCTTGCCAAATATCCGGCTTGCTGGCTGGCATCCGTTGACCAGTGAGCCAAGCAGCGGAAACAATGACCATCAGCGTCACCAACAGAATGAGACGCGATCCGATTTTGTCCATCCATCTTCGTCCCGCGGGCATCGGGCTGGATATAGGGCTCGGTGATTGATTTGGCCCTGCTGTTTGGTCGTGCCCGACGGGTAGTGTCACCGCGTCATCGGAAAACTCTGGACGCACAGGCACCGAAAACGATGGCGCGGCCGCATCGATTCGCAATGAGTTGCCGACGGCATCAGATGTCGACGTAACCTGCGCACTTGAAGCGGCAGTGCTCAAGTCGCGACTTCGCAAATTGGGTAAACGAAAGAGCACGGGTGCTTCTTCGTCCAGACGTGATTTTTGACGGTTGGTTATCATTGAGCGGGTCATCCTTGACGCGGCATTCGTAAGACGTGCTTGCGTCCTCCCTCATTCACTTCCGGTTTTCCGTTAGGATTTCGGGGGCACAAACGATCGCCATCCTTGGTTATCGGCATCGCATTTGACGATCTTGAGGTTTTTAACGAATAGTGAATCTGGTGAAATTGAGGGAGCTTAGTCGTCTTTTCCGATTATTTCGGCAAGTTGCCACGGAAGTTATCCTTGTCGTTTTTCTGGCAACCGATGACAATGCCGATTAGCGGAATAGTTCAGTCAAAAACTGGAATTTACCGCCCCACCGCTTTAAAGCTCCAAAACCGGCTTGCCGAGAACTTCATTTGAATCTCCCCAACGGATTTTTACCTAGCATTGTTTGCTATCAACGTAATTTGCAGAAGTTGAATCGTCACTCATTTGTGCTTTCAAATTTTGGCAGTGCGATCGTTTTGATAGTTGTCTGTGCGGTCGTTGGTAACGCTTTTGCTGCGGAGTCCGGCGATGATGGGATTCACTTTTTCGAAGCCAAGATTCGTCCGATTCTGGTTGATCATTGTTATCGCTGCCACAGTAAGGACGCAGATGAGTCGGAAGGCGATCTGCGGCTTGATACTGCTCAAGCGGTCCTCAACGGCGGAACTCGTGGCACCGCAATTGTCAAAGGTTCGCCAGACCAAAGCTTGCTTTTTCGCGCCGTCCGATATGACGAGCCCGGCGTGCAAATGCCACCGGACGGAAAGCTTTCGGACGAAAAGATCGCAGACCTGCGACGTTGGATCGAAATGGGTGCCCCTGATCCGCGTGGTGAAGCCAACGCATTGTCTCCCGAACAAACGAAAGAGGCTTTGCTGGCCGTGAAGTATGAAGAATCCAGCACCCATTGGGCTTATCAGAGATTGCCTCATCGTCTGGAGGAACCTGCGAAAAAGTTTGCTTCCGATTCATGGGTTCGAGACTCTATCGATGCACGGGTGCTGGCAACGATGCGCACCAAGGACTTAGCACCTTCGATGGAAGCCGACCGGAGAACGCTGGTGCGACGACTCTACTATGACCTGCTTGGTTTGCCTCCAAGCATTGAACAGATCGACGCCGTCATCAACGACTCATCAGATACTTGGTACGAGTCACTTGTTGATTCGCTGTTAGATTCGCCGCATTTTGGCGAACGCATGGCAAGACACTGGATGGACGTCGCGCGTTATGCCGACAACAAGGGTTACGTATTCATGGAAGATCGTGAGTATCCAAACGCTTACCGCTACCGTGATTGGTTGATCAAGTCCTTCAATCGAGACCTGCGCTATTCGGATTTTATTCGCTACCAGTTGGTTGCCGATCGACTCGATCCACAAAATGCGGATGGTCAATTGGATGCGATGGGCATGCTGACATTGGGTCGGCGGTTTCTTAACGACGCAAATGATATTGCTGACGACCGCATTGATGTCGTCACTCGCGGCTTATTGGGTGTCACGGCAGCATGTGCAAGGTGCCATGACCACAAGTTCGATGCCGTGACGCAAGCGGACTATTATTCATTACACGGAGCGTTCATAGGCTCCCGCGAACCGGGCGATGAGCCGTCACCTTTGCGAATGGTCGATCGTGATCAACAAGGTGAAACTTTTGTCTATCTGCGCGGTAGACCCGGCAATCACGGACCCAAAATTGAACGCAAATTTCTTGCGTTTCTCGATCAAAAAACACCACGGCCGCTGAGCACCGGTAGCGGGCGATTGGAATTGGCTGACTCCATTGTGTCGCGCGACAATCCGTTGACAGCTCGTGTGTATGTGAATCGGATTTGGGCCTGGATCTTCGGTGCGACAATCGTGGACACACCGAGCGACTTTGGGTTGCGCTGTGAAGCACCCTTGCAGCAACAGGTATTAGACGACTTGGCAAGCAACTTCGTCGAAGACGGCTGGAGCACGAAGGACCTTATCCGCCGAATTGTCCGGTCCGCGACCTATCGGCAATCAAGCGTCGCGAATGCCAACTCGATGCAGATTGATCCGGAAAATCGCTACTTTTGGCGCGCGAATCGTAAACGAACGGATTTCGAGTCTTACCGTGATGCGATGTTGAAGGTCGCCGGGACACTCGACCCAGCCATCGGCGGCAAAAGCGAAGTGATTCATGCGATGCCTTTTTCGAAACGGCGAACCGTTTATGCCTACATCGACCGACAAAACCTGCCACAGCTCTTTCGAACGTTTGACTGTGCCTCGCCCGATGCGCATGTCCCTCAACGATCGCAGACAACCGTTCCGCAACAGGGTTTGGTCCTGCTCAACAGCGACATGATGCGAACCTTCGTGCAGCCCTTAGCGGAACAGGCCTTACGTATCGGCAAGGAGCAAGCCAGCGGTGGCGACACGGCGAAAGGAATCACGGCCTCGACTCAGTGGTTGTATCGACAGATTCTATCGCGAGAGCCCTCGAAACAAGAGCTTGAGTTAATGTCGATGTTCATTGAAAAATCCGACACTAGCCTACCCGCGACTCCGCAAAACTGTTGGACTTACGGGTATGGCAGCGTTAACATAAAATTGGGAAGACTGGCAAACTTTCAACCGTTTCCTGAAGTCCATGATCATGCTTGGCGTACTTCGCCAACGTTTCCCGATTCGAAAACAGGTTGGGTTACCTTGAACGCCGGAGGCGGGCATACCGGAAAGTCTGCAGCGCTGAGTGCGATTCGTCGCTGGACCGCACCCACCACCGGTGTCATCGATATTCACGGTCTGCTGACTCGACCATCCAAAGACGGTGATGGAGTTCGTGGGCATATGGTTGTCGCGCAAACCAAGCGTGTTGGACTCTGGATGGTCGCGACCGGGGAACAGGAAACTCACGTAGACAAAATTGACGTTGAAGCTGGGCAAACAATCGATTTCGTCGTCGATTGCAACGAGAACGAAAACTGCGATTCATTTTCCTGGCCAGTGTCCATTCGGTATCAAGGAGAGGCCATGAACTATGATTCACAGCGAGACTTTTCCGAAGTCACACCAGTGCGCGACACCATTTGGCACCAAATGGCACAAGCCTTGCTTCTAACTAACGAGTTTTGTTTCATCGACTAGCTGGACAGCGTTAAGTAAGTGAGCGGCAAGGCGCTAGCGGGCTGTTGATTTAGTAACCCGCTGCGTAAGCGAGGGATCACTGCGATCCCTCGCTTACGCATTCGGGTTATGATTTGCACGCTAAAATTCAA
>JAYVSE010000417.1:0-4294 GCA_043775635.1 Planctomycetaceae bacterium | reverse complement strand
GGGAATTAACCCTCTCGCGACAACGGGGAGGCATGAGGCCCGAAAGGGCCTCAGCCTTACCCACTTACTTAATTCCACGCGGCAAGCTGGCAGGGGTCTGGCGATTTTTTATTCAATATTGGCATTTTTTAAGTTGCGTACAGTACACTTTCGTCGTTGCATTTTCGTTGTGTCCGAGCCGCAAAAGTAAATAGATAGGGTGTTACGCCGCGATGGGAGATACTCAGAAGCCATCGCATGTCATTCGAATCCATGCGGCATGGCAACGAACAGAACTGAGCAAAGATCTAACGCCAATTCAGTCCTGTGTTGTATCGTTTCCAGATCTCCTGCCGATCGATCCAGCGACCGCCTTTCTGGCCTATGTCCGCAAGTTTAATTCACCCACTGGGCTTAACACCGATGATCGGGTTGAACTCGATTGTTCGATGCTTGTCGGTGCGCATTTCATCACCATCAACGGACATTCGCTCGCTCCCGTAGACTCTCCAATCATCGATATTTCGGGTTTATTAAAGCAACATAATGAGCTATTGATTCAGTTGGCAGTCAGCCGTATTGACCTGGCTCGCAGCACGACTGCTCGATTACTACTCGTTACTTCATGATGCGGCCCGCTGCCCCATTTTTGGCATCGGTTTGCCCTTGAGCTGATAAACGTAACGCAAAACTTCGGCAACTGCATGATACTGCTCAATTCCAATTGCCCCACCCACGTCCACGTTTTTGTACAAAAACTGCGCTAGCGGTTTTCGCTCGACAATCGGAATGCCGTTTTCCAGCGCAACCTTGCGAATCCGCTGCGCTACTAAGCCCGCACCCTTGGCAACCACGATGGGAGCAATCATCACGGTCGGATCATAGGAGATCGCGATGGCAAGTTCAGTCGGATTGGTCAGCACGGCGTCAGCTTTCGGCACTTCGCTGTTAATTCGCTGCATCATCATCTGACGCTGTATCTGCTTCCGGCGAGCGACCATTTGAGGATTGCCACTGCTCTCTTTCATTTCATCTCGAAGCTCCTGGTCTGACATTTTAAGGTCTTCTTCATGACGCCACCATTGAAAGCAGTATTCGACAACTCCGACAAACAGCAGGGCCGAAGCGATCCACATGCAGACTCCGAAGATGCATTCGAACAATGACTTTGCGATCACTGGTACGGGCGATGACCACATCAACACGATCGAGTCCTGGCGATTCTTGAGCGCGACGTAGGCAACCCAAGCAATGATAAACACCTTTACCATGCCGAAGCCTAGTCGCATCGCCCCGCGAACCGACGTGATCCGCTTGATTCCTGCGAAGGGACTGATGTGACTCAGTTTTGGTTCCAACAGTCCGGCATTGAAAATAAAGCCTGTCTGGGAAATGTTCACAAACACGCCCGCTGCAAACATCACCATCAAAACCGGCACAATCGCCATCGCGAATTTCGCGCCGATACTGACGATGTGCTGACTGGCATCTTGCGGTGTCCAAGCTAACGATTGGGTAGCTGACAGTCCTTCAACCATTGCGTTTGCCACGTTCTCGCACAACGGTCCACCAAGCCAATTTAGCCCCATCAGCGCGATCACCAGCATTGCTGCCGATGACAAGTCAGCGCTCTTGGTGACCTGCCCTTCCTCTCGCGCCATCTCGCGGCGGCGATCGGTAGCAGAGTGTTTTTTATCTCCTTGGCCCTCCGACATCAAATCACCTTATTTATCGAACGATCGTTATTCGCGAAGTTGTGACCACATGGCAGTCAATCGCGACAGCGTTTCCGAAAACTCATCTTGAAAAACATACCCAGCCGAGCCGATCGACAAGGCGGCAACGGCAAGCAAGGCGACCGCGTTGATCGACAGGCCGATCGCCAGTACATTGATCTGTGGCAACGTTCGGCTGATCAAGCCTGTAATAATATTGCAAAGTAACATGGCCGCCACGACAGGTGCCGCCACTCGAATCCCCGCGCCCAACGACGCACCCAATTGTGTCATCACCAGTGACATCATCGAATCATGCAGCACAACACGCCCCGGTGGCATTGCTTCAAAGCTATCGATCAACGAAGTCATCAACATCCGATGACCGCCACCGGCAATCATCACTGCGACCACTAGCAGTCCAATCAGTTGTGCAAGTGTAGGCATCGTGGCCTCAGTCGTCGGATCGATGGCATCACCAAGTTGCATGCCACCCGTTCCCGTCATCAGTTCGCCTGCCGTCTGAACTCCCGTAACCAAGATTTGGACAACGCTGCCGATCAGGAGTCCAATCATTCCTTCTTGAGCTAACATGATTGCTAAGTCGATGTTACTGACCGCTTGTGGTGAATAGCTAGGATCAATCGCGATCACCGTCGGCGCAATCAGGAACGTCAGGATTGCGGCTAGCATGGCCCGAATTCGTTTCGGAACGCCCGTTCCAATCGCTGGCAGGGTCATTAATAACGTGCTGAGCCGTGTCATCACCAGCATCACCAGCAACAAATGCTTGGTTACGTAGTCAGTCACCTCATCGATCACGCGCCTGCTCCCATCAAGGCGTTCCTGCGTTCTCAAAAATCTGCCGCGTGTACTCCATCATCCTGGTCAGCAACCACGGCATACAGGCAATCATCACCGCTGCCATGGCGAGCAATTTTGGCACAAACGAAACCGTTTGATCTTGAATTTGTGTAAGCGCTTGCACAAGCCCAATCAGTAAGCCTGCTGCCATACCGACCAGCAACATCGGGGCACCGACAATCAGCGCAGCAACCAAAGCATTTCGGCATAAATCGATCGCGGTTGATGAATCCATAGTCTTACTGCAAGGGTTAACCGCTAAAAGTTCCAAACGAATCCATCAGCATTCGAACCACCAATCGCCAACCATCGACAAGCACGAACAATAGCAGCTTGAAGGGCAATGAAATGACGGCAGGCGGCAGCATCAACATCCCCATTGAGATCGTAACGCTGGCTACGACCAAATCAACAACCAAAAACGGTAAGTAGATTTGAAAGCCCATCAAGAACGCCGTTTTCAATTCGCTGAGTATATAGGCCGGCAAAAGCACTCTGATCGGCACATCGTCAAACGTGCTTGGCAGTGGGCCATCGGGCTTCATGTAGCTGAAAAACAGATGCACGTCTTCATGATTGCCAGCAACATCGATCTGCCTCGCCATAAAATCGCGGATGGGAATCGCCCCTGCGTCATAAGCCTGCTCCAGCGACATCGGCTCCGTCTGTTCGGTATAGGGAACAATGGCGTTGTTGTAGACCTGAGTCCAAACTGGCATCATCACAAACATCGTCATGAACATCGCCACGCTAGTCATCACTTGGCTGGGTGGCAGCGACTGCAATCCGATCGCCTGGCGCAATAGACCAAGCACAATAATGATGCGAACGTAACAAGTTGTCATTAGTAAAACGGCGGGCGCAAGGCTCAGCACCGTTAGTAACAACATGATCTGCAGGCTGCTGGCCAATCCCTGCGGGCTCGTCCACTTCTCAGGACCGCCGGCAAGAAACTGCAACGATTCCGGTGGGGCCTGAATCGTTTGTAGTTGAGGCGCAAGGATCTGTACGGCCTCCGCTGTTTTGTCTTGGCCTTCTGCACGTCCAGACCCCGCCAGAATAGCGATCACTATTCCAGTCAGTAACGCCAATTGTCGTGTGAAGCTAGCAAACAAAGTGAAACGCCTTCCATGCGCAGCGGACCAACACCGCGCATCCGTGCCGGTGTCACCATGGACTTTAGTAAAAATCTCCAGAATTGCGAAAGACGAATAAGTTCATTGTAAAACAAAAAACAATTGCCCAATTGTTTCGACCTATGCAATTGAAATGGGAGCAATCCCGAATGCTAGCATGCGTCGCACTTCGACACAGCGACGATTCAGCATTTTTAGACATGCATTCAAAAATCCCGGCACACGCTTCCATTCGGCTCGTCGAAAAAGAAATGATTGTGCAGGACGCTGACGTTGATGCCACTCGGGAACGCGGTTTCCATCGCCGGGTTCACTTCGTCATGAAACACCACGAGGTCGCTGACCGCGCGAAGCCGGCTTGACGGTTGATCTCGGAACGTGACGGCCGTTCACCGTGTCAAAATAGTAGGCGTGCTCTCCGAGCTCGCTCTGGCTGTCTGATCTGCGAGCTCGGAGAGAACGCCTACTATTTTTGGCGTGGCTTCCCACGCGACAGGCTTGCAACTCCATCACGCACAGCTTGGTATGACTTCCGAGATCGATGCAGCAAATTCATTGATCAGGTCCATTGCAGTCTAGTAACCAATGCAATCGACAAAG
>JAYVSE010000416.1:0-9509 GCA_043775635.1 Planctomycetaceae bacterium | reverse complement strand
CAATTCCGCGCACATCATTTGTCGTTGAACCATTTTTAAGCAGCTTCCTCGTACCGGTGGACCAAAGACTGATTGGCTAGCAGATGGTTGGCAACACTTGATTCCGTCCCGACCTTGTTTTCGTTCGCTAACAGCGAACGAAAACAAGGTCGGGACGGAATCGCTGGGCGCCTCGACTTCTAGCCAGTCAGGCTGGCTTCCATCGAGACGAGCTCGATGGAGAGACCGGCACTAGTGCGTCGTCTTACTTGCATCAAGGGTACCGACGACTTCTCGTAGTGAGCTTGCACCAAGCTCGCGAATTGCGTTCGGTAATGCGTCCAAGATTCGTATGGACGCTAACGGGTCGTAATAGTTCGCGGTCCCAATTTGGAACGCAGAAGCGCCCGCCACAATGAACTGCATCGCATCATCGAGCGTTGCGATACCACCGATACCAATGATTGGAACGTTGACCGCAGTACGAACTTGATGCACGCAGCGCAATGCAATCGGTTTGATCGCCGGACCGCTCATGCCACCCATCGCATTGCCGAGCATGGGGCGTCGTTTGCGCCAATCAATGGCCATCGCCAGCACGGTATTGATCAGACAAACGGCATCAGCTCCGCCGTCGGCAGCGCCTCGAGCAACATCTGCGATACTGGTTACATTCGGCGTAAGTTTGGCAAGAATAGGAACCGCAGAACGAGCCCTTGCGGCGGCAACCAACTTGCCGCATGAGCTGGGATCGGTTCCAAAATCAACGCCACCACTGACGTTGGGACAAGACAGATTGAGCTCGATCGCGGCAACGCCTGGGCAATGACTGACCCGTTCAGCAAGCTCAACAAATTCATCTGCTGTACGGCCGGCGACGCTGACAATGATTGGGCTACCAATCGCGGCTAAATAAGGTTGGTGGTGATTGATGAAAACATCGATTCCATCATTGTCCAAACCGATCGCATTGAGCAAACCACCCGTCACTTCAACGGTTCGCCAAGGGGCATTGCCGATGCGTGGTTGAGCCGTGATCGTCTTGGGAAGAATGCCTCCAAGCCGCTTGCAATCGATGATATTCTCCATTTCGCGCGCGTAGCCGAAGGTACCCGAAGCAACCAGCACTGGATTCGGTAAAGACAAGCGGCCAAGTTGAACGGAGAGATCGACAGGGATAGATGTTGAAGTCATTTTTTGCGAGGCGAAACGTTGTTGATTACCGAGCGTACTAATCGCTGCTCAATCTCGCCCACAATCGACTTCGCAACCGATTCTTTGGTTCCTTCAAATGAAGCGACCAGTGATCCGTCGGCGGCGATCAGTTCGACGCTGTTATGGAATGAGTCGATCGCATCAGGTCCATTGCTGACGATCAAATCGCAGTGCTTTTTCTCGAGTTTCACAATGGATCGAAAGCGCCGATCATCAGTCTCGAGCGCAAATCCGACAACCCACTGATCACTGCGTTTGGATTGTCCAAGTGTGGCGACCACATCGGCGGTTTCGATCAAGTGAACCACCAGAGGTTGGCCTGTTTTCGATATTTTCTGGGTTGCGACTTGTTGAGGTTGATAGTCGCATGGCGCTGCCGCACCGATGGCACCGTCACAAGAGGCAAATTCACGAACCGCTGCGTTTAGCATTTCGTCGGTCGTAGTAACCTCGATCAGCGTTGCGGCTTTCGGGTAGGTGATACTCACGGGGCCTGAAATGATGACGACTTCATGCTTGCAGGCTAAGCAAGCGGTTGCGAGCGCCGCACCCATGCGACCGCTGGACGCATTGGTCAAATAGCGAACAGGGTCAAGGTATTGTCGCGTTGGTCCCGAGGTAATCAGAATTTTAGCCAATGGTTAACTCACGACTTGCCTGTGAGTCGATCGAGAAGTGAATCCATTCGCGCAGTGTCGTAGCCGAGTTTCGCCGCCGCAAGTGCGAACAGTCGCTTTTCTGGCTCCGCCAATTGGCCATCCGCAGCCATCATGCGAAGCAGGTCGTTCATCACAGAATCTTGCGCGATGGCATCGGTGGGAAGCGAAACGGCAGCACTGTCATCCATCGCATACCTGATGGCCTGGCGAAGTTCATCTTCACCGAGACCAAGTTGCAAGCAACGATCGGTGACGAAGTTGACTTCGCGTTCGCAAAGTGATCCGTCAGCGAGCGCCATCACAAGTAGATTGCGGAGGTGTTCTTGCGGTTTCATGGAGATCTTTGAAAGTTGTCGGCGGTGAAGTGCTGATCAAAGTGCCAACAGCAATCGACTTGGCGCTTCGAGGTATCCGATGACATCGTTGAGGAAGCGAGCGGCGTTGCCGCCATCGACCAGGCGATGGTCATACGCTAGGCTAAGCGGCATCATCAATCGTGGCTTGATCGAATCATCTAGCATCACGACAGGCAACTTGCGACTGCGCCCAACCAGTAAAATGGCGACCTCGGGAACGTTGACGATGGGCGTGCTGTACTGGCCACCGATCGTTCCCAGATTACTGAGCGTGAACGTCCCGCCGCGCAGTTCGCTGACTGCAAATTTACCGCTTCGCACCTTACCAGCCATCTCGGCCAGCGCTCGGGCGATTTCGGGGATGCCCATACGATCGACATTTCGCAACACCGGAACCATCAGTCCAGCTTCGGTATCGACCGCGACACCGATGTTGACGTATTCCTTATAGATAATTTGCGAATTTTCACTATCGACCGAGGCGTTGACTTCAGGGTGATGCTTCAATGCCGTGGCAATTGCCTTGATCAAAAACGGCATCGTTGTGAGCTTTAAACCCTGAGCCGCATAGTCGTCTTTGCTGGCTTGTCGAAGGTGTTCTAGGTCGGTGATATCGGCATCATCGAAGTTCGTAACACGCGGAACCGTTGACCAACTGGCATGCATTTGGGCAGCGATCGTCTTCCGAATCTTTGTCATCCGTTCAACGCGGATCGGACCAAAATCGTCATTCGCGGTCGCCGTTGCACTAGGTGCTGGTGTCCCGGTGGCTGCGGGCGAGTTCAGTAATTGTGGCACGAGCGATGAGACTGCTGATCGCACGGCTTGGCTTGCTTGTCGAACCACTGAAAGCACATCTTCACGAGTGATTCGTCCGCCATCGCCGGTACCAGCGACGGAGCTAAGGTTGATTCCAACCTCACGAGCCAAACGACGAATCGATGGACCAGCGGGAATGAGTTCGTCATCGCTTGTTGGCGCAGGTACCGAAGGAGCGACTGGCGCTGCACTCATTGTTGGCGGTGCGACAGTGATCGGCGCAGGAACCGGCACAGCTACGACCGGAGCGACTACAGCCGGCGCAACGGCAACCGGCGCAACGGCAACCGGCGCAGGAGTAGTTGGAGCAACGGCAACCGGTGCGGCTACACTTACGGCCGCAGCCGTAATCGTTTGTTCTGCCGGCTTGGCGGCTGCCGGCGCGGCAACGGGTGCGGTAACGCCGTCCGATTCAACTTCAATCAACACGCCGCCAATCGGCACTGTGTCACCCGATTTGATGTGAATTTTCGCGACTTTACCAGCGGCGGACGTGGGGACCGTCATCGTCGCTTTGTCGGTTTCGAACTCGACAATGTCTTGACCGTTTTTGATGACGTCGCCGACTTTGACGAGCACCTCCAAAACATCGGCGGAACTGATACCGTCACCGAGTTCCGGAAGCTTAATTGCGACTGCGTTGGCCATGAGCGGATGGGGTTCGAGTTGGAAAGGAATGGTTTTTTTTAATCGTTTTTTAAAGCGTTGAGCTTAGCGCCCGCATATCTTTGCGTTGAACTATGCGAAATATGGATTTGGCTTGTCAGGATCAAAGCCCAGATCGGTGATCGCTGTCGCGACGTCGGCGGGAGTGAATTGACCGGTCTTGCTGAGTCGGCTCAGCGTGGCGATCGTAATCGATTCCGCATCGACTTCGAAGTGTCGGCGGAGGGCTTGGCGTGTTTCGCTGCGGCCCATGCCATCGGTACCCAGGACAAAATAGTCGCCGGGAATCCACTGGGTCAGTTGCTCGGGCAACGCGCGAACGTAATCGCTGGCCGCAATGAACGGACCTTCGACACCGTCGAGAATCGTTTCCAAGTAACTCTTGCGCGGCGCAGCCGTTGGGTGCAACATGTTCCAGCGAGCACAGTCACCCGCTTCGCGACGAAGTTGCGTGTAACTGGTAACACTCCAAACATCGCTGGCGACTTGATACTTTTCTGCCAGCAATTTCTGAGCAGCCAAAGCGGAATTGAGAATCGCACCGCTGCCGAACAATTGAACACGTGCTTTGGCACCTTCGACTTCTTGACTGCAAAGTCGATAGATCCCCTTGATAATGCCTTCTTCAACACGCTTGGCGTCATCACCTTCTACCATCTCAGGATGGATGTAATTATCGTTTTCAGCCGTGATGTAATAAATCGCGACTTCCCCGTCTTCGTACATCCGCTTGAGGCCTTCCATCACGATCACTGTCAATTCGTATCCGAATGCAGGGTCGTAAGCACGAACCGTCGGGTACGCGATGGCGTTAAGCAGGCTGTGACCATCTTGGTGCTGGAGTCCTTCGCCATTGAGCGTGGTGCGTCCGGCGGTGCCACCGATCAAGAAGCCTTTGGCTCGCATGTCGGCAGCCGCCCAAATCGAATCGCCGATTCGCTGGAACCCGAACATGCTGTAGTAAACGAAGAACGGAATCATGTTGATGCCGTGGCAGCTATAAGCCGTTCCCGCAGCAACAAACGAGCTGATGGAGCCCGCTTCGGTAATGCCTTCTTCAAGGATTTGGCCGTCTTTAGCTTCCTTGTAATACGAGAACTGCTGCGAATCGATGGGCTCGTAAAGCTGCCCCGCGTGAGCATAGATCCCAATCTGTCGGAACATGGGTTCCATACCAAACGTTCGCGATTCATCAGGCACGATTGGCACCACGAACTTGCCAATTTTGTCGTCTTTGACCAAGTCGGTGAGCAAACGCACAAACGCAAACGTCGTGCTCATCTCTTTGCCCCGCGAGCCCGTCGTGTGCTTCTTGCGATAATCGTCAAGCGTCGGGACTTCGAGCGTCGGATGCTCGATCGGTCGGCTCGGCATGAAGCCACCGAGTTCCGCGCGACGCTTCTTGAGATACTTGATCTCTTGGCTTGACTCTGGCGGCTTGTAGAACGGCGCTTTGCCAACTTCAGCGTCGCTGATCGGAATACCGAAGCGAGTCCGGAATTCGAGCAGCTCTTCTTCGTTAAGTTTTTTCTGATTGTGGGCAACGTTGCGACCTTCGCCGGCTTCGCCCAATCCATAACCCTTGACGGTCTTGGCAAGGATAACGGTCGGCAAGCCGTTGTTAATCTCAGTCGCAAGTTTGTAAGCCGCGTAAACCTTCTCAGGATCGTGACCACCACGACGCATCTTTTCAAGCTTTTCGTCGCTGTAGTTTTTGACCAGCTCAAGCAACTCTGGATACTTGCCAAAGAAGTGCTCACGAATGTAGCTGCCCGGCATACCGGTGTACTTCTGATATTGGCCGTCGACGACTTCGCCCATTCGCTTGGCAAGCAAGCCGGTTTCGTCGCGTTCAAGTAGTTGATCCCAATCACCGCCCCAAACGACCTTGATGACGTTCCAGCCAGCGCCCCGGAAGATCGACTCGAGTTCTTGGATGATCTTGCCGTTGCCACGGACTGGTCCGTCCAAACGCTGCAGGTTGCAGTTGATGACGAACGTCAAGTTGTCGAGGTGTTCGCGGCTGGCGAGCGTGATCGCACCGAGAGATTCCGGTTCGTCGCATTCACCATCGCCGAGGAATGCCCAAACTCGCTGCTTCGAGGTGTCCTTCAAACCGCGGTCTTTGATGTACTTGTTGAAGCGTGCTTGGTAGATCGCCATGATCGGACCTAAGCCCATGGAGACCGTTGGATACTCCCAAAAGCTGGGCATCAGCCAAGGATGTGGATAGCTCGATAGCCCGCCACCGTCCGCCAGCTCACGCCGAAAATTTTCGAGGTTGGTTTCGGTCAAGCGACCTTCGAGGAAGGCGCGGCTGTACATGCCTGGCGAAGCGTGGCCTTGGAAGTAAATGCTGTCTCCGGAGTAGCCATCTTCACCACGTGCGCGGAAGAAATGGTTAAAGCCAATTTCGTACAACGTCGCACTGCTGGCGAATGTGCTGATGTGGCCGCCGATGCCGTCGCTACGTTTGTTGCCGCGCGTGACCATCGCCATCGCGTTCCAGCGAATGATCGACTTGATCCGGCGCTCAAGCTCTCGATTGCCAGGAAACGCAGCCTGGTCCTTGACCGGGATCGTGTTGAGATACGGAGTCGAGGTTTGAGGAGGAAGCTGAACGCCATCCTCAGCCGCTTTGTCGCGTAGTTTTTCGAGCAAAAACTGAGCGCGTTGCGAACCTTTGCTTTTTAAGACGTAATCGAGTGACGCGAGCCATTCACGGGTCTCGTTTACGTCAATATCGACTGTCTCTGATGTGTCGCGTAGCTCGCCAACCTGCTGTAAAACTTCGGCTTGAGCAACCGATTTCGAATCCGACATGCAGCACCCCTGGAATTGTCGTTAAATCTTTCACCCAGAGCGTAGTCGCTAGCCGGCGGATTCGACAAGGTGAAGAACGTGATTTTCAGGGTCCAGTTTTTCGGAACGTGTAAATTGGCGGTGGCAAACACCAACGTATCGATGGCGAACGGCACTTGGAAAGTGCCTGCTACCTTGAAAGTAGGTGGGATTGCGCGTAACCCGCGTAAGCGGGCTGTTGATTTAGTGAGCCGTACGCGCTAGCGTCGGGCGTTACGGCAGGACGCCTACCGTTGACGGCCCGTGGCTAGCGCCAACGGCTCACTAAAATGATGAAATTCACTAAACCAACAGCCCGTAAGCCACCGGACAACGGAGGTACGAAAACACAACACCCTCGGTCAGTGTGTCGGCATCCCGCCTTATGGCGATCGCTCTTCCCTAAACCGTTGGCTAACGCTCAATGGCAAGCAGCGATTGAACGCGATGCGTCGTGGCGCCATGCTCGACGCGTCCGCATTAATCGCGATCCTGCAGGCGTTCGTTATGAGCGTCTCCAAATTTGAGATGTTGGATCAGCCTGAGGCACCGAAAAACCCTACCTTAACGCCATTAGTCTCCAAGTAACCCGTCGCCTTTGAGTTCGCGACGAACATCACGAGCAGCCCGACCAGCGGAGCAGGAACGAGAACGCCAACAGCATAGACAAACCGCGTAGAACCAGGAAATAGCACGCGACCCATGCGGAATATTCCGAAACTGGCACAACACGCAGCGGCAAACATTCCGAGCAAACCTAACCCCAGAACGAGACCAAATGCTGCCGTAACCACAGGCTTTTCTGGAGTTCCGCCGAGAAAAGCATTTGCAAGCACCAGCATCGGAAGCGAGCAAAGGTAGCCAAGAATAGAAAAGATCAGAAACTTTTGACCTAACCGTACGGAGCCGACGTCCGATGTAGGCTTGGATGCAAGATTCCGACTTGGTGTAGCGAGTGGGCTTTGGTATGGGCTTGATGGCTGGCTGTAAGCCGTTGTGGACATTGGCATGTCACCGTCAAAAATCGACGGCGATGGAGCAGACGGAGCGCTCGGCACCTTCAGTTTCTGTCCACATGGGCAGGCAACCACCTTGCCTCCGGCGGTCGCTGGTGCTGACAGTGTTCGTTTGCACGCAACGCATTTGAACGACAGCTTCTGTTGCGCAGGTAGGTTCAATTAGCGATAGCGGTTGAGTGTCAATGGATTTCGGTCGAAGAACGCTTGGATTTAGCGGGGGGCACGGGCGATTTAACACTTTAAAAACGCCAGTTCGCGTTCTCCGTTGGAACCGCCTGCTATCGGCTATCAACCTACCAGTAATCGTTCGCCGTGCAGGTTGTCGATTTCTGGTATTGAGCGGATTTTGCCTACTGCTACGGTTACATTGTAGGCGACGCGATGAAACGTAACAACGTCGCCTTGGACGATCAGAAGTGGGGACCGAGGAGTAAAGTTTGCTGACTCTAACGGATTTTAAGCTCTGGTTTTCCGTTCATGGTGAGAACGTAGGGGGAGACTTGGTGATTCGCATGGCCGCGCTGGTGGCTAGGCTCAGAACTCCTGATTTGAACGGAAAATTAGGTGGGCGTTTTTTGGGAGTCTTGGCTTCCGATCAGGGCGTAAATTATAGTGTTCCATCATGACGTCTTCCTTCATGACGGTCGCACCGCGAGGTTTTCGCAGACGATAGAAGGATTCGATTCCTTCTTCGCGGAATTTCTTAACGTTTCGCTTGACACTTTTGGCAGTCACACCAAACGCTTTGACGATCTCGATTTATTTGCATGCTCCCTGACAAGCGAGCTGGGAAGTAAACATTCGAAACGAGTTGTGGTCGCCCTGGTCATGAAAGAAGACCGGCTCGACGCCGCAAAAATATGTCCAGCGGCCATCTCTACAAACGACGCTGATTCGATCGTTCAGGGGTGTCGCCCCATCGGGGACCAGGGGTAATAATGCATGTGGCAAGGTATCTTCTTTCCTCGAACGTTGTGTTCTGAATCAGAGGTAGAAAGTGCCTTGTTATTTTCCTATTCCCATCCGGCAGTCAATTTTTTCAAATCCGCATAAACTGTTGCCACACCACACCTTTTAATCAAACTTCCGATTTCATCACTCAGGGGAGATCAGGAGTTCTGAGCCTCGGGCCTTGCAAAGCTCTAACGGACGCGATGCCCGCCGCTACCGCCGTCGGCTCACTAAGTCCACGCCATTGCAGGCAAGCTGGCAGGGGTCTTAAAAAAGATGTGTAGGATAAAGTGGTCAAAGCCTCGCAACCAGTTAAAGAGCTGGCGTTGAGCGAGATGGTGTCGGAAAAGTGCTCGTTTTCACCCAAGATGAACTTGCTTGGCGCGAATTGATGATAGCCCCATTCTTAATTCTCGAAAGATTGATGTCATGACCGCGTTTTTTGAAACGATCAGCCAGGACGCCAGCTACGTCCGGGATGTGCACCATCGACATGCCGCCCTTGAAGAAACGACGCATTCAACGCTCGTCGGCTACCTTTTTTGGATTTTTGGATTTACCGGGGCTCACCGGTTTTTCTTCGGCAAACCGCTGACTGGCGCGTTATGGTTTTTCACAGGCGGCTTACTACTCGTCGGTTGGCTCATTGATGTTTTCTTCATTCCCTCGATGGCGGAAGAGGCCGACCGCCGGTATACCGATGGTCGCTATGATTGCAACCTTGCTTGGCTGCTGCTCGTCTTTCTTGGTGTTTTCGGAGCCCACCGATTCTATCTTGGAAAGTACTTTACGGGCGTGTTGTACTTGCTAACCGGTGGTCTGCTTGGGATCGGATATGTTTACGACATCCTGACGCTCAATGAACAAATCGATGAGCAACAATAAGCACTAGCGTCGACGTCATCCGTACCCATTGCCCCCACATCGCCGACGAAGGCGGCGATGTGCAGTGTCGCCTTTCGCTCCGCGAAAGATCGCTCTTTCGCGGAGCGAAAGGCGACACT
>JAYVSE010000415.1:0-18388 GCA_043775635.1 Planctomycetaceae bacterium | reverse complement strand
TGTCCGCGTGGAGCGCTAATCAATCGTTATACGCACACTGCACGATCATTTTCTGATCATGGCCCGACGGAGACAAGCTCCGCCCGTGGCCGACCTCATCGCTTCTTCGCGATCTGGTTGTGATCGTCGCCCGACGGGGACAAGCCCCGCTCGCGGCGAGATAATGGAATTAAATCTGCGCAAAGACTCCTTCACAATAGCAAATTTTCAACAGTCCAGCGCCGTCCCGACCGTGTTTTCGTTCGCTGTTAGCGAACGAAAACACGGTCGGGACGGACGCGCTGGGAGCGTCGGTTTCTAGCCTGTCAATCTGGCTTCCATCGAGACGAGCTCGATGGAGAGCTTAAGTCCACGCTATTCGGCACAAGGCCAATGGTTCTACTCTGAATTGCCAGGCTCGTTCAACGGTGCGGACTAAAACCATCGGGATTGCCGACGATCGGCAGGTGGTTGTAGTCGTAAACAAGCCATTCACCCGCTGCCGATTTGTGAAACTGCAGGATCACACGGCGAATCACTCTCATGTCACTGATTTGCCCACGATGATCGCTGACCACCACGCTAACCGACATGTCAACTTCGGCTTCTGGCGGGACTGCGTTCGCAAGCACATCAATGCTGCGAATTTTATTGACGCGTGCCTCATTGAAGTGAAATCGCATCAGATCTGATTTTGCTGCAGCGATCTTGTCGCGTTGAGCCGGTTCAATGACACGAACCGCGCGATCGAAATCATTATTCGCCACTGCATCTGCGGTTCGGAAAATCGCGTCGCTTATTTGCTCTCTGTCAGTTACCCAATAGGACGCGAGTGCAAACGCCAACGGAACTAGCAGTAGAAAGAAAACACCGGCAACGAGTGCCGGTTTCTTTCCGGTTTGTATCCAGCGGTAAATCATCGCAATGGCGACGATGACGAGCATAACGGACGACAATAGCGGCTGTTCGGCAAGGACGAGTTGCATCGGTGCAATCCTTAAAAGAGAAGTGTGCCGTTGCCGAGACTCATTACTTCTTTTTGAACAACGGCCCAGCGTAAATCGCGGAGTCACCAAGCATTTCTTCGATTCGAAGCAATTGGTTGTACTTGGCCATGCGGTCGCTGCGGCTGGCGGAGCCGGTCTTGATTTGGCCAGTCGACATGGCGACAGCCAAGTCGGCAATCGTCGAATCCTCAGTCTCGCCACTGCGGTGGCTGGAAATGCTTGTATAGCCGTTGCGGGTCGCGAGCTGGATCGCATCGATCGTTTCGGTCAACGTTCCAATCTGATTGACCTTGATCAAAATACTGTTCGCGATTTTCTCATTGATCCCACGCTGTAATCGCTCGACATTGGTGACGAACAAGTCATCGCCAACAAGTTGCACCTTGTCTCCCAAACGTTCCGTTAGTTTCTTCCATGTCGGCCAATCGTCTTCCGAGCATCCATCTTCGATGCTGCAAATCGGGTACTTGGCGCACCATGCAGCGAGGAAGTCGACTATTTCATCGCCGCTCAGCTCGTTGCCATCAATCGAGTACTTGCCTTTGGCAGTGCTATAGAACTCCGTCGATGCAGCGTCGAGCGCGATCCAGATCTGCTCACCGGGCTTGTAGCCGGCGGCATCGATCGCTTGCATGATCAAATCGAGTGCTTCCTGGTTGCTGCCTAGGTCAGGTGCAAAACCACCTTCGTCGCCAACGGAAGTGTTGAGCCCCTTGGAGGAAAGCACCTTCTTCAAATGGTGGAAGATTTCAGTTCCAGCGCGCAACGCGTCGGTGAATCGATCAAAGCCAAGCGGCATGACCATGAATTCTTGAATATCCACTTTGTTGTCAGCATGTTGCCCACCATTGATGATGTTCATCATGGGTGCTGGAAGCAAACGTGCACCTGGGCCGCCGAGATAGCGGTAAAGTGGTTGGCCTGTGCAATTCGCAGCCGCGTGGGCAGTTGCCAGCGAAACGCCGAGGATCGCATTAGCACCGAGATTCTTTTTATTGGGCGTACCGTCAAGCGCCAGCATGGCCGAATCAACGGCGGCTTGGTCAAGAGCGCTCATTCCCAACAGAGAATCTGCGATCACGCCGTTGATGTTCGCGACTGCCTTTTGAACACCTTTACCCATGTACCTTGACTTGTCACCGTCGCGTAATTCCCAGGCTTCGTGAGCACCGGTACTCGCACCGCTCGGTACCGCCGCGCGGCCAGAGCTACCGTCGACCAGTTGCACTTCGCACTCGACCGTTGGGTTGCCGCGGCTATCAAAAATTTGTCGAGCGTGAATCGATTCGATCAGAGTCATCGGTAAACTGTCCCGTATAGTAGGGGGGCGTGATTGGAAGTTTTCCAGACAATCATTTGCTGGATTTTCGGTCCCGTAGGAAGAACGCTCCGCATTTTGTCCAATAGAGCTCGAAGTGACCAGACGCCGAGCAACGACTTTCGTGTTTGCAAAGTTCAATTCTCGGTTACGCGTTGATCGGGTTTTCCTTACTTTATTGATTTTTTGAAGCATGTTTACAGGCTTAGTCGAAACGATGGGGATCGTGGTCCAGACGGTTGAAAAGCCGCCTAGTAGAACGCTGCGCATCGATTTAGGTGAGAAACTACGCCAAGGATTGGTGATCGGTGACAGCATCAGCATCAATGGGTGTTGCCTCACCGTTGTGGCGATCCGGCCTGACGGAATAGATTTTGAAGCCGGTGAAGAAACCCTTTCCCGAACAAATTTGGGGCAATTGAAGGTCGGTTCGCGAGTGAATTTGGAACGCAGCGTTGCTGTTGGCGATCGGATGGGTGGCCATTATGTGACTGGCCATGTCGATGCTTTATCGAAAGTCATCAGCGTGGAAGCCGATCCGCCATGGGCCAAGTACTGGTTTTCAGTTTCGGCAGTCTTGGCCCGCCAAATCGCGTCTAAAGGCAGCATCACGGTCGATGGGATTAGTCTGACTGTCGTTGACGCGTTCGATGACCGCTTCAGCGTGGCACTGATTCCACATACGCTGGCCGCGACGACACTGGGAAATCGCGACGTTGGTGACGAGGTCAATTTAGAGACGGACGTGTTGGCGAAATACATCGAACGGCAACTTGGGGAGCGACTGATATGGCCGAGCGACAAACCAGCCGCTATCTAGCGGATCGATTGGCGGCAGCGGGATTGAAACCACTTAGCCGTTTTGGTCAAAATTTTCTTATCGACCTGAATCTTGTGGATTTGATCGCAAGATCTGCGGAGCTGCGTAAAACCGATGTGGTCATGGAGATTGGCACAGGCGTAGGCTCGTTGACGACTCGGCTCAGCGACGGTGCAGGCGCCGTGGTCTCAGCAGAAATCGATCACAACCTTTTTCGACTTGCTTCTATCGAACTGGCCGGTCGCCCCAATGTGCGTCTGATCCAAGGCGATGCATTGAAGAATAAAGGTACGATGCGACCAGAGTTGCTTGATTCTGTTCGCGAAGCAATGACTCGCATCGGGCCGCTGTCAAGATTTTTGCTTGTTGCAAACTTGCCCTATAACGTCGCTACGCCGATCGTTAGTAACTTGCTTGCCGCGACGCCTTCGCCGGACGTAATCGTCGTTACGATTCAAAAAGAGTTGGCCGATCGCATGATCGCGACTCACGGAACAAAAGAATACGGAGCGCTAAGCGTCTGGATCCAAACGCTCTGCGATGCCGAGATTGTTCGTGAGCTATCACCCAAAGTGTTCTGGCCACGCCCGAAAGTGCAATCTGCCATTGTCAAATTGACCGCAGTTCCGCAGCGCCGTGCTGCCATTAGTGACCTGCCGTTCTTTCACGAAACTTGTCGTGCATTGTTCTTCCATCGCCGAAAGTTTCTCCGGAGCGTCATCATTAGTGCAATGAAAGATCGCTTGGAAAAATCCGCTGTTGACAACCTCCTTGCAACATCAGGTTACAGCTTGGAAACCAGGATCGAACAACTTTCGGTGGAACAAATCGGCGCACTGATCGAATCGCTACGCATCGCCACAACGCAAGCACAAAATACAACTATTCTGATTGAATAAATCTCGCTGGCTCGCCCAGCGGATCGTTCGGTTCTGGCCCTACTACACCAGAAAGCTGCGTCGACCAATTCCTGTAAAAATTTGCTATTGTGGGCAAGTAGCCGTTGCGCAGATTTAATTCCATAATCTCGCCGCGAGTCCCCGTCGGGCCACGATCACAACCAGATGGCGAAGAAGAAATAACGTCGGCCACGGGCGGAGCTTGTCTCCGTCGGGCCATGATCAGAAAATGTTCGTGCAACGATGCGTATAACGTTGATTAGCGCTCCACGCGGACGAGACGCATGGTAGCGAGGCTCACTCCGCCAGCATCTTCTGGTTGGGATTATAGCCCGACGGGGATGAACCCTACGCCGTGAAGGATAATTTAACGGTATGGCGCGAGCGATCCGGTGACGCGGGCCTCAGCGAGGCCGGACGGCTCACGCCGTACCGCTAAAACAGCCCACCAGTAATACCGCCCAAGTGGGTTTGTTCCTGTTGCTGGAGCGGCTGCCGGTGTTACAATTGCTTGCATGAGCGATTCTGATGCCATTCGGAAGAGATTGCGAGAACTCGGCGAGTTAGCTCGAACTTTACGCGATACATTAACGAGAGCACAGCAAAGGGTTGAGGAGCTTAGTGGCCAAGGAAGAGTTGAAGAAATGGCCGAAGTTCAAGACTATATCGAGACCTTACTAATTCGCATTGAGATAATCCAAGAAACAATTGATGAACTTTTGGGGCGTTTATGATTACGAAATTGGAAGTCGATGAGTTGATCTGCTCCCTATCGTTTGGTACCAGCTTTGTAGCATCGATGAACGAAATTTTTGAAAGCAAAACAAACGCACTAATGTTTCTTAGTAGTCCTGATTGGCGTCACCGTTGTACAGCACTCGAAGTCCTCTCCCGGTATTGGCATCTTAACAATGTCGAATGGCAGAAGACGCTTATGAGCGCACTTACCGATGTGAATGAGGACGTTCGTATCTTTGCAATCGTCTTGATGTCAAGGTGGCGCGATGACCAAAATAATGACTGGTCAGAAAGCAATCTTGAACGGATATCGCGTGATATGGCATCATCAAAAAGAGAACGTAATGCGGCAGAGCATGCTCTTGCGATGAAAGCCCATAGGAGATTCAAAGGCTCGCACGAAGAGCTTATTGCTGATACTCGGACACTATTGTCACGATGGAATCGTTTCGACGATGAACGAGAAAAGGAGCGGAAGCTGCCAAATGGGTCAGGCTTATTTGACGAGTCCGAAGGACGTGATTGACGACTATGTCTGCTTTCTTCATCAAGACCGACACTGCCGCCATCGGTCCCTTCAGCGATGTTGAGTTGAGAGAACTTGCATTTTCAGGCCTTCTCAGGCCTGAGTCCAACATTGCGACCTCACCCGACGGCACTTGGCAAACAGCTCAGTCCATCGAATTGTTCTCTTTTCAAAGATTACCTGTCCCACATCCGCAAGGCACGGTGTTGCCTCATTTTGAAGTACAGGGACTTCCCTCTGCGTTTCATGGCCCGTTCAAATTGCGCGAGTTGTTTGGCTTCGCCGCGCGTGGCATGCTGCCGCCAGACGCACTGATCAAGAGTGAAGCCTGGGAGGAATGGCTGCCTGCACTTCGCTTCCCTACCTTGGTGTTGTGTCTCAATGGTGATCTGGCAATGCTCGGCCCCGATGGGCAGCTTGTCCTTCGCGCAACAGGTAATTCGAGGACGGCGTTAAACCTAGTTGGGGCTCGCGCGCCGATGGAAGTCGCCCACCAAGCGGCGGCGGCGCGGCGAGCGGCCGTGCTCGATGACAAACCGCCCAGACCAGCGATTATCGACGAAGGTTACGAAGCCGAACAAGCGACGATTCACGCGGCCAATGCAACGGCCCAAGCCAAAGCAACGGCAGATGCAAATGCCAAAGCCAAAGCCATGGCGAGTGTTGCGGCCAAGGTTGCTGGTGAAACACGACCTGAGGCATCCAGCTTCGGCAAGCGTCTTGCGTTGCTCGGAGGAAAGTTCACGATTCCTAACTGGGTTCGCCCGATCGCGTGGTCGAAGCGAACCACCTTGTTGGCCGTCGTACTAATGTTGTTGCTCGTAGGCGGCGTGGCTTATGCGTATAGCAGGAAGCAACCAACGCCGCGCGATCACGTGATTGGCAAATGGGTTGGCATTGCCAGTGATTCTTCATCAAAAGACCAGCCTTCGTTTGGCATTTCGCTGCATGATGATGGCAACTGCGAAGTTTTCAATGCCAGCGGGCCAGCTTGGCAAGGAGACTATTTTTATTCCGACAAACATGACTTGAGCAGATTTTATGACAGTCTGATGCCAGTGAATTCGGTCGTCGATTCCATAGAACCGGTTCATGACTCCGACCAAGTTCAATCAAGCGATGGTTACATTCGCTTCGTTAGTATCGACGGGACCTTCCCCGTGATTGATGGTCATCCCGTGCGTGAGGCGTTCGTACGCCTTGGCGAAGACCAACTAAAATTGGGGTATTTGGCCACAGTCAATTGGACGGCAGATGAAAAAATCTTGGAAGCCGGCTGGATCAAATTGATTCGTGCGCCGTCTGAAGTGAACTAATGCTAAAAACCACCAACCACAGTGAACTGCGTCGCTGCGCCAGCAGGTTTGGTGAACTCGGCGACAATCGTCTTTGCTTTGGCCGGCGATTCAATCACGAGGTAAACCGCATGTCGACCGACAGGCAAGTCAACCATCTGCTGGCCGTTGCTGGCGACAGATTTTCCGCCGATGACCAATTGCACATCTGCCTCGCTCGTCGCTTTCAATCCTACGGGACCTGCTACGACAACATCCACTTCGCCTCGAAGGATAATCGGCGACTGAGTCGATGGCAGGATCGAGTTCGAAAGCGTTCCATTGACGGACGCGTAAACGACTTGCCACGCCGTTTTCTCTATGGTGGCAAGTCTGGATTCGAGCTTGCCTTCAGCGAGCGAAGCAAGTTCGCCGATCATTTTCTCATCCGCGAGCGATTCGTATCGCTGAATTGTCGGTCGATTGTTGACCACGTAATCACCAGGCTTGCCCAGCGCCGACAAGAACGCAACCAAGTCAATCAATTCGTCCTGAGTCATCAGTTGATGTTGCCCCTCAGGCATCAGTGACTTTCCTTCCGATTCAGCGTCGATATCCTCCGAGGCAATGACGGTCTCCTTGCCTTTTTCATCACGCAGCACAAGGCGAGTGTCGTCGCGGTCAATTTTAACACCGCGAATCACGACGCCATCCGTCGTAACCACGTTCAGCGTTAAGTAGGCTTCCTTGACCTGCTTACTCGGTTCCAAAATGCTGTCCAGCAGATACTCGGTTGGGCTTGTCACGCCGACACCGCTAAGGTCCGGCCCGACGTTGCCACCAGCACGTGATAGCGCATGGCACTGGATACAATTGAGATCCTTGCGGCGGTAAACCAGCTCGCCTTTTTGCGGATTGCCGCGAGTTTCAATCTGCTTGATTAATTCCGCACGTTGCTCGGGGGAAAGCGGTTCGATCGGCCCGCCAATCCCCGCAGCTTGACTGAGCATCTCAACGGCGGCACCGCTCGTCGTCCCTGTCGCATAGACAGCACGCAGGATCAGCTTCGCTGCATCAGGCTGCGGTTTTGTTTCGGTAATCAGCTTGGTCAAAACTTCATCGCCGTTCTTACCGGCTAACAGCGACTGCACTGCTGATACTAACAATTCGCCATCGACGGCAGAGACGCCTCGCGACAATCCATAGCCAATTGCATTGGCCGCGAGGCCAGCATTGCTGGGGGCGACGATTCTAGCGAAACGTAGTTTTAAGGCTACTGAAGTTTCGGTTCTGGCCAGCTCACCGCGCGTATCCGACGCTCTTGGTGTGTCAAATCCCAGCAGGGCGGTCAGTGCCGCATCGACCGTTTCACCAGCAGTGGTTTCGGCAAAAACTGCCACTCGCAGCGGTTCGATCATTTCTTCCAAATCCCACTGCCCAGCCATCTCTGCCATCTTCGTCGTCAGCTTCGCATCGCCATTCTTTATAGCCGCAACGAAAATTTTTGATGCGTGAGCGGAGTCAATCACGGGCTGTAACTTCCTGGCCTTCGCAACCAATATCAATTCATGGATCGCATCGGCTTGATTGGACGGTGAATATTTTCCAATCAAAATTGCATCGGCGATTTTTGAAAGCTGACTTACGTTCGCTTCGCTTGATGCAAGCTTAGAAACCGCAACCAACTGATCGTCACCAATGGTTCCAGCGGCAAGATTTTTGATCAACGTCTCATCCGCGCCCGACCGTGTACCACCGCGCCGATCCAAAGTCGTATTCGTTTCGGTAATCGTGTAGTTAAGGTAGTAGTCCAGCGGCTTGGTCAGTGCAGTTGAAACAATTTCGCGTCCTTCATCTGCGTTTGCGAAGAAGCTTGCCGCGCGTACCGCTTCAAGACGCACCCGCGGCGATTCGTCGCCTGCCAATGCCACCAGCATCTCTTTATTGCCGGGGACTCGCTCGCGCCAATACGACAGCGCGCGAGTTGCCGCTGCACGAGCGCGGTGGTCACGACTTTCAAGTACGAGGGTCAGTAACTCGGGGCGAACTTGATCAAGCTGCTGCATTACCCACAGCGCTTCAAGCCGATTGTGCTCGGTCTGCGAATCTCCACCTTGTTGCTTACCAAGCCAAGTGTCAATCGCTGCGACAACATCAGCAACCGGATGCAGGCGCAATTGCCGCCGAGCCAAGTCACGGAACATGTCTTCCTTGCTCTCCAGCATCGTCACCAACTCCGCCGTTGTCGCCGATTCAAACTTTGGGATTTCGAGCAATGGTTTGTTCTTATTGCGAATTCGCCAAATGCGTCCATGATGCTTATCTCGCTTTGGATCGCGAAGATTGTGTTGCATGTGACCGATCAGCGGATTGAACCAATCAACGATGTAAAGCGCGCCGTCGGGGCCAAACTTTAAGTCCACTGGCCGGAAATTCGTGTCGCGGCAAGATAATAACGGGTCCACAGGATCCGCTTTAAAACCACTGCCGTCATCGCTCATCTTGTACTGCAACGTCCCCAAAAATCCGATCGTGTTATTGAGCAGATAGTTGCCTTGGGCTTCGTCCGGAAAATGGCTATTGCTGACCACTAAGCAACCGCAAGTCGGTCGCCACTGCTTCTTGAGGAACTGCTCCATCTGACGATGCTTTTGCGGATAGATCACATCACCGCTGAACGCAGCGGCAAAATAGTTTGCACCACCTGACGCGTCGGCCACAAAGTCCTGGCCCCAAGAGTCGAAACAATGTCCCCAAGGATTGGCAAATGAATAGGAGACGAAGATATTGAATCTTTCGGTCTTCGGTTCATATCGAAAGACCGCTGCGTCTTTCACTCGCTGTGGGCCATACGGTGTTTCGACCTGGGTATGGTGGAACGTGCCTTCTTGCATGTACAGAGCGCCGTCGGGACCGAACGCAAAAGCGCTGATCGAATGATGCGAATCCGCCGTATCAAAACCGTGCAAGATTCGTTCACGCTTGTCCGCTACGTCATCCCCATCGGTGTCTTTCAAAAACATCAGGTTTGGCTGCTGCGATACATAAGCACCTCCATCGATCAACGCAATTCCAATCGGCAGATGAAGGCCATCTGCAAACACGGTCTGCTTGTCAGCTTTGCCATCCTTGTTCGTGTCTTCAAAAATCAAAATCTTGTCGTTAACAGGCGTGCCAGGAAGATACTGCGGATACGTTGGTGTAGTCGTAACCCAAAGGCGTCCACGAGCGTCAATGTCCAGGGCGACTGGGTTCTTAAGCTCTGGAAATTCAACCTCCGATGCCACCAGTTCAATCTCATATCCTGCTTGCACGTCAAACCGCTTTTGGCTTTCGGCTGGTGACAAATACGTCAGCTCTTGACCCACGTTCGAATCGATCGCAGGTAGATCGCCGGTCGAAGAATCGTCAATTTCAACGGGTACCGATTCTCCCGAAGCAATCTTCCAGATCCTTCGATCACGAACTTCGATCATCTTGCGGAGCTTGGCAAACTCGGCTGGGAAGTTGACGACGCCGTAAGGATTCTTTCGACCGCCATAGACGTAATATCCATTGACAGAACGATAGTCATAGTAGAACTGTTTGTCTTTCTCGATGACGGCGGAGCGGAGTGCAGCCATGTCCGCGTGTGTACCGCTGGGTCGAGGCCCAAATAACGCTCGGTCCATCGCCGCACCAAGCAGCTCATTGCCGATCTCGTTTAAATGAATCCCGTTAATCGTCAGTGGGTCTTTGATGGCATCCATCGCGTCATGCATTGGGGCATAAAGATCGATGAATCGCAAACCAGCCAGATCGCACTGCCGTTTCATCACCCCGCTATACATGACCAAGTTCCTGTTCGTCGCCTCTCCACTTGGCAATTCTTCGCGGCCAAGATCCTCATGAGGAATCGGTGAGAACACAACCAACTCCGCAGCACCGATTTGCTTGCGGGTCTCGGCGATGAATGCGTCAAACCGCTTGCCAAAGGCTTCCAATTGTTCGGAGCCACCAAACGATTCATTGAAACCAAACATCGCCAAAACAATGTCTGGCTTATGGTCCGTTAGACGATGGCCGTGATCATCGAAGTTCGCGCTTCGCGGTCTCAGGTCGATTTCATCGGCTGACCAGCCCAGGTTGCGAACGATCAGTTGCTTGCCAGGGAAACGACTTTGAACGAGCGATTCGAAGTCACCACCGAACTGCATCCGCTCGGCAAGCGTGTTGCCGATGATGACAATTTTGTCGCCCGTTTCAACCGTCAGCGGTGCTTCGCAATACGCCAATGGCGCTACGAAGCAGGCCAATATAAACACCGATAAATGCAAATATTTCATAGCAATATGGCTGCAATTTCGTTGCGGACGACTAGTTCGACTGTCCTAAATACGATTCGAGACCCCAGCCAGCTCGTCTGGTTGGTAAAAAAGATTAACAAGCTAAACGGCGTCACGCCACTCAGCGAGCCCATTTCCTCCAAACCGCCGCCTTTGGCGGCGGTTTGGAGGAAATGGGCTGGTTTTGAATCGCATGTTACTAGCGTACTAATCTTCTTCACCAATGGCACAAGGCCATTGGGGGCAGTCGAACGAGTGCTTTGTCTATCTTAAAAAATAAATTTAATCTTGGACAAAGCACTAGACCACAAGGCGGTTAGACGGCGTGTTAGAAGTTTGCATCGCGGTCGACGGCTTCCATGACTTTTGTATTGCGTTCGACTGCGACCACCGTTGTTCGTTGACGCATACCATCACGGCTCTGAGCAATGACAGGAAACACTTGACGCTTGTCGGGAAGCGCGAGCCGAATCGTAAACGATCCGTCAGGACGAAGTTTTACCGGCTCTCCACCCAGCATCACCGTAGCACCAGGCACTGTGGAGCCGTAAATGATCAATTCAGCGTCGACTTCAAAGGGCAGCGCACGATGACGATCCAGCGCCGCATCCGTGTCGCTACCGCTACCAAACGAATCACCGCGAGTCGGCATTGACCTTTGCAGTCGCTCTTCAAAGACTTCCTTCAAGTCATTGTCGCCGTTGGAATCGAAACCGCCGCTAAGCGAATAGATTCGCTCGTAGTCTTCGGCGATGTCACGCCAATGTTCGTCGATTCGATTGCCGGACCCAGGGCGCGGGGTCTCAATTACATTGCTTCGGCAAATGGGGAAAAATCGCTCATTGTCAGCAACATAGCCGACGACGACGCGATATCGGCTTGGAGGTTCGTCCACGTCGATGTACCAACTGGTAATTCCACCATGAATAGGTATGTCGCGAACGATTTGCTCGGAGCGATTGGCGCTCGCATCCGCAACGGCCATCAAACGAAGGACGGGCAGCGCCGAGTGCCACTTCTCGGCCATGGCAACACGAATTCGCTCTACTGCTGCGCGTGTGATTTCCCAATCGGCTTGCAACCAATAACTATCGCGGACCAGCAACACGACGCGATCCTTATGAGGCGCATGCGTGCCGGCACCGTTTCCATTGCGAACGGCTGAACCAGCGACTAGGACATCGGATGAAATATCTTTATTTTGCAGAGCTCGTTGACTTCGCTGCGCCATCTCGCGTCGGATGCGAGCCGATTTCGCAGATATCGGTGGCGTCGCTGGTACGGGCGGTGGCACAACCTTTTTTGCGGTTGGCAAAAACGTCCGATTGGGAACTCTTGGTTTCGCCGCAACAACGTCCTGCTTGGCAGCCTCTTGGTCGACATCTTCGTCATCATCCATAAGTTTGACGGAGCCAGGAGATGTCAGCACTTTCAAAACAGGTGGTTTTGCCACTGGCACAGCCACAGCTTTGGGAGCAACCGTTTTTGCAACGACGGGCTGCTTTAGAGTTGCGGTAGCCTTGGGAGTAGAAACTGCCATTGCAATGACTGACTTCTTATTAGCCCCAGCGGGCTCAAGGGTTACCGAAGCCGTTTTATTTTTTTTCGAAGCCGGTTCGGTCCCTCGCTTCTCAGCAGGTGTAGCTTTCGTCGCGGTCAGCGCATGGACCGACCGGGTCAAGGCAGGGCGCTTGCCTGCTGTCGGCGATGTGGTGGCAACATCTGCCTTGGAACCGTTCGAAGCTTTCCCCCCAGCAACCGTTTTGGAGGCAACGTTGACTTTAGTCGCAGCCGTGGCATTTCGAGTGGCGGCTTTTGCGGTTACTTCAGGCTTCGCGGAATGCGATTTAGCCTTCGCTTGAGAAGCAGGTTGCTTGGAAGCAGACACAGCAATCGGCTCCTTGGACGATTTTGTCTTAGGGGCGGACTTTGCCTTCGGAGCCGCTTTCGAAGCCGGCTTTTTGCTCGGTGCAACCGATTTGGTAGGTTTGCTAGGTTCGGCTACAACGGAGATAGGTTTCGCCGACACTGTAGTCTTTTTGAGGGAGTTTTTTTTAACGCGGAGCGCAGCCACCAAATCGTCTTTTGACATCCCACGGTAGCCAGCAATACCCGAATCTCTCGCTAGATTGGCAAGGTCTTGGCGGGATCGCGAACTCAAATCAGCAGAGGTAATCAACGCAGCAACTCCCGCAATATCAATCAAGCCGGCAACAGATTTGTTACCGTAGTAGGTAGGTTTTCAATCTTTCCTTCCGCCAATCCGCACGAACCGAGCTGCGGCCATTCCGCGCTGGTCCGCAAACCAATTCTCGCCACCGTTAACCATCCAATGGAGTGATGGACGCCGGTAGCATTATGGCTAGGGAGATTCAGAACTTCCAGTCCCGCCTTAAATCACTGAAGCCCTACGGACGGATAATTGCCGCTAAATGTCAAAAATTCAGACTAACGGAGCTATAACTTCCGTTGCCAAAAAGAATACCTGCATTCGTTTTGAGCTTGAATTCAAGCCGTTTTTAATTTTCTCGGCCACAATCGGGTGGGCGAGAGCGTGTAGAGTAGAGCAATGGTCCCCATTGCTCGGAAAAATAATTGGGACCATTGTTCTACTCTGAACGATGCGGCGATCGGTCACATCCCCTAGATTTTAATGAGAAGGCATTCAGACTTTGCCTCGATTGTGCAGGCGAAAAGCAATGAACTTGCTCCGAAATTTAAGAGCTTAGATTTTGAGTGGTGCAAAAAGATCGCCTCGCAGATTCACCACTTTTGTTGCAGCGGGACTTGAATTGGCCGGACTAGCCGTGGTGTTTGCCGCGTTTGGTTACGGAACTGATCAATGGCTGGGGAATACTCGGCTGATCGGAACCGGGATCACGGGTTTGGTCGGTTTTACGCTCGGAATGGTTCGCTTCGTTTTGCTCGCCAATCAGGCGAATGCAAGGCGAAAGCCGCCCGACCGCGAAGGATAATTTAAGCATGCTTCCCTTGGAACAATCCACCAGCCAAATAGCACCTCACGAGGTACCTCGTGCAGCATGGATACTAATGTGCGTGCTTGTGGTCGTTGCGACGCTCTTGCATTTTCTGATTGGGCAAAACTGGGTAGTTGAATCAATCATCAGTGGGAACGTTTCGGGCGATCGCCTCAACACTCGCGTCTTCGCATCCGTCGGCTTGGCATTCATTTCCCTGGCACTGTTTTCACACTTTGTAGTGAAGCAAGTGATGCGGTATTTTGTTGCACCCTCGAACGCTCGTGACAAAACCATCGGCCCAGAAAGGATCAGTTCGCTACTGGTTCCAATGGCAATTCGATTTGCGGGGACGTTTGCCCTGCTTGGAAGTTTGATTTTTTTCGAAGCGGTTTCTCGCAACGAGGCGGTTTTTGATGTTTTGTTTTGGTACACCACATTGACGACAATCGAGACGGTCGGCATTGTTTACGCGTCTCGGTCGGCAATGCACCGACATCGGTCACCGGTCGTACTACACGCAATTGACTCGGATACAATGAGTTCTTAAGGGCGGCTGCGTTAACTTTAGTTGATTCAGCGAATGAAAGGCGTTTTGGAAGCGATGTTCCCATTTATCAAACCATTCTTGGCAACGGCTCAGCCCGGCCAAATTGTGGTCGAACGAAGCTTGACGGAGCTGGCGAAAGACCACGTTCTGCCGCATGCGCTGCACAGTGATCCAATTTTAAGGATCCCTGTTGCCGGCTCGCAAACCGATTTCGCTCCGTTAGGAATTTACGACGGCTATTATGAGTTTTACATCACCAATCACCTGATGATGACGGGTGTCGTGGCGGTAATTTTGGTTTTGACATTTTTGTATGTCGCGAGTCGAGTGAGGGTTCGTGGCGAAGGGCTTGCGGCCTACCAAACCAAAGGCCGGCTTTCGCAGCTTTTCGAAACCATGTGCTCATTCATTCGCGATGAAGTAACACGCCCGAATCTTGGCGATCTGACGGATAAATACATACCGTACATTTGGACGATTTTCTTCTTCATCCTGTTTTCGAATGTGATCGGCTTGGTTCCCATTGGCTACTTGCTGCAGTTTGGAACTGGCGATGTACACCTCTCGCATTGGGGTGGCACCGCAACGGGCAACTTGGCATTGAATGTTGTCTTAGCGGTAGGCAGTTTTATCGCGATTCTGTTTGTCGGTATCCGTGAAGTCGGTGCAAGGGCTTTCTTTTCGCACTTCAATCCGATCGGCTGGGATGACAAAAAGATGCTGGTTATCGGCTTGCCGCTGTATGTTCTTGAGTGGATGGGCTTGTTTATCAAATGCACGGTTCTTGCCATGCGTCTTTTTGGTACAATGATGGCCGGGCACTTGGTAATCGCCGCGTTTGTCTTATTAATTTTTACCGCGGCAAAGCAATCCTTGATGCTTGGTTACGGCGTGGAAGTCGCGGTCATCATCGGCGGCATGATGTTGACGCTATTGGAAATTTTCATCTGTTTCCTACAAGCTTTCATTTTTACGTTCCTAACGGTTCTGTTCATCTCGACGGCGGTAGCGCATCATGGTGGTCATCATGATGAACACGAAGATGATCCCTTCAGTGATGAAGGGCAAATGGATTTGGATAAGTTGATCAACCCAGAGCGCCTTGGGCCTCTGGTTAGGTAGTAGAAGATCGGTTTTTTAATAGCCGATTGAAGTTAAGTAGCGGATTTGGATAGTAACAACACACCCACTAAAGTTCTTTTTGGAGCGAAGCGAAGATGTTTGAGTTTGCAATGTTGTTGGCGGAAGCCTCGTTCGACAAGCTTGGTGCTGGCATCGGCATGGGCTTAGTCATTCTTGGCGCAGGTTTGGGCATCGGTCGAATCGGCGGTTCGACCGTCGACGCGATCGCTCGTCAACCCGAGGCCAGTGGAACGCTCGGGACGCAAATGCTGATCGCCGCGGCGCTCATTGAAGGCTTGGCAGTCATCGCATTGATTCTCATCCTGATCAGCTAGTTTGTCCGTTTTTCAACTCCGCAAGGGTGGATTGCTATGACCGTATTCTGGCGACATGCCGTATTCATGATGTCGATTTGCATATCGATGACGCTGCCCTTGATGTGGGCCGCTGCTGACGATGTTGTAAAGGTGACTGACACCACTGCTGAAGCAATGGATACGGGGGCGGCACCTCAGGATGCTGGTCATCAAGATCCCAAGGGAACGCCGCCATTGTTGCAATTCGACATGGGCTCGGCGATCGTCAACATTACGATCTTCATCGGCGTACTTTTGATCCTGTCAAAGTTCGTTTGGCCTGTGATCCTTGGTGGACTCGAGGCTCGCGAATCGAAAATTCGGTCGGATTTGGAATCGGCGGACAAGGCTAACCAAGACGCAAAGGCGTTGTTGACTAGTTATCAGTCCAAATTAGATGATGCCTCTGCAAAGGTCCAGTCAATGCTTGCTGAAGCCCACAAAAACGGTGAAGCGGCAGGGCAGAGAATCGTCGAAGATGCCAAGGCCGAAGCCGAACGTCAACGTGTTCGCGCGATTGCGGATATCGAAACGGCAAAGAAGGTTGCGATTTCTGATCTGGCGGGCCAGACTTCTGACTTGGCGATGATGGTCGCTAGAAAAGTCGTCGGTCGCGAACTGAAGTCCGAAGACCATGCGGACCTGATTCGCCAGTCTCTCGATCGAATGCCGAGCAATAACTAAGGCGAAGATTTCGACATGAGCGAAGCGATCAAACACGAAACGGTACTCGACCCAGGCGCAGAGCAAGTTGGCAAGACTTACGCGCGTGCATTGATCAACGCCGCCGCTTCTGCGGGCGTCGCTGACGAAGTGCTTGCGCAGCTACGAACGCTGGTCGATGGTTACCTGGCAGGTAGTGCGAAGCTGGCTGCTGCGTTAGCATCACCGCGAATTGATGAAACGGAAAAGGGTCGAATCATCGACCGATTGTTCAAAGGTGAGTTTCATCCGTTGCTTGTCAATTTCCTCAAAGTGATGGGCAAGCGAGGACGTCTCGGTTACGTCGCTGCGGTTCGAACCGCTGCCGATTCGATCCATGATGAAATTCTCGGTCGTGTCGTTGCGGAAGTTCGAACGGCAATACCGCTGGATGACCAGACACGTTCGATGGTGATCAATCGTCTGTCTTCAGTAATCCAGAAACAAGTTCGATTAAAGGAAACGGTTGATCCAAGTTTGATCGGCGGAATGGTCGTTCGAGTGGGTGATACCGTGTTTGACAGCAGTGTGGCAAATCAGATCGATAAGATGGCTCGCAAAGCTCGCGATGGATTTTCGCGTGAGTTGCTGCGCCGCTTTGAATCCTTTTCCACAAGCAGTAGTTAAGAGCAAGCGTTAAATAAGTTTATCGCTCAGAAATTCACATCCGCATACTTTCCCATAACACAGCCCTTTGGCCGTTGAGACAAAGCCGTGAAGTTTAGCAGTGACGAAATCGCCTCGGTCTTGCAAGCTGAGATCGAACAGTTCGATAGCAAGATTGATGTCCGTGAAGTTGGAACCGTTCTCGAAGTCGGAGACGGTATCGCCCGTGTTTATGGCCTGTCCGGCGTCATGGCCGGTGAAATGGTTGAGTTCCCCAACGGTGCTATCGGATTGGCGTTCAATCTGGAAGAGAATAGCGTTGGGGTCATCATCCTTGGCAATTACCTGACCATTCAAGAAGGCGATGAAGTCAAGGCGTTGGGGACGTTGCTTAGCGTTCCTGCGGGCGACGCCGTCATTGGGCGCGTACTTGATCCGCTGGGCAATCCGCTGGATGGTAAGGGTCCCGTGCAAACCTCGACCACGCGTCCAGTAGAGATCATTGCAACGGGCGTTTCGGAACGAAAGCCAGTGACTCAGCCGATGCAGACCGGCATCAAGGCGATCGATGCCATGACGCCGATCGGTCGTGGTCAACGTGAATTGATCATCGGTGACCGCAAGACTGGTAAAACGTCGATCGCGATCGATGCGATCATCAACCAGAAGGGCACAGGAGTCAAGTGCTTCTACATCGCGATTGGCCAGAAGGATTCAGCGGTCGCTGCCGTTGTTGACGTACTTGAGAAAAGTGGTGCGATGGAATTTACCACCGTCATCGCGGCAGGAGCGAGCGCGCCAGCCACGATGCAGTACATCGCGCCTTACGCGGGTACTGCGATGGCAGAACACTTCATGTACGAAGGTGGCCATTCACTGATTGTCTACGACGATTTGTCGAAGCAAGCGGTTGCTTATCGCCAAATGAGCTTGTTGATGCGACGACCGCCAGGACGGGAAGCGTATCCCGGTGACGTTTTCTATTGCCACAGTCGATTGCTGGAACGCAGTGCAAAGCTGTCTGATGCGCTTGGTGGCGGTTCGATCACAAGTCTGCCGATCATTGAAACATTGGAAGGCGAAGTTTCCGCTTACATTCCGACCAACGTGATTTCGATCACCGATGGTCAGATCTTCCTGGAATCCGATCTATTTAACTCCGGCGTACGTCCGGCAATCAACGTCGGA
>JAYVSE010000414.1:0-19403 GCA_043775635.1 Planctomycetaceae bacterium | reverse complement strand
TGTCCGCGTGGAGCGCTAATCAATCGTTATACGCACACTGCACGATCATTTTCTGATCATGGCCCGACGGAGACAAGCTCCGCCCGTGGCCGACCTCATTTCTTCTTCGCCATCTGGTTGTGATCGTGGCCCGACGGGGACAAGCCCCGCACGCGGCAAGATTATGGAATTAAACTTGTGCAAAGGCTTCTTGCTCACAATAGCAAATTTTTAACAGCCCAGGCGCAGCAGCGACTACGATTCCCATCGATGTGCACGGCCAATGAGTTTTTCTAAGTCTGCGAAAAACTCGGGATAAGTTTTCGCTGTACAGGCCGGGTTCGAAATCTTCACCTTAGGCAGCCGCAAACCCGCCAATGACAAGCTCATCGCCATGCGATGATCGTCGTACGTTTCGAGGGTTGCACCATCAAACGGCGCTAACAGGTCGATTGGTTCCACCGTCATTCCGTCTTCGTGTTCAATTACTTTCGCGCCTAATTTGCGAAGTTCGCAAGCTAAATCGCCGATCCGATCGGTTTCCTTAAATCGATTGTGAGCAACACCACGAACTCGCGTTGGTCCCTTGGCGAACAAAGCCACAATGCAAAGAGTTTGGACCGTGTCACTGATTGCGTTCATCTCGAAATCAATTCCTCGCAGTTCACCGCCGCCGCGAACCGTGATCCGATTTTGCTGTCTCAGCACGTCGCATCCCATCAGCTCAAGGCAATCTACAAACCGAACATCACCTTGCATCGCGTTAGGGCCCAGTCCCTCGACTGTCACTTCTCCACCGCTGATCGCTGCCGCCGCCCAGAAGTAACTTGCGGCAGATGCATCGGGTTCAATGGCATACTCGCGAGCCGTATAACCCGATGCCCCGTCAATTCGACAAATTAGCGGTGCTTTCGAATCCTCAGAATCATTCCAGTCGACGTTCGCACCAAAATCTCGCATGATCCGTGCGGTCATATCGACGTAGGGGCGAGAAACCAATTCGCCAACGACTTCAATCTCAACTGACTTACGCGCGATTGGCGCAGCCATCATCAAACCACTGAGATATTGACTGCTAACACTACCCACGACTTGCAATCGATTCCCCGACCAGCCGTCAGTGTCAATCACCACCGGTGGACATCCGCCTGCAGATTCGCATCGGACCGTACCATCACATACTCGCGAAAGCGCATCAACCAAGTCGCCAATCGGACGTTCGTGCATCCGCGGAACACCATGTAGCCGATACCAACCTCCAAATGCGGAAAGCGCTGCCGTCAAAAATCGAATTGTCGTGCCGCTATTACCAATGAACAGACTTGCGGTGTCATGGAAATTAGACGTCGACGCTCGAGCAATCACACCTCCTACATGCAGCGTGCGCCCATTCTCCGAATCGTTAACCGTGATTCCGATTTCTCGCAGTGCTTGAATCATTACATGCGTATCGTCACTCTGCAGCGCGCCAGTCAAACGGGATTCCGTCACGTGCGACGCAGAACTGGCAAACGCAGCACACACGAGCGCGCGATTCGTCAAGCTCTTCGAACCTGGAGGCTGAATGGTGCCACGTACTGGTCCGCCAGGAACAATCTCAACGTAGCTGTTATGAACAGTAGTACTCACGACGTTTCCCTACGGAGCTTTCGCGATACGAATGACCGCAGCGTCCGTTCTCAAATACAGCGAATCGCCAATCGAAGCTGGCGTTGCCAAAATCGCTTCGCCGATCTTGGGCTCGCCAATGACTTCCGCGTCATCGCCGTTATCTTTGACAACGGCGACTTGTCCTGCCGAGTCAAAAACAAAGATTCCCGAAGCCGTATACAAAGGCGAAGCCCAAACCGTATTGATTCCTGGCAAGCGTTTTTGCCAAACAACATCGCCATTACTGAGATTACCACCGATCAATACAGAGCCCTTACCCATGTAAATTCGCTCACCATGAATCACTGGACTGCATCGCTGTGGTCGCAACCGATTGTTCTGCCAAGCGACCTCAACACCGGTGGAGTCGATCCGCAACGCCATCGTTTCTTCGCCAGGAACAATCACCATCGGTGGCGCATAGCTGCAGGATGAGGTGGTGTCACACTGTGCAGTGAACTTGTGAACTACTTCGCCATTACTCGTTCGAACAATGGAAACTGCAGTC
This sequence comes from Planctomycetaceae bacterium, assembly GCA_043775635.1. Taxonomy (GTDB): domain Bacteria; phylum Planctomycetota; class Planctomycetia; order Pirellulales; family Pirellulaceae; genus UBA6163. The sequence continues at coordinate 17,266 of JAYVSE010000414.1, read as the reverse complement.
GAATCCTGCATCACAAAAGCGGGCGTCCCGTCTCCAAGGACAATCGATTGTGGTGTCGACCAATTACTATCCTGTGGCCGATCGTTCACCCATAGCGTTTTGCCATTTTCGACCGCGATTCCTGTGGCAATCGAATCGCCCTGGTTCTCCAGTTGCACGCATACAACACCTGCGATTAACGCTGGCGAACTACTCATGCTGATATCGTTGCCGGTCTTGGGATGATCGATTGCCAAAGCTCTTGTCCATTGCAAACGCCCATCGAGATCGAAGCATACAAGATCACATGAGCTGAATAACGCAATAATTCTTGTGCCATCGCTGACCGGTGACGGTGACGCGTTTGAGCTTGTCGCATGCGTATAAGGCCGACCTGTGCTGCGGAGTGACCGCAGCCAACGTCGTTGACCTGTCTTGCGATCGAACGCCTCCACATGAATATCTCGTTGGTCTTCACCGTCACAGCCAGTCACAATCACCAGCTCACCGATCACCAGCGGTCCGCCGATACCGCGTCCAGTCGTCGGCGTTTTCCAGGCGACGTTCTTACCGCTGGGCACGTCAAAATCGACTGGTGGCGTGGATTCACTCGCATCGCCGCGACCACCTTCGCCGCGAAATCCTAACCAATTCGACTCCGTTGCCCAACAGTCAACGGTGGCCTGGGGGCCAAGAAGAAAAGCGAACAAAGTGATGCAATAAATTCGGGACGACATGAGACCAAGGAGGTAAGAGGTGTAAGGTCTTTTAAAAAAAATCAAAGTTTCGGTTGGACGATGGTTGCTGGTTTGATGGCTCCGCCGAAACGATCCGTGAGACGAAATTGAAACTGCCAATCCTGCGCCCATGGCTGTGTTTGAGCGTTCTGGCATACTTTGATCAAAACTGAGTTTAGCCCTGACGCCAATTTACACTCGCCAATGTATTGATCGATCATTGTTCCCGAATGATAAACCTCGTTCGCCATCACAAGCTTGCCATTGACCCAAACCTTACTCGCGGTGATACAGCCTATTCGTGCGGTTGCGTCCATGCCTTGAGGTACTTCGAACTCGACGTACGCATACGCGATCACGTCCTTGGCGTTGCTAAACGCCGGGTTGATGTTGACCATCCCCATCGCGTCGTCACTGGTAACCATGCTGGTTGTCGCGGCCTTTGCGTTACCGCTTGGCTTTACAACAACCGTTTCGGAGGCTAGCCATTCGGATGGCAGTCGTCCATCCTTCGTATAAACCCGCTCAGGAATGTAGGCAGTTTCAAAATTCGCCGACGCAGTATTTTCAAACGTTCCAATGACCCACCAGCGGCGGATCAGCCCCAGTTCATCTGCAAGTTCAACCTGCTGGCCAAGTTCGCTTAGCGACTTCACCGCCGATTGCAATTGACTGGGATTGCGTCCTTGGGCAACAACACGCTGAAGCGATTTGATCGCTGTGTCGTTGTCACCAGACCCCTTCGATTTAACAGCGTCGCCTAGCAATGCAGCGATCGCGGAATGCCGAACCGGCAAGCTGGGATCATCAACCGCACCGCCAAGAAGTTTTGAGGTTAACGATGGGTCATTCGCCACCAACATCTGAAGCGCGGCATGGCGTGCTTCAGTATCTTGTGACCGATCCGCAAAAAACTGAAGCAACAATTCTTGCGGAAATGAATCATTGTCCGCAACGTCGGCAGCAATCAATCGCAACCAGTTTTTCGCAAGTGGCGACCCACTCTTCATCGCAGCCAAAATTTCGCTCGCGCTACTGGCGGGCTGTGCCGACACGCGTTTTGCAGCGCTAATCGCGGCCTCGTATCCGGCAGCTTCGGGGCCGACCTGCTTGATGGACGCTAAGTCCACGGACAGGGTGCCTTGTGCATGAATTTCGTTGCCTGCCCCCAGCAGACAAATCAGCCAAGTCGCTAACCACTGGAAAAACGTTAGCAAGCAACGGTTAGGCAGCCGAGAAACAAGCAAATAATGTCGTAGCAATTCAGTACTTTCGGAATTTAAAACGCGAAGATGCCAATCTGACGCATAGCGTATTGTAATCCCGAACGGATTCGCGTTGTGAAGCACTGAAGAATCGCGACAAATGTTATCGCCAATTCCCCACCACTCGCCGTTGGTCGAGTGATTCGCGATCTGGCAACAACAACGCACCAACGATCATGAATCCCAGCGTTGAAGTATGTACTAGCCAACATGCATCGAGCACGATCACGGTTCGACAGGTTATCAGCGTCACGGCTAGCAAAACACCCAGAAACCAGTGTTCAGAAACCCGCGCGGTCGGGCCAGACGTTAACTTGCTCAGCCCGAGCGCGACCGATCCGACAATCGGCAGCGACATGACTTCAACAATAGAGAACAATAATACCCAAGTTGACATGCCCAAGTCCTTTCGACCACAAAGATGAGTAGACTGCGTCAATCACAGAGAATAGACAATCCACATCTTGTTGATTGGCAGCTCCACGTTGATTTCCACTTGTCTATTTGTCAAAAAAGCCTCCGGCAATGAAAGCTCAAAACTTGAATAAATTTGCCAGGGGGTGCATGTCAGGGATTGCGAGGTCTTTCGAATGTCAAAAAAGCCCACCAACTCAAGGGAACCCGTTGCCTAGACGGCAACCAGCTCGTGCGTTTCAGGATACGGTTTCGCTGGCTTTGTTGGCGATGTAGACTTAGCCATCGTGGTTGCCGCTGGGTCATGTCGGAAGGAAACGACGCGGCACCCGAGTCTGAATCACTGGCGTGTAACTTTTGTGTCTTTTGTCGTTTGCCACTCAATTTCGCAACCATCGGAAGTTAGCGGGTATCACATGGGGCGTCAGACAACAGAATCACGATGGTGAAGATTAAGGGGAAAGGCTAAAAAGCACCGTAAATAACGACTCAAAAAATACTTCGCCCTCGTAGCTCAGTTGGATAGAGCGCAGCTTTCCTAAAGCTGAGGCCACAGGTTCGATCCCTGTCGGGGGTACTAGCTACGTGCTTGCAGTGAAACGACTTACGGCAGTTGTATTGTTCTATTTTTCCCCTAAAGTTTCAACTTTGGCTTGTGCATTTCGACGGACCGTCAGCATATTTATTGTCGGCGTGTTCACCGAACTCGCAACATCATTCGTAGCGAGCTTGGAAAGCAGGCTGAAATTATTGCTCCATCGGCTTTTTGATCGATAGCAAGCTCGCAATTTCGGCAACATCGACAGGTCTACCTGAAATCGATTTGTGAAGAGTCGTAATTGCGACTCGTCTAATCACTTCAGTCGCACTGAACGATCATTTTTTTGATCGTGGCCCGACAGAGACAAGCACAACGCCGTGAACGATAATTTAGCAGTATAACGCGAGCCATCCGGTGACTCGGACCTCAGCGAGGCCGGACGGCTCACGCCGTACCGCTAAAACGGTTCATTTTGATGAGGGAAAATCGTTCACGGCGTAGGGACTCGCGGCGAGATAATGGAGTTAAATCGGCGCAAAGGCTTCTTGCCCACAATAGCAAGTTTTAACTGGCCAGGATTACGCCCGCAGCTTCATGTTGCCATCGTTTAGTGATTACAAACAACGAAATTCAACTCGCTCGCTACTTCGTAAGCGACAGCGTGTACTCGACTAAGTCAACCAGTTGCTCGACGGTCAGCATCTGCTGAAGATTTTGCGGCATTAAAGACAGAGGCTGTTTTTTAAAGATCTCGACCGAATCTTTGGCGACAGTTTTGGCAATGCCTTCGGCAGTTCGTAGTGTGATCGACTCGTCCGTGTCGCTGACTAGTAATCCATTGACGGCCGTACCATCATCGGTAAGCACTTGATAGGTTTCAAAATTATGGCTGATCGCCGCACTAGGATCCAATATCGAGACGTACATCGCTTCACGTGACAATTTACTACCAATTTCCGAAAGGTCCGGCCCAACTTCCTTGCCTTCGCCGCGAACTTTATGGCAATTACTACATGTCCCCTTCGTGCGAAAGACAATCGCACCAGCCTCTGAGTTGCCGCGACGAGCCACAAGTTCGGTAGTCGGAGGCAACGGCTGGCTATCGGCGGTTGCTGGTAGTTTCAAATACTTCGCGGCTTCCTGCTGAATGGTTTTGACCTCAGAAGAAAGCAAGACATTTGCTGCTGCAAACTTTAAATCTTCCGCGAGCAAACCATCTGCAACCATTCGTAGTAACTTATTTTGCCCGTCTTCACGGCGTCCTAGTGCAACGACCGCCGCAGAGCGTACCGCCAATGGCTGATCGTTGGCTTTCACCAATGGTGAAAGCAACGTGGACGTTTTGCTACCACCCGCGTGGCCTATCAACGTCACGGCGGCTGCGGCACGCACGCTGTCATCCGCTGCCATCGCATCACTTAACGGTTGTTCTCGCTTTAATTTAAACAACAGATCAGCCGCGCGAACACCGCCAGTCTCATTCGAGTGCGCAAGAGCGAACTCGGCAAGTTCATGATCGATATCCACCAGTTTGAAACGATCGATAAGCTCAAAGTATTGGTCGGTCCCCGGTTGCGCGCGCAGATAGCGCAGCATGGCTGCTTTCGCCGGCGGTGACGATTCGATGTCGAAATCTTTTAAGCGTAAAACGGTTTCAACAATCAATTGGTCCTTGGGATTTAGTGCTGGTGGTTCGTCCGCAGCACTGAATCTAATAACACAAAATGAAAGCGTCACTACCGCAACAGCAAGCAAGCATAATCGAGGCTGGACCGTCATGACGTACGAATACCTAAGTGAACAAAAGGGTAAAGCATTAGAGACCTAATAAGCTCTTGAGTGCCGCATCTTTTTCTGCTCCCGCATGGAAATCAAAGGCTCGCATGTAGTGTGCCTGTTGAACTTCAGTGACCTTTCCATCTTGCAAGATCTTTACCAGATACTTTGTCGCGTCCTTCGCACGGCTACGCCACACGATGTCCCGACCGGCTGGAGTGTCCCAACTACCGCCAACTTTCTTTAGCCAAGCAGCGAAACAGGCATCCTCTTGCTGGTCAGCGGCTAACCCTAGCGCTTCTAGGTACCAACGATCCTTGCCATCGTACTGCTCGGCAAGTTGTGCCCACAGGTCTGGCGTTTGCGGTGACTTGTTATGCCGAAGCGCAACGGCAAGTTCACGACGCACTTGCGGTGACGAATCACGCACTAACGGAGTAACAAACTGAGCAACGTCAAGTTTGAGTTGGCGTGCCAAGCGGATGCCGACGATGCGGATATTGGGATCCTTGTCAACGCTCGCCTGCGATACGGTCTTTTGGCCGCGACCATCCATTTTGCCGAGCAACCACAACGCCCGAGCGCGATAAAGAGGGTTCTCAGAAGCGGCTAGTTTCACAAGTTCAGCTTCTGCTTTGGTTCCCATTTTGTGAAGCGATTGCCATGCCATGAAGCGAACAGAATAGTTTGGATTCTTGAGCGCTTCGATTGAACCAGTCACAGAATTGAAATCAAACTTTGGCACTTTATAAGCACCATCGTGGTTCGCTGGCAGTATTCGAAATAGTCGGCCGCGATCTAAGTCACCCATGCCGTGGCCACCCACGCCTGGATCATACCAGTCCGCAATGACCAACGATCCATCAGGCGCTACCTTGACATCGGAAGGACGAAACCATTGGTCGCGAACTCCCGTCAAGACATTGCGAATTTCGGCGCTATAACCGGCTCCGCTGTTCGCAACCAGATAGGCTCGGCAAACGTTTGGACCCGCATCGCAATGCAGCAAGTGGCCTCGAAGCATAGGTAGCAGATCGCCTTCATAAACGGTAATGCCTGTCGGTGAGCCAGCTCCGGTTTGCAGGAGGTTTGGCATCACGCCGGGATCGTTCAAGTGCCAATGGCGTTCCGGGATATTCTCTTCCAGTCCCGTGCGCGGCGATTGCCATCCGGCACCAGTAAACTCATCTTTGTATCCATAGTTTCCGTACTCCATGACATAGTTGATGCGGACACTCTTGTTACCGTCATCATCATTGTCAGACTGCCAAATCGAACCATAGGAATCAACGGTAACCATCCAATTGTTGCGGAAGTTCCAACCCAGGGTCTCGAATTCACTGCCATCTAGGTTGCAGCGAAATACCATGCCTTCTTGATACGGCTTTCGGTTCGCAGCAACTTCGTTGCCAGCCGCGTCAACGATGAGCTTGCCGTCCTTGTCCTTAATCTGACCGCCCGAATTACCGAAATTAAAATACAATTTTCCATCAGGGCCAAATGTAAATGCATGAATGCCGTGGTCATGTTGTGTGCCAGAGATTCCGCTAAAGAGAACCTCTTGCTTATCAGGAGTATCATCACCGTTCGTATCCGTAAACACTTGCACTTTATCGCCGGCTGATACGATCACACGATCTCCCAAGACGCAGACGCCATGCGGTGAATCAATGTCCGTTCCTTGGTAAAAGACTTTTTCTTTGTCGAGGGTGCCGTTGCCATCCGTATCTTCAAGGATCAAAATGCGGTCACCTTCGGGTCGCTTTCCTTTGTGTCCGCGATAGTTGACGATCTCACAAACCCAAACGCGACCGCGATGGTCGATGTCGATATTGGAAGGGCTGAGGAGTTGCGGTTCCGCTGCGAACAGAGTAGCTGTTAATCCTTCGCCGACGTCCAGCCCTTCCAATGCAGCGCTGGATTCATGTGATTGGCCACCGGTGGATGGTGATGCTTGTGGTGGCTCTTGTGTGTAAACCAAGAACGTGACCTTGGCACCTTCACCACAGGCAGCTTGATCGACTCCACCATTATCTAAGCCACCTCGTGCCCGAAATCGGTCGTAGCCTTTGGGAATCTCATAAGAGATCAATGAATTCGCATGGGTTCCGATCCCATATTCAACTTCTTTGCCCGCAATCTTTAGCGGTGCACCGCCGGAGTTCTTATTGACGTTGACAGATCCAAAGTCCGCAGACGCTGTTGTCCATTTCAATTCAGTGAGTTTCTTTTCACCTGCTGGACCGACCAAACGCGGCTCAGCCCAATCGGCCCAGTCACATCCGAAGCCGTTGCCGCCATCGGTCACGACCAAATGCAATTCCTTCGCACCGGCGAGCTCAACGTCGATATCGACGGCCTGCCCTGCCGTGTCCTTTGAGATTTCTTTGCTTGCGAAAACTGGTTTTACGTTTGCGTTGGTGCTCTTCGCAACTTTGATCTTTTCTTTTGGTTTGTTGTTGTCAGCGTTACTGGGTTTAGGTTCGTCTTGGTTTTCTTCTAGTTTTTCTTGACTGGGGTCTTTCGTTGAAACGCCGTCGGTGGGAACTTGTCCGTGCGCGGTCCAAACGATCGCATTGAGGACGACTTTGCGAAAGTTCGCATCGCCCCAGTTCCAATGAAAGTGGCCGCCTGTGAAGCCAAAGCCTCGTCCGCCGCCATCGCGTTCTGCTGCCCACGCCACATGTTGTGATTCACCACTGGCGACCGCCTTGCGCACCGCAGGGTTTCCACTGTGGGCTCCGTCTGGACGAGACAACGTGTCTGCTGGCGGATGAGCTGACAAAATAGGCGTTACCCCTTTCATGCCATCACGAAATCGCATGTGGTAATACCATTCGTCATTGACTTGGAAGGGTTTTACGCCTTGGGTAATCGGATGGTCGGGAAACGAATCGAACTTGCCATCCCAGTGTGGGTTGACGGACCAATCGGTTTCGAAATAGCCACCTATCCATTTGAGAAATGCGTCGCCCGTTTTTCCCTTAGGCGTTTCCACGCCATAGTGAACGCAAACGAGCCCCACTCCTTGATTCATCAATGCATCGAATTCGTCGATATGTGGATTCAGGAGATGCCCTCCGCCGCCGTCACAATAGACAACGACCGAGTCAGCGCCTTCTAACGCTTTCATGCCAGCCGCAGGCCAACCGTTGCGAATGACTTCGACTTCGTAGTTCGGAAGCGATTCTTGAAGTGAACTCGCCAGCAGACGACAGCCTGCATAATGCTCATGTGAGCCATAGCCGTGGCTTGGATTGCCGGCGATGAATACGATCTTTTTCTTGGCCGTATCAACCGCTCCCGTTTTGGCTGCGTTCTCATTTGCAGCCAGCTTCTTGATTCGAATGTTACGAAACTGGACCTTCATGGGCGGGCCAGCATGAAGTTGCAGTGCCAAGATTCCTGAGGCACGCCGATCCTGCGCGTCATTGTCGGTGCAATCAATGGTCGGGACGCCGTTGATCTGGTGGAGAAAGTGAAAACCATTGGCAGTGATCGAGTACTCGTTCCAGTCTTCTTTCTTGATCTTCGTTTGAATCGTTGCTGAGTCACCGACAGAGCCAACGACTTTTACCTCGAATTTACCGTCGTTTCTGACCAATTCCGTTTTTTGGCCTCGATTGGCTAGGATGCCTCGAAATCGTTCGCCGTACAGAATGCCGGAATACGTGTCTCCCGCTTCAAAGTCACCTTGGTAACCTCCGACAACCCACTTTTCCTTAACCGCAACAGGCTCGAAACTGCGGTACTGCACACCCGAGTTTCCACCAACGATTTTGTACTCGAATCGCAATTCAAAATCCGCGACCTCACCACCACGCCAAATCAGGAAAGTGTTTCCCTTGGTCGGCTTTTCCGAGGTTGTCTGCCCGGTAATCGTGCCATCTTCGACATGCCAGAATTCCGGATTTCCGTCCCAGTTTGTCAACGTTTTTCCGTCGAATAGTGACTCGAATCCATCGTCGGCTGCTCGTGAATTGGCCACTGGAATGAACAGTGCCAAGAAACAAAAGACAGTGAATGTTCGCATACTTAATACCCTTTAAAGGATGGTAATCAGGGGGCGGTAATCTGAAGAGGGGTTTGGGAGGCAAGCTATTTTTTGGCTAAACCCAGGGTCAAATGGTAAGGATTCGCCAAGACTTTCTCAAGCAGGAACGCTTAGGAAAACCATCGTAATCACCCGAACTCCAACTTCCCACAACGTTTTCTGGAATGAACCAGCGTGTCCGCGTGTGCGGGCACTTGCCCGCCTGCTTGCCCTGCGTAGTATTGCGTCGCCTTCTGGGACGAGGGTTTTAAATTTTCGATTTTAGATTCAATATTTGAATTCTAAAATTTCGCAGGCCACTTCGCGCTGTTGACCGACACGCGAAATTCTTTGACGCCACATGATGTTTGCGTCGGCTTGCTCACTTAACGGAAGTCCTCGATCACCGGGCAGGAGAAACCCATGATTGGCCGTCTTGCGATCCATTCGCTATTGCTTATTAGTAGCGCAGCCGCGCTTTTTGCTAGCGACTCAACGATTCATTTTGACCTTCCAGCGACGGCGCAAGCGGTCGATGTTACACCACCGGAATTTCCGCAAGACGAGCGGTTGGTTTCGTTCCCACTCAATCTTTCCTTGATTGCCGATGCATTGCCGTCGCCACAAGCAGACCAGATTGTGGTTCAGGTTAATCCGCTTGGCGGTCGGTCACTCGTGGCTGACTACTCGCCACGCACAGAACTTTCCAGCCGTGTGGCCGGAGAAATAGAAGTTTCAAAATCGAAGGAAATCATTGACAACATCAATTTTTCCATTGGGGGTGCCTACTCGCACCTTGCTCATGGAACCATCGGTGGTGACCATGGCGAGAAAAACACGGCGTCCGCAAAATACAATCGTGTTGCACCGCTGCATGTGGTGGCCGCCAGCGGAACGACTCATCGAGGCCGCGGAGTCTATTTTAAATTACGTTCCGATGATCGCCAGGTTCTGGAAGGTGACAAGCAATTCACGGTCGTGCTTCGTGTTCCAGCCATCTGGCGCGGCGAGCTGATCGAAGTTCGAGTGGAAGCCGAATCGCTCAGCAAAACACTTTCGTCGAGTCTCACTTCATTCGCTGGGATGACACCTAAATCACATGTCGTCGGCGCGGCGAGATTCGTTGTTGCAACGCATCTCGCCAACGATTACCAGACTGCAAAGCTTGCTCGACAGCTCGGTGAAACCGAACAACGGATGCGAGAAATCGCCAATCGTGCTTTGCACAAGGCGTCGATGAACCGGGCCGCGTCGCGCATGACGCAGATTTCATTTCGGTTCGACATGAACTCTTTCGATCCGATCATGCAGCAAGATCGGATTGCCAGAACAATGGAGCGGATCGTGTTCGGCACGATCGACCCATATATCGATCCCGCAATTAGCCAGCTTCCTCTCGAAGTCCGTGTCGCAATCTTGGACTATCTCGAAGCTCGCCGTGATTACAGTGCGACCACGCACTCATCGCTGCCCGAAATCAAGGCAACCGCACAGGTCACCATTGAATAAAGGCTACGGCCAAGGCACTAGTGCCATCAGTTATTGCTAAAGCCGATCGCAATCGCAAGTTCACGACCGAGCGGATTTCGAGAGAATTGGCGATAGCAACGCGGGCAAAGGTCGTACTGGGTTGTGAATGCCAGAGCTTCGACAAGCTGCGGTTCGTCGTCCTCTTGTAGCCCCTCAAGCAATTGATGCAGCTCGGACAACGAATCGATATCATCGTTTGGCAATGAATCATCCGGTTCGCCAATGCCTTGGACTTCCATCTTGATCTGGTAGCGAAGCTCCGATTTTTGATTGATCGTTCGCTTGCACCGATCGCATGTGTAGTGAATCATTCGACTGTTCACCTCGTAATGCCGTGATCTGAAATGATGTGAGCGACACTCCACTGTGCCGCAGGATTAGAAAGGAAAAAAGACTTTCACGTCATCTCTGTACAACCATCCTAATGATGATGAAGAACTGGTTGCAAGGCTTAACTGGGGTAAGTCGTCAATGAAAATCGTTCAATAAATTTTTAGGGTATTTACGTATTGACAACGCCGCGCCGTGTATCTCCGAATTTGATGCTCTCGTTGGCTCAAACGAGCAACGCGAAAATGACCAAAAGCACGATGGCGACTCCCGCCGCAAGCTTGCCCAACATGCCGAATGTTCGTCCCCAAAACGCTGCATGACCGACGGCCCAGCTTTCACGCCAAGGTCGCCCATCACTCCATTCGCCGTACATCGCCCCGATCGTTGCACCGGTTCCGCCGAATAAAATCGCAGCCAGAATCGAGCCAACGGCGGGGATCGGGATGCCAACAATCGCACCCGCGATCGCACCAATGAACGACCCAATCAGCGCGAATATTGTGCTTCGGCGGCTCGCTCCCGCACGCTTTGCCCCCGTCGCGGCAGCGATCAATTCGATCGCTTCTCCCAGTAATGCGATCACAAAGGCAACCGCCAACACGCTGATCCCGATCGCGGCGCGGCCGTCGTTTGGTCCCAGCCACACGTAAACCGCGACTGCTCCAATGGCCACCCAGTTCCCTGGGAGAGCGAGCAGATTCAGCGCCCACGCCGCCATGCAGGTCAATGCCAGTACGATTGCCCAGCCGAACGTTAGCACAGGATCAAACGACCAGGCGAACACTGGATCAAACAGGGTGTGCAGCAGATTCATGACGATATTGAACGGAATTGGACGCGGAAAACTCAATGAACCCCGAGCGTAGCTAAGTGTCTCATTCGCACAAGACTGCAATTCGAACGCGACGGACAAAGCGACCGGGAAGGTGCCCATCCGTTCGCGCTTTTGTTAAAAGCGTTCGCGGAATTACATGAATAACTGACGCACCCCGTTTGCCATAGGCGGTGGTCTGTCGTTTAGAATGTGTTGGTCACAGTCATCCGTCATCCAAAGTTTTTTAGTTTTAGTCTTTAATTTTACCGCCGTGATTGACCACGTCATTCCCGGAGGCCCACCCTTCCGAAGGACGTGTCGGCGATGTCAGGGAGCAGTGTTCTCGATACCAACGTACTGGTTCTCAACCGGTTCTACATGGCGATCCGAGTCGTAAACGTGCGTCGCGCCATGACGCTGTTATACCGCGACTGCGCCGAAGTCATTGTCATGGAGCATGATCAATTCGCTAGTTACGACTTTGAAACGTGGTGTGAACTGAGTCAGATGACATCGCTCGAAAAGCAACCTGACGAGGATTACTTGCGAGCGGTCAATTTTGAGCTTCGCGTGCCAAGGATCGTTCGCTTAACCAGATTCGATCGGTTGCCAGCACAGACAGTGCGTTTCAATCGCAAGAACTTGTTCGCTCGCGATGGCTACCAATGTCAGTACTGCGGCCAAGCGCAACCGACGAACAAGCTCAGCCTTGATCACGTCATTCCGCGTTCGCATGGTGGCCAGACAACTTGGGAAAATATCGTCTGTTGCTGCTTGAAGTGCAACGGTCGTAAGGGCGGTCGTACGCCGCAGCAAGCGAAGATGAAGTTACTCAGTCGTCCGGACCGCCCAAGGTTCAATCCATTGATGACGGAATCGATCAGTGATCCACGCTATGCATGTTGGAAGACCTTCATCACGGCTGGATAGAACTAAAACAGTAAATCGATTGAAGGCGTCAGTGTGAGAGTACTTGTAGTCGAAGATGAACCCGACCTGCGCGCCGTGCTTGCGCAAACGCTCTGCGAGAACGGCTATGCAGTTGACACGTCATCCGACGGATGCGACGGACTCTACAAGGCGACGACCTGGACATACGACGCCATCGTGCTGGACATCATGTTGCCAAAGATGAACGGCTGGGATGTGTTGCGTTCAATCAGATTAAAGAGTTCGGCACCGGTATTGATTCTGACGGCACGTGACGCCGTTACCGATCGTGTTCGCGGACTGGATGGCGGTGCAGATGATTATCTCGTCAAACCGTTTTCGGTTCATGAACTGTTGGCGCGGCTGCGAGTGCTCGTCCGGCGATCCGTGGGTTTGTCCGATTCCGTGATTACGATCGACGATATCGAAATCAACCTGGTCAATCGAACCGTTTCGAAATCAGGAGAGTCTGTGTTGCTTACCGCCCGTGAATATGCGATGGTGGAGTTGCTTGCGTTGCATCGCGGACGGCTGATCACTCGATCGCAAATCTATGATCACATTTTTGGCGAAGATGATGACAGCCTGTCCAACTTGATCGATGTCCATGTGTCACACATTCGCAAAAAGCTTGGGGCCAATTTTATTTCCACTCGACGCGGCCTAGGTTACATCATCGATGGCTAAGTCATTGCGATGGCGATTGCAGGTTTGGCACGCAGCGATCCTGACTTGCGTTGTATTGGGTTTCGGTGCTGTGCTCTATCTTCAGATGCGACACGCGACGTCGAGCGATGTCGATGCGGAGCTGCTCGCTGGCGCGAGAGTCCTGGCGGCAACATTGAGGACATTGCCACCTCCAGGTAGTCGACCTGGGCTACCGCCCATGCAGCGACGTCCACAACCGGGCGAGCTAGGCCGACCAACGGCTGGCGATCGTCGACCACCCATGAACGATGAGCGACTGCGGATGGGTGACGAGAGACCGCCGATGGACGAATCTGGGCGACCATTCCGCGAATTTGACATGCCCCCGTTTCCTTTTGATGCTCCTTCCAATCCACGGCGGCGCGAGGACTGGTTGGCGCTGCCACCCTCAATGACGATCCAACGTCACCCCGGCGAAGAGCTCCCGTATTTTGTCGTGTTCGGCCCTCGCGGCGAAATCGTTGCTGGGACCAGCACCGATCTCATCGACTTACCTACAACGCCAAGAAACGAGTACGACTTTCGCAACGAGGGCTCGTTTCGTGAGGTGATTCTGGCTGGCCCTCAAGACCATTTGATTCTTGTGGGACGCAATGTCAGACCCATTTTCGAAAATGTGAATCGTTTCATTTTCCCGATCGCGTTATCGGGACTTGGTGTGCTTGGTGTTGGGCTACTTGGCGGTTGGTGGTTGGCTGGGAGAGCGATTGAGCCGTTGCAACGAATCAGCTCAACCGCGTCATCGATTACATCAAAGAACTTGGCAAGCCGAATTGATGTCAGCCAAATGGACTCGGAGCTTGCCCAGCTCGGCACGATTTTGAACTCGATGCTTCAACGACTAGACGACTCATTCGATCAACAGACAAGATTCGTTGCCGATGCGTCCCATGAATTGCGAACGCCTATCTCTGTTTTGTCGATGCATTGCGAGCTTGCCTTGTCGCGAGAACGCAAGCCAGAGGAGTACCAGAAAACCTTGTTGACATGCATGCGAGCGTCTGAACGCATGCGTTCACTCGTCGAAGACTTGCTTATTCTCGCCAGAGCTGACGCTGGCCACTTGGTGATTCGAAATGAAGTCCTCGATTTCAGCCTGATTGTAGATGAGAGCATCCAATTGTTAACGCCGCTTGCGGCCCAGCATCACGTCGTGATTAAGACGAAAACAACGCCAGCAATGTGCCGTGGTGACTCCAATCACTTGTTGCGGCTTACCAGCAATCTGTTAAGCAACGCGATTTTGTACAACAAACCGCAAGGAACCGTGACCGTTTGCTTAGGCCAAGACGCCGATCATGCCTTGTTGACTATCGAAGACACAGGCTGTGGCATATCGCCGGAGGAGATCCCGAAACTTTTTGATCGTTTCTATCGGGTCGACGAGGCGCGATCGCGGGAAATTGGGGGCAGTGGCCTTGGCTTATCAATTTGCCAAAGTATTGCCATCACACATGGCGGTCACTTAGAAATCAAAAGCCAAAAAGATGTCGGAACCATGGTTGAATTGCGGCTATCGCTGGCAACGCAGTAAGCATCTGCGCAAATGAAAAAGAAAAAACCTTCCCAGTGAAAATCAAAGATTGAATTCCCCTAAGGGTATTACATTCAGGGCAAGCCTGCGGGATTTGTAGGTAGTCACTTCGCACGATTCATCGAGTGGTGGCAAGTAAAGTTTCTAAAGGTCAAGCCAGCCGATCCAGAACTTCCTGATTCTAACGGACTTTAAGCCCTGGTTTTCCGTTCCTGGTCAGAACGTAGGGGGAGACGTGATGGTTCGCTTGGCCGCGCTGGTGTCCAGGCTTTATGGAATGTCAATCTTCATTTCGCGTTCCAAAGCAAGGAACGCACCCCAATCGCTGGTCGAAGTTTCTTAGGTCGTTTTCCAAATGGGATCATTTGGACCGACCAATGGCGCGGGATGGTGAAGGTGTAGAGGAAGCGTAGGGCGCGCCGTGCTAATTGGACTCTGCGCCTGGTTGAATTGGCTCCACGAAGATTCGTTAACTTGGAACAGGTCGAGATAAGGGTACGATAAGGCGGGCTCTCGGCTCTCGGCTCTCGGCTCGGGCCGGTAACCGTTGCAACCTGCCCCGCAGCGATTCATGACCTAGCGATTCGCAGTTTCGGATTGGTAAATTTCTTCGATGGTACGAACGGGCTCGCCTGGCTGGGCAACACGGAAACGTTTGCCAGTGGCTGAATCGGATACATTCATACCGGGGGTAGGTTTTATCGAAAAGTATGAATCGGGGAAATGGACGTCAAATTGAACGTTTTTTGTTGTCATTCGAGTATCCTCCGTTCGCGTTTTCCCGCCAAGAATGATTTCGTAGCGTTGTAGTCGCCACTGCGAGGGAAACCTTACGCCACCGAAGTCTGCGTACTCGATTGAAATGTTAGAAATTTCCCGGTCTTGGATGTGACGACTCCGTTCCATGACCTCAAATCGTTCAAGGTCCACACGATAAACATTTCTACAGTCCGATCCGACCTCGTCAGCAATTTCGATTCTGGCAAACTCGCGACCGTCATTCGGAGCCAAATCCAAGACGGTAGCGAGATCGAAAGGAAATTTTATGCTCGGCGATTCCGGTCCAAAATCCCCAGTTGGAATCATCCCAAGAAAGAACAACAACGGGATCTCAAAAGATTGAATGAACATGAACGGGCGAGAAACGCCTTGCAGTTGAAGATCGGTATCGTAAGGCCCTCGCTCGATCCCTTCCCGTTTATATTCGTCACGGGGATATAATATTTGATAACTTGTGCCATCAAAAAGGCTGTGCCTGACCCATCGATTGAATTCTCGATCGCTTGTATTAAAAATATCGCAGACTTCATTTCGACGACATCTTTTGTTTGATACGTCAAGCAAAATATCAAGTTTTCTTTGGTACACATGATCCTCAAGAGGAGCCGATGGTTCGTCACTATCTGGCAGTGTTATTGTGCCTTTTGGTATCATCGTTTTCCCTGACGCCACTAAATGGACGTTCTCGAATCGCGTTTGTCTCTCAGCCCACGACTCAGCGATTCGCTGCAGCAGTGTTGATTGATTCTCATCTGCGTTTAACAGCCGCTGTGAAAGCAACGAACTCGCGATGATGAGGCAAGCGAATAGTAGTTGAACGGTTGTTGTGCGATTTCGCTGAATCATTGAAATTGTGACCATTGCGATGTCAAGCTTGTGAGCTGCCAACAGGTACAGCAATCTGTTTTCCCAACCATTGGCAGAGCGATTGGAACACGACCTCGGAATTGGTTTCGTGGAAGATCTCGTGAAGCATCGAGGGGAAGGCGACGAATTTTACTTGTTCGCCAGCGCGAATTGCGAACGATTCACTGGCTCGATAGCTGGTGATGGGGTCGTCTTCGCCATGCATTAGAAGCGTTGGAACATCGACGCTCGCAGCATGATCGAGCGCAAAGCGACCTTGCGCCAAGAGCTGCGTCGCGAGATAGATTGAGATTCGACCGTGCATCAACGGATCCTCGCGGATCAACTTCACGGTATTGGGATTATTCGTCAGTCTACCAGTATCCACTGGCGTTCGTACCGTGAACCACGGCACCAAGAAGCCGGTCAGCCAAGCTGCAAAAATCTGCGTTCGATTCGGTGGATTGGTTGGCAGGAACATTGGCCCGCTAAGAACAAGGCCAGCGAGCTTTTCTAGTGACGCGTCAAATTCGCCTTGGCGCAGTACGTAGTTAACCGCGAGATTGCCACCCATGCTATGGCCAAGCAGGACTTGCGGTGTTGTCGGGTAAAGACGCTGCATCGTCAAACGCATCGCATCGATATCTTGCAACAACCCAAGATAACTTGGCGCATGCCCACGCCGGCCGGGTGACATGCCATGGCCAGGCAAGTCGGCAATTAGTGACGCCCAACCGCAGCGAGCAAGTTGCTCGGCTACCGCTCGGTACCTACCGCTGTGCTCACCCAGGCCATGAACCATAATAACACAGCCGACGATTGGCGTCGCACTCGGTGCCCACAGCCGCGCGAACAAACGACCTCCACGACCGGTAGCGCAATGGGTTTCAATCAATGGAGCAAGCCTGTTCAATCTTTTTCACGGTCTTACTTGACCTTTCCCTTCACAGTAACCGTTCACGAAGTTAGTAAACTGCTATTGGAGCGATTTTCGCTTTCGGCCACAATTTGGCGACCATGCCAATCAAAAGAAAGCCACCGGATGT
>JAYVSE010000413.1:0-4366 GCA_043775635.1 Planctomycetaceae bacterium | reverse complement strand
CCGCGTGGGCATCGCCCCGCGCGTTTGCCTCAAAACACGCGGCCCGATGGGCACGCGGTTTAACGAGTAATGTGCGAAAACTTATGCAAGAGTGCTTATTAGACTTCTTCGCGAAGGTCGGTACGAAGACCTTGATCAATTTCTCAACGGTTTCAGCTCGCTAATACGTTATTGGCTTGACGTAGCTGAGCGACGGGCAATTCCGTGGATTGAGGATTGCGAGAAGAAACGATACATTGTTTACAACCGACAGCGATTCATGGAATGCGTCGCAGCGGCTACGGCTGCAACTCAAAACGAATCAAATCAAGATTTGACTCTAAAGCAGCAGAAATCGTTAGAAAACGCTGTTCAAGAGATTCGTAATGGGGCGACCGAGCAGTTCATTTCTGAGTAGAAACCGCACAACTCGCGATTTCAGGAACCTCTATTCAACGCTTCCTTGCGGAGGCATTTTTTCGAAAACGTGGTAGCGGACGCCGACTCACCCAGCCGGCGCAGACTTCACCCAGCGTTGTGGCAACGTAAATGCGTAAAGCACAACAATGGCTCCGATACTAAGAATAACCCACGGGGTCCATTCACCAGGTTGAATCTCCTTCGTAATGATCGTGGGTGGAGCGCTAGGATCGATGAACTGGGCCGCTGAAGATTCCGCAGCAGCGTAGACGGTTGCGCTGTCGATCAACATGGCTTCGATGCCCATAATAATCATCATCGTTCCGATCGCGAGAAATAAGGATCGCCACATGGCTTCAATTCCTGTACCGATGTTGAGAGGTTGCGGTTTGCGATGAATCGCTCGATCGATTCGTGGGATAGGCTTCCAGCCTGTCGGATTGAAAATGACAGGCTGGAAGCCTATCCCACTTGACATTGCTATCTATCGGTCGGCTTTGAGAAAAATTAAAACTTACATGTTCGACTCTTCCCGACCGTTACTTATTCCGTAACCGTCCTAACCCGCCGTTATCGTCGCAATCATTGCTGCGTGAATCCTCCTAACCGTCTGAACGTCATGTGGAAACAACACACATTATCATTACCAACTATGCGTCGTGGCTTTCACTTGATCACCGAACACGTCACGCGCAGCGTTCCTGAGTTGCGGCAGGTGCGAGTAGGGCTGTTGAATGTGTTCATTCAGCATACGAGCGCCTCGCTGACCATTAACGAAAATGCCGATTCCGACGTGCGAGTCGATTTCGAGATGGCGATGAACCACATCGTTCCAGAGTCGCTCGATTATGTGCATACGTTGGAAGGCCCAGATGACATGCCAGCCCACATCAAGTCATCAATGATGGGATGTAGCCTAACGATTCCCATTTCTGACGGGCAGTTGGCGCTGGGGACTTGGCAGGGCATCTATCTTTGCGAGCATCGCGATGCGGCGAACAGCCGAAAGCTCCTGTTGACACTTCATGGCGAAGAGTAGCCAGCATCACGACGGTGCCAGGTATACCTGCAAGTTCGCGATGATAATTGTGAATCCATTGAGGATCATGTGAACCACAATGCATGGCCACATGCGACCGGTTTGGCGATACAGATACCCGAGCGCGAAAGCGAGAAAAAAAAGCGGAATGGGTGCGGCACCTTGACCGATATGCATCGCCGCAAATGTTGCGCTAGCCATGACGATTGGCCACCAAGCCCATGTGACAACTTCTGACGCCGGAATCGGATCAACATTCAAGTGCTCAGGAAGCTTTTCAAGCCCACTTGCCATCTTAATTCTTTTAGCGACTTGTTCTGCACCGCCTTGTAACAGTACTCGGAATGTAAATTCTTCAAAGACCGGCGTGAACAATACCGTTGTGACCGTTAGCATCAGCAGTGACTGAAGTGTCGGTTGAGTTCCGATCACGTCGAGGACCTGATGTTTGTAGGCGACGAGCTGCACAATCAATGTGCTTAGCAAAAGTACCGGCGGCAGAATGAGAAAAGCCGCTTTGCATCCTAGTTTGATGTCGCTCCCACTCGGCCACAATCCAAACCTGTTGAGTTGCCGTCGCGAAATCAAATTCATCCACACCAACACGCTCAACATCGCCAGCAAGCTGGAAACACTGCCCATCAAAATTAGGATCAACATGTCATGGGCAGGTAACTTTGAAAAATCAAGTGTCCCCTTGCTCAGTTCCTCCACTACCGTTGGCGACATCCAGCGTCGACTGATTGTTTGTGATGCTGCGGTGCACACGATGAACATGCCGAAGCACACGAAGAATTCTTTCAGTGTCCAAAATGGCAGATTGCGAGACTGCGGTTCGAGGATCGGGAGCTGCTGGCTGATTTTCGTTCGCGCCAGCCAGATCCAAGCACAAGCGCTGCCGGCGAGCACACAATAAAAGATTCCATCAACGATGTTTTCGATTGATCCAAACATCAGGCCGTGCCTTCTCCGCTTCGCAAAACACGGGCCGCTTGAAGTACATAGTCGAAGCCTGAATACACCGTTAGTCCCATCGCGGTCCAAAGGGATATTGAGCACACCCAGTCTAACCAAGCTTCAGGGGTAGTATTAATCAAGCCAATCAGCACTGCGACGACCGCGACGCACTGCAGCACCATTTTCCATTTTCCTAGCCAACTGGCCGAGAAATCCCCACCCGCTCCTTCGATGATTCCGCGTAGGCTTGTTACCAATAATTCACGAGAAACGACCACAATTGCCATCCAGGGGGCAACGCCTGAGTTCTCGACCGCTACCAAGGCGATAAACGCTCCACAAATGATTATCTTGTCGACAAAGGGATCGAAAATGCGTCCCAGCTTGGTGACCTGGCCGTAGCGACGTGCGTAATAGCCATCCATCCAATCCGTGCTGACCGCGACCAAAAATATAATGGTTGCAGACAGATACCAATGCCAATCAATGAGCGGAATGACCGCCAATGCCAAAACAAAACGAACCGTCGTCAGGCAATTGGGGACGTTCCAAACGGTCGTAATCGCGGGACTTTGCACGGTGGTCATCAAAAACTACGGAGGTGCCTGAGCCAAATGAGAGTTGTTTTCGGCGGCATTCTACCGCTTGCCGCCAAATCGAGAACGGGCATTGAACTTGATTGATTCGGCTTCGTTAACTTAGGGACGCTTTCCAGGATGCAGACAGGACTTCCATCGCCATTAGTTCTCCGACGGCATATCGATCCATTTCACGCCCCAAAAGCACATTATTTGCCCTCGCAATCGTCCATAACGGATGTCGACGCACGATCAATTTGACATCGTCATCGACGCCTACGATGCCTTCTTTCAAAACGCGAAAATACCAGCCCGTTCGCCCGGTTTCCGCAACGAGTTTGGTTAAGGTTTTGTGTTTCCAGCGACGGGAAATTTTCCAACAAGGCTGGCGCGGTTGACTCACCTCTAAAAGCACGGGGTTCTCTTCGTCCGCACCGATTTGGTACCGATCGCCGATGCAAACGGATGATTCATCTTGACCGGCAATCGTCAAGTTTTCGGCGAATGCCCCAAAGTTAAAAGATTTCAGCCCATGCTCTGCCGTTTGCGGGCCAGCAAAGTCAAGAGCCGACAACTCTTGGTGCCAGATTGGATAATGCTCCGCCGAATAACCCAGCACGGCTTTATCGGGACCACCATGATTCTTAGAGTCTGCGATCTCGTCCCCGGCGACGCCCAAGCGGTAGATTGTTCTTCGGCCCGCCACCGGAAACTTGTAGAACGCCGTCGTCCAGAGTCGATTCATCGAGTCCGTTGTCTGGGATTCGCCTTCGTTACGAACGTGACCAACCTGAATACTGGCGATACGAATAGTCAACACAGCTAAGCCCCCGAGCACAAATCCCCCGCAAACGTCCCGAACTTGTAGTGGATCTTGTTAAAGATCCACTCGTGGAAAGATCTTTAGCAAGATCCACGTCCACTGTAACATACCGAGCGATAATAATTGGACAGCGCCAACTAGCGTGTAATACATTGTTATTTGCCGTGTTTTCTGCAATGGTGAGCGGCAAGGCGCTAGCCGCCGGTTCCTCCGCGATTTACCGGCGGCTAGCGCCTTGCCGCTCACTTAGTTAACGCTGTCCAGCTAAGCCGCCTGGCGTAAGCCTGCGGGCCGACGGCATGATCGCGTTCGATCAATAACTGTCCGATTTTTGAAATGGGATAGGCTGCCAGCCTGTCATTTTCAATGCGACAGGCTGGCAGCCTTTTTATACCCCATAACTTTTTCTTATACCCCTGCCAGCTTGCCGCGTGGAATTAAGTAGCGGAACGGCGCGAGCCGTCCGGTGTTGTTTCGAAAAACCCAGCGAAACACCGGGCGGCTCGCGCCTCACCGCTAACAAAATGCTTCGCATTTTCGTTCCCAGGCAAGCTGGGTGGTGGTCGAAGG
>JAYVSE010000412.1:0-5872 GCA_043775635.1 Planctomycetaceae bacterium | reverse complement strand
CCCAAGCTCGACAAGGCCACGCAGCAGAAACTTCGGCAAGTCGCCGTGGACCTGTCCTCGGCACAAAACGCTGAGAACGAAGTTGAGGTCAAGCGTCTGGCAAAGAAAGCCATCGAGACACTTGGCGACCAAGCTGGAATACCAGAGATTGCCGACCAGTTTCGTGAAGTTCCGAAGAATGCCAAGCCGGTGTCGCCCCAGGAACTTCTCACGGCCTTCGATCCATACATTGAATTTATCGAGAAACAGAAATGGTGGAACCTCGGCCTCGATCCGGCCAGGACGTATCACCTGCCACGAGAGTTGGCAACGATCATCGAAGGCTGCTTGGCGGCGAGGTCTGTGAATGAAGCCAATTCCGAGCGACTGCTCAAGATCGCAACGGAAACGGGGGACTTTCTTGTTCCATCCCGAGCTTGTCGTGGGGTATAACTACCGTTATCAGAATCTCAACGGTCATCACTGTTGGGGCCGGTTGGTGGGCGTTTTGCCGACGGACTTGTAACTCGAAGCGATAAGATACCGACATGCGAATAAGTACAGCGATCGCAGCTTTAATTTTCTGCGGTCTAATGATTGAGAAATCTAAGGCGATTGAATTGCCTGAAGACGTGCGGGCGTGGATCAATTCGCCTCCGATCAGCCTCGAATCGATGCGAGGGAAATCAATCGTCCTGTATTTTTACGAAGAAGGCTGCCCACGTTGCCGTGAAAATTGGACAAAGGTAATCCAGGCTGCCAATGAATCCACTGGCAAACCCGTGATGCTGATCGCCGTTAATTCCGGCAATTCCGCGGCGGCGGTTGCCCAATACGTGACCGCCAATCGCTTAACATTTCCAGTAATCGTCGATGCAGATCGATCGCTCGAAGCCGCGGCTGGAATTGGCGAAGTCAGCCTGAAAAATATCTGGCAAGCCATCGAGATCGATCCTCAAGGCAATGTTGCCCGCGTCAGTGCTACTAACCTGTCGCAATCAATGGGGTCGGCGGCGAGTAAGGCATCGTGGAACGTTGATCCACAAGGCATGCCAGCGGCGATTTTGCCGCTTTGGAAGCAGATTGAATTCGGCCATTTTCAAGGAACCGCAAAGCTTGTCGAGCGATCATTGAAAGATCGCAATCCAGACGTAAAGGCTGCGGCAGAATCGCTCAGCGCCTACGCCGCCAAGCAAATCGAAGAGTTGTCCACACAGGCCGAGTCAGCGGCAGCATCAGGTAATCAATGGCAAACATGGAAATTGTACGACCGTATGATGCGCGAATTCGCTGGCTATACGATCTCAGAATCGGCCACCAATGCGTTTGCTGCGCTTAGTAACTCCGATGAGATACAGCGGCAAAAGGACGCGATGAAACAGTGGGTGCTCGTGCAAAAAACAATGACGGGCAGCAATCCTTCGCGTGGCCGAATCGAAGCGATGCTGGGAAAGCTTGTTGAAAAATACCCGGACACCGAGGCTGCCGCTTTAGCCCAAGCTGCAAAGACACAATTCGGGTCCGTGCCAGTAGGGCGTTGATTTCTTCTGGTCGAAAAGATCTTGTTTTGGCATTTGGTTTTGCAGTAGGGTACAGCGTTCCAATCATGCGATCTCGCTTACCTGTGTATAGAAACTGATTCACGATGGCTCGACAAGGATGTCGCAACCACCGATTGTTGCCCCTATTTTGCATTGCACTAGCTTTGTCTTGTGTGGCGATTTCCGTTGCCTTTGCACAGCCTTCCGGTGCCGATGTACGCGCGGGCAGCGATCCCTTTCCAATCGATTTACGCCTTGAATTGACGTGGAATTCGGCGCAGCCACGTGTTTGGGCTGGTGACATTCATGTGGCGTGTAGCACCGAATTGACGCCTGAGGCAGGACGGTTATCGCAACTAGGCAACCTGACTCCACGAATGTTGCTAACCGGTGGACTTCAGCTTTCTCCAACATGCAATTCGCTCCGATTTTCGCCTTCACCGAGTATCGATCACCTTCGCGATCGATCTGGGCAGTTCGTCTCGCCGCGAACAACTCGCGGAGGTATATCGTTTCGCGCTACTGGCCACGTTGGTGACCGAATCGTCATTTTGCTACAACGCGATGATGCGAATGAATCTGCTGTTCCAGTTACGATTGCGATGCAAGACTTATTGAGTGGCAAGCCGATCGAAAGCAAATTCAACGAGACTGCGACATGGACCCTTCGACGAATCGAAGGCGATGGTTTACGTGTATCGTTAGTCCCAATCCAACGCGAAACCGATGACCCTCAAGCTGACCGCAAAGGTGCGACCGAAGAGACATCGCTGTTCTGGGACGACCAGGAAGCCACGATTTCATTTCAATGTGACTGGCTTAACCAGACGGAATCTCAGTCGCTGGAACTTGTCTGTGAAACAGCCAACTTTGCCGACAATAGTCGGTCCGTGGCACCACAGCGCTGGCCGGTTAGCATCAAGCTAGGGAGTGGTACCGTCGTCGGAGCAACCTGGCAACCTCCTCAAGGCGACGGTTGTTACGAGCTCCACTGGAAGCTACAGCGAAAGGTAACCTCACATTCCGTGCTTGGCGTTACGATGCCAGAAAGTATCACCGAATCGATCACCCATCCCATGTCGTTGCTTCGCGGAGCAAACCACAATCATTTGATCTCCGACTCTAAGAAAACGATTGTTGTGCTGTCTCGTCAGCCGCATGGGAAAGCAGGTTTTGGCGACACTACACCATTGACGTTGGTCGGTCGCATCGAGCCGCTCGCTCGGTCTTGGTCAATCCATCATTACCTACCACTTCGAGAAGCGACGCGTTTTGTTTCTAAGGGCAGCGTTACGCCGCCCTTGGGCAAGGCAACCATCGCCGGCAAACAGGTTGCTGAGCTTACGCCTGGTAGTTTCAGTATTCACGACCTGCCGATTGCCAAAGTTGGTGTTCGCCATCGCGTCCGCGTGCGTCTTCCGAATGGTCAAGCAATGAAGCTTGGTATTTGTATTCTCGACACACCGAGTTTCGGAGGCAAGCCAGCCATGGTTCGTGACCTGACTTGCTTGCGAACTCGCCAGAAATCCGGTGACTCGCCATGGGTGACCGCTGACGTCGCCTTCTATCCCCAATCAACTGCATCGCAATTGCTGCTGGTCAATCGCGATGAATCTCTCTCTGCTTGCTTCGAATCCATTGAAGTTAGCGCCTTCAATGAAAAGGAATCAGCAAAGCAGATCGTATCTGCCGTGTTATCCAACGCTCCAAAAACAAGGATGGCACTAATGCAGTTGGATATCGATCAATGGCTGACTACGTATGGTGATCTACTGCCGCCTCAGCATGGAAAAGAAGTCCAGCACGGCAACGCATTGGTTGCGGCAATTCGATTGGTCGAGGCAATTCGACACGAGGGATATGGAGGCGTTATGCTGACCGTCTGCGAAAACGGACGATCACTATACCCTTCATCGCAAATGACGGCTGACACAAGCTCATCGGCGGGATTGCCGATTTCAGGTAATGGCGATCCGGAAACCCTCGAGCTTTTAATGAGGATCTTTGATCGAGAATTGCTGGTATTTTTGCCATGTTTACGCCCAAACTTCCCCATGACAAGTCTTGAACAGGCGATGGCGGGCGGTGTGGTTACTGGTCGTGGAATCGCTGTGCTGACGCCATGGAACGGATTGAATACTGAGTTGTCACTAAACGAAGTCGAGTCGGCTTGTGGAGGTATCTACAATCCAACAAACGAGCTCGTTAGCACTGGGATCACTGAGTTGACGAATGAGCTATTGAGATTTTGTTCAGGACATTCATGCGTTCGCAGCATCGGCGTTATTGCTGACGAAGGTAGTTCACTTGCATTGCCTCAAGCTCGATTGTCTTTAGACTCACATACTCTCTATCGATTCCATTCGTCATTGCCCGCGAATACAATCGCCAGATCGCAGGTCGCCGCATGGGCGAACAACGAAGGCGCAGACAACTTTGAAAGATGGCGTCAAGATCGCCTTTGCCGTCTCTACCAACAGCTTGCTGCAGCCGCTACCGCCAACGACAAAGACCTATTGGTAGTAACCACCATGGAGCAACTGCCGATGGGATTGCTAAATATAAGCAGCGATGTGCGATTATCAGTTTCAACGCTTTATCGGCGAAGTCAACTTGAACCGCTTGCCGCGCGAAGTCGAGATGAGCAAACGACAATCGGTGTGAACAGTTTGACCTCTCAGCCAAAAAGTTCATTTCGGAAACCATTGCCGACGACGAAACCGAATGATCTCGCGGATGGGCTAGAATCGACGACGGCCCTATTTATCACGCCGGTATCGGTGCTTGACCCTACTCCTGGCGACATCGAGATGCAACTCAAGTGCGGACTAAGCAGATCGCCTATATCGACCACGCCCGCTCTGGACCCTGAATCTGAATCGCTGTTGGTCACATCGTTGCTTGGACGTGGAGACCGCACCTGCATTGCGGTAAGTGGATTCGCGACAAGCGGGGATAATGAAATCAGACGTCGTTCGCTCGCACGATTCCAAAGCCTGCCGCTTGTCACCATGGACGATGTACCGTCGGCCGACGAAGCGATGAAGTATGCAAGGCTACGTCGTGTTGTACATGCAGGCGCCACATACTTGGTTGCGACCAATCAGTCGCGTTGGCCGATCAGTATTAACGTGTCGCTGGCAAATGTGACTGGTCTTCAGGCTTTATTGCCAACCGACGTGTCACCCCATGTTCTTTCTGACGGCACATGGACCGCTTCGCTTCAGCCGGGTGAATTGATTGCCGTTCGTGCGCCAAACACTAGCGTCAAAGTCCAAGTATGGTCTGCGCAGGTCGAAGGTGGAGAAACGCGAACGACAGAAATCGGCAACATGATGCGGGAGCTAGCGGTGTTGCTCGCTGCATCAACAGAACCAAAGCAAGCGAATCTCATCCAAAACGCTGGTTTTGAAAACGACCGATTCCCTCAACCTAGCAATGTTAAATCGGTCGACACGACAACGGCCAAAAAGTCGTCGAGCACACCGGAAAATGTCACGGGATGGTTGCTCGCTCAGCATCCCGTCGAAGCGGCTGGAATCGATAACGAAGTTGCTTTTGAAGGAAAGCGATCGGTTCGCCTCAGCAATCGTGATGGACGCCCCGGTGGAACCTGGATCGTAAGTCGTCCTATTGAAACACCCGCCAGCGGGCGAATTGCGATCAATTTAATGGTTCGCGGTGAGCCGTCAGAGGAAGCCAAAAAAGCCAAACCGATACTCGTCCGTTTCGCGATCGAAGGCGGCGTTGCAGGCAGTAATTTGCGCCGTACAACGTCAATCGAAGTGCCACGAAACGGCCAATGGTCAAGTGCACCGTGTCGCATCGAAATCGATTCATTGCCGCGCTGTGGAGTTGAGTCGTTACGATTCGCCATCGACGTGATGAATGAAGGTACGGTTTGGATCGACGATGTGAAGTCCGAAGATTCGTTCCTGACCGAGGCCGAAAAGTCACAACTGCAAAGTCAAATGTTCTTAGCGATAGGCGGTATTGCCAAAAGTGAACTCAGCCCTGCGGTTAAGATATTGGAATCGCATTGGGTACAACAGATACTAGGGGCACCGACAGGACCACCTCGCCCCACGATGAAGCCTAGTAGAGAGGCGGTAGACAGAGCAGGCACGAAAGGTGACAAAGCATTCGCAGAACCTCGCCAACCAGGTATCGCCGAAAGATTGAAGGGTTGGCTACCGCGATCGATTCGATTTTGAGCAAACAACGCTAGCGGGCTGTTGATTTAGTGAGCCGTACGCGCTAGCGTCGGGCCCTACAGCAGGACGCTTACCGTTGACGGCCCGTGGCTAGCGCCATCGGCTCACTAAAACGATGGAAACCCACTATAACAACGG
>JAYVSE010000411.1:0-5319 GCA_043775635.1 Planctomycetaceae bacterium | reverse complement strand
CTTGAATCCAAAAAAATGGTGCCCAATCGCCAGTAGACAACGTCTAGCCTTTGCTAGTATTTCAACAGTCTCCCCGGAGTACCGGGGGAGAAGGGAGCCTATTTTCGACCTAAACAGGACAAGCTGGCAGCCTATCTCACGATCAGGAAGCCGCTTGGGCAACAGAGCCAGCGGCTTCGGCAAGTGCTTCGGCCTTGTCAGTTTTTTCCCACGTGAAAGTATCACCTGTGCGTCCAAAGTGGCCACCGGAAGTTGTCGCAACGAAAACGGGTCGGCGAAGCTTGAGGTGGTTGATGATGCCCGCAGGTGTTAGAGGGAAATGCTCGCGAACGAGTTCGCAGAGCTTCGAATCTTCAATTCGACCGCTGCCTTGGGTATCCACACGGACGCTTACCGGGGCGCTGACACCGATCGCATACGCGAGTTGAACTTCGCAGCGATCGGCTAAGCCGGAAGCGACGATGTTCTTGGCGACGTAGCGAGCCATGTAAGCAGCGGATCGGTCAACCTTGGTTGGGTCCTTGCCGCTGAACGCACCACCGCCGTGTCGTCCCCAGCCGCCGTACGTATCAACGATGATTTTGCGTCCGGTCAATCCACAGTCACCGTGCGGGCCACCGACAACAAACTTGCCCGTTGGATTGATGTGATACTTGATGTTGCTGCAATCCAGATCTGTGGGCAAGCATGGCTTGATCACGTTTTCGATCACAAACTTGCGAAGTGTATCGTTATCGACCCACGGTGCATGCTGCGTGCTAACAACGACCGTGTCGACGCGGATAGGCGTGAACCCATCGTATTCAATCGTGACTTGGCTCTTGCTGTCCGGTCGCAGCCAGTCAACTTCTTTATTTTGGCGAGCTTCGGTGAGACGATTGATCACGCGATGTGAAAGTGCGATCGGCAGTGGCATCAATTCTTCGGTATCGCGGCAAGCGAATCCGAACATCAATCCTTGGTCACCGGCACCGACGTCTTTTCCAGCCGCTTCGTCGCTGTTAACGCCCATGGCGATATCAGGGCTTTGAGAGTCGAGCGTCACCATGACGGCACATGTATTGCCGCAAATACCCATTTCATCATCGGTATAGCCAGCTTCATTGATGGCATTGCGGACGATCTGCTGGTAGTTCACGATTGCTTTTGTCGTGATTTCGCCTGCGATGATGGCTAGGCCAGTCGTCACGAGCGTTTCACAAGCGACGCGGCTCATGGGATCTTGTGCCAACAATGCATCCAGCACGCTGTCGGAGATTCGATCAGCCAGTTTGTCTGGATGCCCCATGCTCACAGATTCACTGGTGAACAGATATCGATTATTTTCGCCTTTCACGGACCAATTCTCTTAAACGAGTAACAGGGACACTGGTAAAATGTTTTTCGACTCGCTCCGAGCCTAATTGGATGGACAGGAATTTACCACAGGTCTGGGCCTTTAGAAGTCCAAATAGTTGCTCGGTTTGTACCGATTATGCGGAGCAATGAGCGGGAAATAAGTGTCCGGTATCTTTTGCGAGGAACTCGCCCTTCGGGTGCTTTGCACAAAAGGTACCGGACACTTATTTGCCGCTCGATGCTGCGCAGGTGAAAATGCAATGAAAACCGATGACCAGCTAGTAATCGAGTCGCCGCCGCGGATGGTGCCAGCCTGGGCTTTTTCGCTCGTTTTTCATGCGGTTGTGCTCACCGCCATTGGCTGGTCTACCCAAAGACAAAGCCATGGCACCAATGCGGAAATAGACCGCCCTGTTGGGATCGCGATGGTCGAACGTCTGCCCAACCGAGATCGTTACTCACCACCAAACAAGCTCGCAATACAATCGCAAGCGACGACTGCTGCGGAAAATAACCAAGCGACTTCCATCACTGCAGCATCACTTGCACCCGCCAACGTGGCACCACCGATCGATCTCGACGGCATGTTAGCGGAGATGACTGCGGGTGATGTGCCGTCGATTGCGGCGGGGGAGTTGGCAGGGGCATTCGGCAGCGGCGCCGATTCCATTGGCAAGGGTTCAGGTCTCAATTTGGATGGTAAACCAACCACAACGATGCTGTTTGGTGTTTCTGGGTCTGGCTCTCGCTTTATCTACGTTTTTGACCGATCCGACAGCATGAACGGTTTTGGCGGCAGACCCCTTCGCGCGGCCAAGAAAGAGCTGAAACGAAGTTTGAACTCGTTGAGCAAAGATCAACAATTTCAAATCATCTTTTACAATGATGAGGCACGGCCATTCGTACCCGCAGGCTCGGGGCTTCGATTGTTGCTCGGCGACGAGTCGATGGTGCGCCGCGCCGCGAGCTACGTGGACGCCATTAAAGCGTTTGGAGGAACGGAACATTACGAAGCGCTGCGAATGGCATTGCGGATGTGCCCCGACGTCGTTTTTTTCCTAACGGACGCTCGAGTTCCCAGATTGAGTGCGGCTCAATTGGCTGAGGTCAAGCAACTGGCTGAGCGTGCCGGTGCAACCATTCATTCCATTGAATTCGGTACCGATTCGATCGCGGCACCTGATAGTTTCTTGCGCCAACTCGCGACCGAAAATCACGGTGAATACCGCTACATCTCCATCGATCAACTCGGCGAGGCAATCAAAGCGTCAAGCGATGCCGCGCCGGCAACAGAAGGCAGGCCATGAATTTGTTTCCCATCGCTGTTTTCACGGTCTTCGCCAGCTCAATCGTAGCGGCAGTTTATTCAGCAGATCCAACGGCAGTGGCTGCCGTGGCTGACCCGACAGATCGAGTTTGGATTGAACCGCCGTCGATGAAAGATGCCGGCGAAGCGTTTTCACCTCGCGCAATCATTCAGCGTACAGGGGTGGTCCAAAATTTCGATGAGTCTGGCATGGGGTTCGTGGTTGATGGCGAGACCACTACCGTCCAAGTTGCTGCGACGCGAGTCATTTGGGTCGAGCCCGGTTTCAGCGCCCCAGAGACCATCGCAGCGCTCAAACAGTTTCATGCCAAAGAATATACTGCGTCGATTTCACCATTGCTGGAGTCTGTGTCGCGTGATAGTCGCGTTTGGCGGGCTCAGTGGCTATCGATGCATCTGTGGCAGGCGGCGTTTCAGGCTCAGCGGTACCCGGCCGCCCTGGAGTTGGTCAATCAAATCGACGCCCGGCCCTTGCCACCGATGATTTTGGGGGGGTTGCCTATTCATTGGCTGGGAGGACGATTGCCGCCAGCCGCGATCACAGCAGCGGAAAAAATATTGGCCAACAACGATTCGCTCGCTGCAACCAAATTGGTGGCGGCAAGCTGGCTGCTAGGGCAAACCAAGGACGGGCAAACCAACGACGGGCAAGCCACTGCGGTATTGCAATCTTTGTCGGAGCAGAAAGAACGCGCGGCGCTGGCACAGATTGCTGCCATACTCTTGTGGAGAAAAACGCCTCCGCCCGAGGTGCGTGTTAATAGTCGGCGATGGCGAGACCAGCTTTCCAAAATGCCTTTGACACTTAGCCTCGGCCCCACGGCTATGGTTGCCGATCGACTCGAAGCGGCGGGTGCCGCTGATGAATCGCTTGAACTATTCTTATCCGTAGGAATGACACCATCTCGTCCCGATGCCGTCGTGAACATCGCGAAGTCGAGATCCCAAATGCTGCTGGAGCACCTGGGCCAGCAAGACGATTTGCAACGTCTAAAACAAGAATGATTTTTTAACACTTGACCAAAAACACTACCAAAAATGATAAACGCAAAGCATTGCTACTTTACTCCGCAAGCACGATTTTATGTGCTCGTCGCCCTCGCCACAGCCATTTCATCATCGTGTCTTGGTTCCATCGCATGCTCCCAAGAACCACCGCCGCCAACACCGAAAGTTACGGATCTCGCGGGGCCTGTTGGGGGAGTTGAGATAGACAAGGAAGCAAGAGCAGCGGCAGCGATGGCGCTGGATATCGTCGGCAATCGAATGAAGGCGGCCAAGAGTATTCGTGCAACCGTGGAATTGACGGTTCGCAGCACGGTCGGAGCGGAATCGCTTGGCGGCGAAAGTTCCGTTTATCAACTGGCTTCGCTTGCGCCAAATCTTTACACGGTCTATTTGAAATCGTCTGAACAGTCGTTTCGAATCTTTTGCGACGGCAAAGACACATCCGTATTGCTGAACCCAACGGCCTACTACAAAACACCCACGGCGGAATCTCTGCAAGCGGTGGTCAGCAACTTGCCGGTGCCGCTTGGACCTTATCCAGAACCGGTGATGGCGCTCACTCTCTGTGGCGTCGACCCCAAAGAGTCATTGATGACAGAGATGGAAAGCCTGGAAATTGTCGATCGCGAGCCTTACAACAACACCGCTGCCGTACATTTACGCGGCGTCCAGGTGGACGGCGTGAGTTGGGATTTATGGCTGGCAACAGACGAAGAAAAAGCACAGCCGCTTCGAATGGTTATCGATTTGACAAAAGTGATCGGCTCTGGGGACGGCAATTCGTTGCCTGAGAATTTTTCCTACGAGTTGGAGTTTCTGTTCACGCTGTGGCGAGTCGATGGCGAATTGGCCGCAAACTTATTCACTTTCAACGCCCCCAAGGATGCGGTGGAGTACGAATCGCTCGAAGACTACAACCAGTCGGTCACGGATAACTCGCATCATGTATTGACAGGACAAGTCGCGCCAGATTTCGAGGCGGTGCTGTATCAACCAGCAACGGATAAAGAAGCCGATTCAGGGGTGGAAACCACTGCACCGACCGTCACGTTGAGTAATCTGAAAGGAAAAATCGTCGTGCTCGATTTTTGGGCTACCTGGTGTGGGCCATGCATCAAGGCCATGCCCGTGATCGCCGGCGTTGCGAATCGATTCGCAGACCGTGGGGTTGAGTTTTATGCCGTCAATGCCGGTGAAGACGACGCCGCTGTCCAAAGTTTTTTTGCGACCGCCGAGGTCAAACCCAAGGTTCTTTTGGATCCTGCCGGCGAGCTTTGCAGCGCATTCAAAGCCAATGCAATCCCGCAAACCGTGATTGTGGGTAAGGACGGTCGAATTGAAATCGTACACGTCGGCTATTTAACGCTAGAATCACTTGAGAAGGAGCTTAGTGAGCAGTTGGAAGTCCTTGCCAGCGGTGGCACGCTCCTGCCAGTTTCAGAGTAGGATTAGCTGCCAGCCTTTTTATACCCCATAACTTTTTCTTATACCCCTGCCAGCTTGCCGCGTGGAATTAAGTAGCGGAACGGCGCGAGCCGTCCGGTGCCGTTTCGAAAAACCCAGCGAAACACCGGGCGGCTCGCGCCTCACCGCTAACAAAATGCTTCGCATTTTCGTTCCCAGGCAAGCTGGGTGGTGGTCGAAGG
>JAYVSE010000410.1:0-17529 GCA_043775635.1 Planctomycetaceae bacterium | reverse complement strand
ACTCGCGGATTAGGGCATTTCGATCCACGGAGCCTACGCGACTGAAAACGATGTCACCGACTTCCAAAATGTAACGATCGAGCCGCCTGCGATCGAATTCAGATATCAGTGGCAGGTTAACGTGCTCTACGCCGAACTCGCCGAGGTGCTCCACCGTGATGATTGGCGTTCCTTCTCTGACGTAGTCACTTTCATGCAGCGAAGAACCAAATGGTCCGGTCTTCACCTCGGCAACCTGACCCAACCGCTTCACCTCCCACTCGCCGTCGAAGCCAGGGAGGCGGGTCTGGCCGGTCAGGAGTTGCTGCATGGCGGCCTGTTTGAGGTCGCGCTTCTTGGCGATGAGCCGGTCCAGCACGCCCAGCAGCGCATCGACATCGCTCAACGCCGTCGCGATGGCGCGTTGTTCGGGCGGACTTGTCATCGGCACTGCGAAATTCCGAATCTGTTCCACGTTCGCCCGCTTGAATGTCGAACCGACCATCAGATTGGAAAGTTGATTCAGAACGATGGGTGACTGAAAGACCGATTGCAGATACTCGGTGGAGTGGTCGGGCGATTTCTTTCTCAGAAGGCAAACGTCTTGCCCCATCGCAAAAAGCGGATGCGACTCCGTGACCTGAGCGACTTTGCCAACGGTTGCGTTGCGGCTAAGAATCAGGTCGCCCGGCTCCGGTTTGCGTCCACCATCAATCAACAGATTGTAGAAATACTGAGTTGTCTGCTTCGCGCTCGTGAGGTCAACGAAACGACTTTGAACCTCCTTAATGCTCGCGATTGGAAATCCGTTCGCGACAAACGTGGCAGGCACATGTTTACAATCCGTGACGCTCCAGAAGCGGCCAAGACCACCCGCATCCCACTCCTCCGGGATGACGCCCACCTCCGTCTGCTTGTAGCCGGACGGCAATGGAGAATTGACAATTGACAATTGAGAACGGAGAGCAGAAGTCATTGTCCATTCTCCATTCTCAATTTTCAATCCGCCTCGTTCTCCATTTTCAATTCTTCATCTTCGTCATGTTCCCATAAATCGCGATAAGTCAGCACATACTCCGCCGCAGCCGCCGGGTTGATGAAGTAGTAATAGCGGCACAAGCGCCGAAACAATTCCAACCCGCGTGTGTTTCCGCAGTGGTCCAATAGCTGGTCCAACGTCGGTTCGATTCGCGATGCGTCACGTGATCGTGAGGCTTCAATCGCTTCAACGGTTCGGCGGCATTGCTCCACGGCCACTTCCGTCAGAGCGTTGAGTTGACCAACCAGCGCCGAAATGCCGGAGACTAGCTCCTGATATCCAGCATCGTTATGTAGTTCTAAGACCGAATCCGGTTCGGTCGTAGGCTGAGGTTGCTTAGCCATTTTCCAATCTCCTGACATCACGTTTGGTAAGTAGTGTTTCAAGCTGCCGAATCGCGATCTCGTTGAGTCGTTTTAACCGATCTCCCTGCGGTAACGACATGCGAATGAACTCGGCATTCATGCCCTCAATGTTGGCCAGCACGAGTAATTGCTCGATGGTGGCATGGTCCCGCATATTGCCGTCCAGTTTCGGATTGGTCTCACGCCACTGTTTTGCCGTTTTTCCAAACAGCGCCACGTTCAGCACGTCCGCTTCGTTGGCGTATGTAATGGCCGCCTGCGCCGCAGTCACCGTCGGCGGAATGAGATGGTCTTTGATGGCGTCCGTGTGAATCCGGTAGTTCAACTTGGAAAGGGTGCGGTTGAGGTTCCAAGCGAGCGATAATCTCTGGCTCTCATCTTCCTTGAGGCGTTGAAATTCTTTGATCAGATACAGCTTGAACTCGACCGAGACCCACGCTGCGAATTCAAAGGCGATGTCTTTGTGGGCATAGGTTCCACCGTAACGTCCCGCTTGGGAAACGATCCCGATAGCACCGGTTTTCTCGATCCATTGTTTGGCAGTGAGGATGAAGCTATTGAGACCGGCTTGAATTTTAATCCCATCGAATTCGATGGGATTAAAATCCGGGTTGTAGAGCTGCTCCCAAATCCCCAGGAACTCGATCGTGTTCCGATTCCGCAGCCAGTTTCCAATCAGATAGTCCGTCCGCACGGGATCTTTGAATCGGGCAATGTCAGTCAGGCAAATGAAGTCCCCGGCCTGTTGGGACAAGATGGCGATTGCCGTGCCTTTGACTTCAATCTTGGTGCTCTTGGCTTTCTTCATGGCTGAAATCTCATTTTTTTGAGGTGTTCTGCCACGCGGTTGGCCAGCGCGGCGACTTCGTCGATGAGCTGCGGCAGCGGGGTGGCGTAGCGTTGGGCGAGCTGGCGGATGCGGCCAGTGAGGGTGTGCGAAACTCGATCGAGTTCGCCCTGCACGGTTGCGGCGAGCGTGGATAGCCATTTGTCGTCCACAATAAGGGTCTTAATGGCGTCCTCGGTGAGCTTGGCGTATTGCTCGAAGACCTTTTCCATCAGGCTTTCCTGCGCTGCCTTGAGGACGGTGTTCGCGGTGGCTTCCTGCTCGCTGAGGGCGAGATATTGTTGCAGGATGGCGCGCTCATCCGCATCGTCGGATGGGACAGATGGGAGTAATGCGACTAATGAGAGTTCTTTGAGTCGGGCGCTGACACTGACTTTGGTAAGCTTGTCCTTGTCGTTCTTGGCGTCTTCCAGAAGGCCGCCCTCGCCGCTGTGTTCTTCGGCCAATTCTTCCATCTGTTGCTGGAGGGCGGCGATGTCGGTCTCCAGCTTCTCGATTGACCTCTGCTCCTTGGCGAAGTAGCGGGCGATGACCAGCGCGGAGGGAATCAACTCGCTCTTGTATTTCTTCTTGCCGACGGTGAAGTCGGGTTTGTCCTTGGTCTTCTTACTCTTATCTTCTACGATCAGTTTCGGCTTCGACGCTTCAAGCCAACCATCTGCCGCGATCAAGTAACAATCATCCTGCATCGTCGCCGACCAGTAATCCATCAGATGCTGGTAGATGTCGTAATGGTCGAGCAACGGCGCATTGGCAAACGTTTTAAGAAGGTTTTCCGAGAGAGTCTCGATAAGTGCTTTCGGATGCCCGTCGATCGCGAACGACTTGAGATGCAAAGCGTTGGATTTCTTCCATTTTGCAAATTGCTTGTCCACACCGGTTCGGAAATCAATGAACTCTGAATGCTCCAAAATTGCAGGCTTAACGTTGTCATTCGTCAGCTTGTAATAGCCAGCATACTTTGCTTTTTTGAACAGCGTCGCACGCACTGAAGGGAGCACTTGCCAGTATCGATCGAGACCGTCAATGTCGCGTTCCGGGATGCCGCCACGAAGGTGACCGTTGATGTCTTGCAAGTCCTCGGGCTCGGTGCTGTCGATGTAGCGAGGCAGGTTGAGATTGAAGTCGTTCTTGGGATCGCTGATTTCAGCAACCGAGACCATGCGGGCGTAGCGAGGGACTTCGGCGTGGCGGTTGAAGGTGTCCACGATGCGGTGGATGTCCTATTCTCGCAGGCGATTCTTAGGGCCGTTGAAGTCGGGGAAGTCGCTGCGAGCAAGGCGGGCGTTAGCGTCGATGAGTGGCTGGATGATCTGGGTATTGATCTTGTCGCCGATGCCATCCTTGCCCTTGAGGGCGAACATGTCCTTGAAACTTGCGCCTTTGGGAATTGTGACCGGCGGGGCGAAGTCATCCGAATCCCCGTATTTGTCGGAGATGTACTTGATGAATAGCATGAACAGGACGTAGTCCTTGTACTGGCTGGCATCCATACCGCCACGCAGTTCATCGCACGAGGCCCAGAGAGAGGAGTAGAGGTCTGACTTCTTGATCGCCATCGATTTCAATTTATTTTTGTCGGATGCAGTGCTTCAAGGCTTGTCTGCATCAGTGCCTGCTAGCTTTGGTTCCATAGGGACCGAGAAGGTAGGCGCGACGGTTGATGGTGACTCGGGCATTGCCGCTTGAGTGTTTGCGGTACTTGGGCAGAGTATTGGTGAGTCGTGGCATGGGAAGGCTTCCAATTTGAGCCAAGCGGGAAGGTTCCCATTTGGCGGTTGTTGAAAGCGTGCGTTGCCGACGTTCGGCAAGTCGCGGAAATCCAGTAAATCACGTTGTTTTCATCAAGTAGCGGAGACCGGACTTGAACCGGTGACAACCGGCTTATGAAGCCGGTGCTCTAACCAACTGAGCTACTCCGCCGAAGTTGAATAGTTTAGGACTGCTCGCTGACGTGTCAATCGCGGGGAAACCGGTGTTTTTTTCTGACCGCAATGTTTGGAAGCAAAACCAATCGATTATTTGCGTTCGACCCACGGAATCTTGGCCGAAACATCGATGACATGCGCCTTCACAAAAGCAGTTACTTTGTCGATCACACCGGGCGCATCATTGACAAACGATTGGCCTGCCAGAGAGGTGGCGACCACGCTTAATTCGAGTCCGAGCGCGGTACCCTTGCCAGCTTTCTTCTTCATCGATTCAAGCCGTTTGTAAAAACGGTCGGATTCTGCAAACTGGTCGCTGCCCTTACCGACAACAATCAGGAACGGAAGTTGCCATAACAAACGATCACGAAGCGTTTCATCGAGTGTAAAACCTTTTAACGATCTTTCAGGCGAAACGAGCACGAGCGATTTCACGTCGTTGCCCTGCTTCATCGCTCCCACACTTGGGAAATTCAGGTCTTGCACGGCCCATTGAGCGGCGATCACTGCTCCTTCGCGGACTCCGATCAATACCAATGCGTTCAGGTTAAGCTTGCCATTATCATTTTCTTTTCGTAAGAAGCTTTTCACGGCTTCCATATCGCCACCGATGATGTTTGCAACATCCCCCTTTCCCATGCGCGCAACGTCAAATGGGCGTCCTGCGGGACCATTCTCGCGACTGCCGCCGTGGCCGCGAAGTTCAGGCACAATCACGGCGCAGCCAGCGTCGTTGAGCGATTTCACCAACGTTCCATAGGGGCTGGCTTGGCCTTCCCATTCATGAACAATGATCACAGGAACCGCTTCTTTGCCTTTATCAGACGCGAAGTAAAACGCTCGTAATTTAATGTTGTCTTTGGTGATCAGCTCAACGGTCTCCAACTTGGGCTTGGGTTTACCGGCCACTCCCGTTGCGGCAACCGGAGACGCGACCACGGGAACGTTGGGTTTTGCTCCCGGTGCGGCTGGGGTCTTGGGTGCTGCGTTGTTTGCCGGAGCAGCAGGTCCTGCGGCAGGTTTAGCGCCAGGTGCGGTCGCCGCAGGTACGGTAACGGCAGGTTTTTTTGCCGGTGCTTGAGGTTGGGCAGGTGCGACCGGTGGCGGAGGTTCTTGCGCCAAGGATGTCCTCGTCAGGACGAAGCCAGCAGCGACCACAAACGCAATAAAATATATAAATGCGAGCGGGATGTTGCGACAAGAGGTTTTGGGCATCGCGTGCGCTGTGGAAGGATGCGGCATTCCTAGGCGAGATCGTGTCGATTTAGTCATGGACGTGAAGTCGAGTTTGAAGCAGTAAGGAAGTTGATAAGTGGATCTTGGTCAACTACTTCGATGCTAGACCGGACGATCCTCCGGGTCAATTCTCTATATCGCACTCTGCTGAATTCCGAGCACTTTTCGAGCGGCGAAGCCGCTCATTGTAGAACAATTGTCCCCAATTGGTCCGTGGGTGCTCTTGATCCAGGGTATCAAACAATTGAATGCAATTATTCTCCAATGCTCACTTTGCGAGCTTTTTGATCTGCAAAAAGTGAAAAACTCGAACTTAGGAACGGCCAATCAATAAGTGGGATAGGCTTCCAGCCTGTCAATCGAGAAACGACAGGCTGGAAGCCTATCCCACTCATTGATTCATCGTTCACCATTGTCGTTTTGAAGCAAAGATCGCCCGGTTGCCGTCATCAGCATTGCTTCAGCACTGAGCAGATCCGCTTTGGCGTTGATGACTTCGGCGCCAGCGTCTGCGAACGCTTGTTCATAGATATTCAATAGCAAAATATCGATATCGCCAGCCGCGAATGATGTCTCGCCAGCGTCCAGTGTTTGGCTGGCAAGTTCTTTGGTGATTTGAGCTTGTTCAAGGCGTAGATGAGCGGCGTCATAGACAGTCAGTGCTTGACGAACTTCGTTAGATATCTTGTCGGAGGTCAATTGTCGTTTCGCATCGATTTGTCCCAGCTTCGCACGAAGCACTTGTGCCTTCCCGATTGCCTTGCGTCGCTGGACGGGTACCGTTCCAATCAAGCCTGCTTCCAGTATGAATGGCTGCTTGTCTCCTTTGGTGCTGGCCAACCCGCCAACGTCTTGAGACACTTCAGTTCCGAAGGATACTTCTGGCATGCGTTGATTGATTGCCAATCTCAGTTCCGCGCGAATCTGTTCTTCGACAACGCCTAAAATCTCAAGCTCAGGTCGGTTGGTCAGCGCACGGTTAATTTCTGCGTTGACATCGATCGATGCATCTGGCATTAGAGGGAAATCAAGTGGCTGCGATTCGAGCGTTGGCAAGACAGGGCGACCGACTGAATCGCGATAGTAGAGCGACAGCTTGATGGCAGATGAATCATGTTTTTGCCGTGCTTCAATCAATTTTTCACGTCGTGATGCGAGCAACCGTCGATTATCGATTCCCACGATCCTAGCGACGTCGCCGGCCTTGATCTGTTTCTCAATTCGATCGACTCGTTCTTCGGCAAGCCGCATCAGTTCCATCGCGATCTTGTACTGCTTGGAAGCGGCCACCCAGGTCCAATAGGCATTTGTCGCTTCGTATTGTGTCGTCAAAACTTGTTGAAACAGCTCAGGGTTCGCGCGTTGAATATCCAGCGATGCAATACGAACGGCAGTACGTCGCGGATCGATCGAACGATTCTGCAACAACGGAATATCGAACCCAGCTTTAAACTCGCCGCCTTGATTCGTTTCTCGGTTCCCATACCACGGTTCGAATGACCCATCGCCAAGTCGATATCCTACGTAACCTGTCCCACCGAGAGTGAGCGGTTTTTTCCAGCCCACGCCATGACGGTAGTTTTCGTAAAACCCAAGTGGTTGATTGATCGTGAACGCTTCGAGCTTATCGTCGAATTCGCCCAAGGCGGCAATTTGGTTTCCAATCGCTAAGCTCCGCAGCAACGATGCTTCGCGAATTGCTGGGAACGATTGCGTCGCCGAAATCAGCACATCATCAATGGTCACGGTGTTGGCAACGACCTTGGAAGGCTCGCCTGCCGGGATCTTTACGGGAATTGGCAGACTTGATTCGTCACTCGATTTTTCGGAACTGTCGGAATCCAGACTTTCCTTGGACGGTAATTCAATGTCCGTTTCTGGCGCCGGTGAATTTCCAAACGACGAATTTTCGGGGTCAAATTGCGACTCAAGGTGGCTAGCCAAGCCGAATTCAGGATTACTCACAACGTCTTGCGCCGGCTTGGGGATTGTTGTGTCAGACGCCGATTGCGGTGGGGCCGTTTCGTTGGAAGCCGCTGACGACTGCGTCTGTAC
Source organism: Planctomycetaceae bacterium (assembly GCA_043775635.1). Classification (GTDB taxonomy): domain Bacteria; phylum Planctomycetota; class Planctomycetia; order Pirellulales; family Pirellulaceae; genus UBA6163. Next base: position 10,080 of record JAYVSE010000410.1, on the reverse strand, counting down.
CGCTGCGACCGCATTCATGTTAGCGAGCGATATCGGTTCGCCTCGACGCGGACTCTTGCAACCCGCAAACCCCAATCCAAATGTTGATACGAGTAGAGCGATCGCCAGCCAACGTCGCCGATCACTTGGGCAACGGCGGCTTCGACTTTGACTTCGAAGAGCTAGAACTGATTTTGCCATCCTTAGCACCAATCTCCGGATCTACCGAGGGCGGAAATCCGTTAACTCTTCTCCATAGTTCGTAACCGACTGAGACCGTGCCGAGCATGATCCAGCCGTTCGCTCTCAATCCTTGCCGCAAGTATTTCTCGTCCGGCCAAGGGCGTTCCCCAGGTTCCGGTCTGATCAACACGCGGAACATACCGCTACCATCATCGGTTGGATCGACCACGGCTACTTGGCCGCCAAAAGATCCGACCGAAACTGCGGGCCATCCTGAGACCTGCAGCGCTGGCCAACCTTCAAATTGCAATCGAACGTGATTTCCAACTCGTACCAATGGTAAGTCGTTTCCGACCACCGTCATCTCTACTGCCAGCTCTCGCGTGTCCGGCACGATCGTCAGCAAGTAATCGCCTTCCTTGACCGTTTGGCCACCTTCCACTAACGGCAGGCGGTGAACGACTCCATCACGCGGGGCGGTAACATACATTCGTGAGAGAGACGAAATTTTGATTTCGTTATCTCGCATTTCTTTACGAATGCTGGCTGCGTCACCGACGACTTTCTGCCATACACCTCGTGCCGATTCAACTTTGGTTTGCGCTTCACTTCGTTTCTGGTCGCGTTCTGCTTTTTTGTTTTGCAGTTCACTATCGGCGGACTTGACTGCCTCCAGGACCGCTTTCAGGTCGGCCTTTGCTGTCCAAAGCTCCTGTTCCAGCTTTTCAATTTCTTTCAGTGACTTGATGCCTTGACGATAAAGATCCGATTGCCGATCAAAATTTTTCTGCGATTGCAAGACCTTGGCTTCGTAGCTCTTTACCTCTTCTTGCTTGCCTCGCAATTTAGCGGCTGTTGCTTCAACCGCTTCATCAGCCGCCAACACGGCAAAATCGCGGGCAGCTTCGTATCCCTCAATATTCGCCTTATAAACTTCAGCTAATTGTTCGGTTGCCGCTAACTTCTGAGCTAAATCTTCGCTCGCTTTCTCCAACTGATCTTCCATGTTTGCCGCTGTCGGCTGAATCGTTAACAGCTTGCTACCTTGTTGCACCCGTGAGCCTTCCAACAAGTCCTTCGGCACGTCAACAATGATCCCTTTGGACGGCGCCAAAATCGCCTGCGGCCTTTCCATCGGTGAAAATGCTGTCACGCGGCCAGCCCCGCGAGCGGTTTGCTGCCAGGGAAGCCAAAGCAACGCAATCACGACGAAAACCATTGCCACCGCTAACCACGTCGCCAATCGTCTCGCCGTTCGAGTTGACTGGATTAACTGCGTCGCGGTCTGCAGCGGTCGCCGTCCACGTAGGTCAACGGAACGAACATTGATTCCTTGTCGACGTAGGCCGGTGCTGGTTGTATCGATCAAATTTGCCATAATAGTTGCCAATCTTGTATCGATTGATTTAGTTGACGCATGACCCGCAAGTCGCCCATACTGCCTACGCCACGGAGGTGAACTTATGGCGTGGACTTAACGAAAATGCGAAGCATTTTGTTAGCGGTGAGGCGCAAGCCGCCCGGTGTTTTGCTGGATTTTTCGAAACGGCACCGGACGGCTCGCGCCGTTCCGCTACTTAATTCCACGCCATTCCGTCTTCCTTTTGAAGTTATGCGGTATGAAAGACTGGAAGTCCATCCTACGTTCTGATGCTACCAGACAAGTCCCATTTTTCCATAAACAAGTCAACGAAGTCGGACCGTGAGGTCGCGACAACGAGTGACCAAGGCATCGGTCTTGAATGCAAGCGACTGATAATATCCTCGGCGGTCTCATTGGGTAAACCGTCGAGCAAAGAATCAATCAACACTAACGATGGCCGCCCCACGATGGCTCGCGCAATCATCAACCGAGCAGCTTGAGTCGCCGACAATGGCCTGCCACCGCTTATCAGGTTCGTTTCGAGCGAGTTCTCCAATTGGCGAATTTCGTCAGCAAGTCCAACAAATTGCAATGCATCTTGAACGTCACTCGCCGAAATTTCGGGTCGGTGCAAATCGATGTTTTGTTCAATCGTGCCATCGAAAATTTCAATTGCGCGGGCAAATCCAATGTTTTTCGTATAGTGGGAGTGGTCCAACTGCCGCAGATCAACGCCGTTGACTTCGATACTGCCCAGCGCCGGCGGACGAAGCGTGGCAAGTGCTTCAAGCAGCACTGACTTCCCCGACCCAGGGGGACCGAGCAAGACTGCGGAGCTTCCCGGTGCTAGGTTCGCAGAAAAATTTTCAAGTACCGTCGCGCCACCAACGATGACGGATAGGTCTCGGATATCAAGTTTCAACGGACCGTCGCTGCGAAGCAAATCGTAGCCACCCACGTCTGCCTCTGGTAAATCCAAGATTTGGCTAAGCTTGTCGACCGCAGCAAGCAAATCGTAAAACATCTCTAAATGCTTGCCCATTTTCGCGAATGCACCGACGATGACTGCAACGATCAGCTCCGCTGCCACTAATTGTCCGAGCGTCAATTCGTTGTTGATCACTAGCCAGCCACCGATTGTCAACAGCACAACAGAGGCGATGACTTCGACTGAAACTGCAAAGATGATTTGTTGAACAAGGATTCTAAAATGTGTCTTTCGGTACTCCAAATACTTTGCGGCCATCTGATCGGTTTGGTCCATCGCTAGCAGGTCGCCGCCGTGTAACCGAAACGCCGTCGGGTTGGCCACGATGTTTTCCAACCAACCAAGCATGTGATATTTTTCTTTGGACTCCTTAATCGACGTCTTTACGGCGCCCCGGCCCAGAACGAATATCATGAACGTCATCAGCAGCAGCAGCGCGATGTCAAACCCGAGCAGGAATGGGTGATACGCAGCAAGCACGAACATGCCAATAACCACGGTGATTACCAAGCCAATACCGTCAAGCAACATTGACGCGACGGCTTTTTGAATCGTTGTAATGTCCAGAAATCGATTCACCAGTTCTGAACCGTTGCGTTTATCCAAGGCAGGCAAATTGACGTTGCTGAGTCGGTGTCCAAGGTCAAGTGCCACGCGCACAAACAGCCTCCGCTGGATAATTTCCGACTCAATCGCTTTTACGACTGTTAGCATTCCTGCGAAGGCAAGAAACACGAACAGGATAATGGCCAGCACAATAATGGGCTGCACATAGCGATTGAAGGCAACCGTATTCACCAGCGACTCAACTGCCAGGGGCGTCGCAAGCCCCAGCACACCGACGACCAGTGCGAAAACCGTGATCGCAATGATGTCCCCGCGTTCGGGCCGCATGAGACTGACGAATCGGGACAACGGTTTGTCCTGTCGCTCACCCATGATGGCAGCATCAAGCGGTTGGGCAACGATCAACCTGCGGTGGGTGTCGGACTTGTTTTTCGATCCAAAAATGGACCGCAGAGAACGAACGGACTTCCACCTTGTCTTACCGCCGGTTTGCGTCGTCCAAGTCCGAATTCCCCTGCGACCAAAAGCGAGCAAAACCCACCAATCATCCGAGGCCGCTTCCGTATCGGACCCCGCGTTGGCATCGGCCGGCGGGGCAATGGCAATCGGATAACCTTGACGCACAAACTGCAAGGCTTCGTCGAAACTGCAGTCAAAAATACCCAGCCGAACGCGATAACGTTCGGCAACGCGATAAAGCGACCCCAGTGGATCACCGCCAGCCGCTTCCGAGGCCGAAAACAGCTTACGCAGCTCCGAACGATCAAAACTAACCTCTAACTTTGTCGCCATGAGTTCAAACACGGCGATCAATTTCTCGTTCGATGCAATCATCCAATCGGTTCGATGGTCGCCGACATGCTGCCTTTACACCGATCAATTAACGAGTCCTTCCCAAACGAATGAACCTGATCACGCTTTAATTCGGCGTGCTCCCGCGTCGTCGTCAGGCAAATCGCACGACCGGACGTATCCACTTCTTTGGCAATCTGAAAACCGCGTTCGGCAGGTTGCCGAAAGATTTCTTTCATTAACATCACCACGTAATCGTAGCTGTGGTCTGGGTCGTCCCACAGGATCACGTTGTACCTTGGCTGTTGTTTAGGCTTTGGTTCAGCCCGCTTTTCCGATGGTTTTGTCGTTCGAACCATCACTTCGTCCATCACTGCCACTTGCTCGTCCATTGTCTCTTACTCGCTTCATTCCCCGGACCTCTTGGACGGTCCAATTCCGTTGTGCCACTTAGTCCTGCGACGCCAATTACAAGGCTTCGCACAGGTGTGCCTCCAGTACGCCATTTTCGGCTTGGCACACATGGGTATATTGTAGCGCTCGTTCGCGCGGACGATAGTTCCTCTTCCGTCGGATCGAGAAAATTTTACGGACTTCTTGGATCGTTTGTTTAAAACTGTAGCGACTATCCAATAAATAACGCCGAGCTGCCCCTAAACACTGCTGAGGAAGGTTTTCGCTTGACAAACGCCACGCATTCAACGCTGAATCCAGCCATTCTGGAAAAGCTGCGTCAAACACGCCCAGCAGCCGTTGACGACCTATTCGATTGGCTGCGAATTGCCAGTGTCAGCAGCGATCCCACGCAATTGGTGGAGATGGACCGCGCTGCACAATGGTTATGTTACAAGCTCGCCCATGCGGGCCTGACGGCGGAGCGAATCCCAACGAGCGGGTTTGACCTCGTTTACGCCGAAACTCCCGCAGTTCCTGGGGCGCCAGTCGTGCTGGTCTACGGGCATTACGATGTTCAACCGGCCGCACCGCTGGATCAATGGATTTCCGAGCCGTTCGAGCCCGTGGTTCGCAATGGGAATATTTATGCTCGTGGGGCAACGGACGACAAAGGCCAAGTACTGACTCATATTCAAAGTGTCACTCGTTGGCTCGAAACCGGTATTCCGCTGCCAATTCAGATCAAGTTTTTGATTGAAGGCGAAGAAGAGGTAGGCAGCGAAGGGCTCGAAAAAATCCTGCCATCGCTTGCCAAGAAACTCGCCTGCGATTGTGTCGTCGTCAGCGACAACAGCCAATATGCCGATGGCCAGCCCGCGATCACGTATGGCATTCGTGGCATTCTCGCCATCGAAATCCGTGTCGATGGCCCCAGGCAAGATTTGCACAGCGGGTCCTTTGGCGGTGCAGTCATGAATCCAGCGATCGCCCTGTGCCATCTGATGTCCTCCATGGTTGATCCGCAAACGGGACGGATTCTTGTCGAAGGTTTTTATGATGATGTGCGTTTGCTCAGCGATAGCGAACTCGCTTCCATCGCTGCCCTCGGTGATGTCGATGCGCGTTTAGCATCTTCTGTCGGTGTGACGGAGTTGTTCGGAGAGACAGATCAAATCACCAATGTCAGGCGCTGGGCACGTCCCACCTTCGACATCAACGGGTTAACATCGGGGCATCAGGGTGTTGGTGGCAAGACCATTATCCCAGCGACGGCATCGGCCAAATTTACATGTCGCTTGGTCGCAGACCAAGATCCCGCCAAGGTCGCTGTCGCTGTCGAAAAACATTTCCGAAAACACACGCCCCATGGTGTGCGGCTGACCGTCGACATCGGACACGGTGCACCCGCGATGTTAGCAAACATTGAAAGCCCCTACGTCGACGCCGCCAAGAAAGCGATCGAAGAAGCGTTCGGCGTTGCCCCAGTACTCATTCGTGAAGGCGGCTCGATTCCCATCGTCGCAAAATTTCAAGAAGCTCTTGGTGCTGATTGCCTACTATTGGGCTGGGGTTTGGATGACGATAACGCCCATAGCCCCAACGAAAAATTTCGCGTTGCCGATTATCACCATGGTATCGAAGCGAGCGCAAGGCTCTGGCACCACATGTCTCAGAAATCAGAAATCAGAAATCAGAAATTTGAAATTTGAAATCTCAAACTTGCTGGCTCTAACGTATTTTAAGCGTGGTTTTTCGCTAAACTGGCCGACGTTGTTTCTGCGAGTCCATTCCCAACTCTTTTTAGTTGTAGTAACTAAAAGCATGACAGAATTGGAGTTTCGATATGAGGTTGGTTTTTTCGAGGAAAACCAGGGCTAAAAATACGTTAGAGTCAGGCAAATCTCAAATCTCAAATCTCAAATCAGAGAGTGAATCATTAAATACGAACGCTTTGAACAATTGCCTGTTTGGCAAGTGGCTGCTGACCTTGCCGCAAAGATGTTCGAATGGACTCAACATCCGACTTTTCGTGCCAAAGGTGATTTGGCGAATCAGATTCAACGGGCGACCCTATCCATATCGAACAACATTGCCGAAGGCTTTGAACGTGGAACGACCAAAGAATTGTTAAATTTCTTGTACATTGCACGCGGATCAGCGGGCGAAGTTCGAAGCATGTTGTGCGTGATGGAACGAATGAACGGTTTCGCCGAGCTCAGATCTGAGATCACAAATCTCAAATTAACGTGCGAGTCGATTTCACGCCAAATACGCGGTTGGACCAATAGCCTGCAGAATTCGGATATCGAGGGGCAACGTCATTTGAACGATCAATCGCGCGCGAAGTACGAATCTCGTCAACGTAAAGAAGCCTACAATAATGACAGTCGGCAATGGCGAGCTGATTTTGAAGTAAAACTAAAATCGGCTGCCAATGAACGCCGGGAACAGGCAATCGCTCCCCTCTTGCCCACTGAGGAAAACGAAACGGATCAAGCGTGAAAATTTGCTGACTCTAACGTATTTTAATCCCTGGTTTTTCGCGAAGAAACCGGCCTCGTAGCGAAACTCCCAATCTGTCATCTTTTGGTTACCACAACTAAAAGGAGTTGGGAAGATCTCAAATTTCAAATTTCAAATTTCAAATCTTAAGTCTTAAATCTCAAAATCATGCTCGATCGAAAACTAATTCTCGCCAACCCTGAACTCGTTAAGAAAAATTGTATCGAACGCGGTGTCCCTACGGATATCGATCGTTTCGTTGAATTGGAGTTGCAACGAACTGAAAAACTGCAAACGGCCCAAGAGCTTAATCGCCAAGCCAACGAAGTCAGCCAATCGGTTGGCAAGGCCAAGGATACTGACGAGCGACAACAACGCGTTGCACTGGGGCGCTCGTTGCGTGACCAAAAAGATGTCGCTCAGCGTGAACACGACGAACTCGAAGCTGAAATCAATGAGCTGCTTTTACGAGTACCCAACCTGACTCATCCTGACGCTCCGCGTGGTGGCGAAGAAGACGCGATTGAAGTAGCGTTCGGCAAAACGCCGATTCGAAAATTCGATTTTGCGCCTAAAGATCACTTGACGCTCGGACACCAACACAATCTGTTTGACTTCGAAGCTGGCGCGCGGGTCGCTGGCGCGGGCTTCTACTTTTTGAAGAACGCAGCCGTGTTGCTTGACTTAGCGTTGCAACATTTCGCCGTCTCGTTCCTGTCAAGCCGTGGATACACTCCCGTCACGACTCCTGACGTAGCGCTCACGGAGATTTTGCATGGGACCGGCTTTATTCCTCGCGGGCCTGAAACACAGATTTACAGCATCGAAAACACCGACCTTAATTTGGTTGCAACAGCGGAAATTACGCTCGGTGGTATGATGGCGGGTGAAACCATTCCTGTTGAATCGTTGCCGATGAAATTGTGTGGACTGAGTCATTGCTTTCGCACCGAAGCGGGAGCCGCCGGGCGCGCGTCCAAGGGGCTTTATCGCGTTCATCAATTCACAAAAGTCGAGATGTTTGCCTTCACGACGCCCGAACAGAGCGATGCGATTCACGAGGAAATGCGAGGCTTGGAGTGTGAAATATTTGATGCGCTCGAAGTTCCCTATCGCGTGATCGATACCGCATCGGGCGATCTCGGTGGTCCAGCATACCGAAAGTATGACTTAGAAGCTTGGATGCCAGGACGCGGCGACGGCGGCCAATGGGGCGAAGTCACCAGTACAAGCAATTGCACCGACTACCAAGCCAGACGCTTGAACGTCCGCAGCAAAACCACCGGACAAAAGGGAACCAGCTATGTACACACGCTCAACGGGACCGCGATCGCGACCGGGCGAGCGATGATTGCGGTCTTAGAGAACCATCAAAACGCGGATGGAAGCATCCAAGTCCCCAAGGTACTGCGTGCACTCATGGGTACCGACCGCATCGGCTAATCGTAGAATAGGCTTCCAGCCTATTCATACCCATATCTTTTTCCTAGGGCTTGACCTAATCGTTAAAACTTGGCTCAAGCCTGACAAGCTGGCATGGGGCCAACGCTGCGCCGTGAAAGGGTTTTCTTCGGCAAATTGAACGGTTTTAACGGTGCGGCGCGAGCCGTCTGGTCTCTCTGAAGCTTGAGGCACCGGATGGCTCGCGCCATTCCGTTAAATTATCCTTCACGGCGTTCATGTTTCGGAACCTGTTTTTGTGGGACTTGAAAAAATGAGAATGATGAATATTGTCGTGATGGTGGTCGCTGTAATTGCGTCCTTAATTTGGTCAGGTTTTCGGTACTTGCCCGCCGGGGAACTCACGATTAAGGAGGCTCGCGAGTTAGCGGCTCCACTGGTTCAATCCCAGCGAGTCGATGGTTTGTCAGTCGGAATCATCGACGGCGATCGACAGTTCTCATTTCACCTAGGAGCGACTAAGGAGGGACAGGCCACTGCCGACGATCACACGCTATACGAGATCGGGTCGATCACTAAAGTCTTTACCGGGATCTTGCTTGCGGATGCGGCCGTTGCGAACGAAGACCTCTTGATGCAGACTCCAGGTAGCGACGCCACCGAAGTCCCGCTGCCGCAGTGGCAGGAGCAATCGATCACGTGGCTCGACTTTGCGACTCATCAAACGGGGCTACCGCGGCTGCCGGACAACTTGGAAGACACCACGAGCGACAACCCTTATAAAAGTTACGATTCAGCCAAGGCGATCGAGTTTTTACGCGAACACAAATTGCGACGCGCTCCCGCGTCAGAGTATGAGTACAGCAACTTCGCGGTCTCTTGGTTGGGGCACATGCTGTCCAAGCGAGCAGGGATGACGTATGAACAACTCATCGCGGATCGAGTCGCCGCACCGCTCGGAATGACTGACACCGTCATCTCGCTTACGCCGGACCAAGCCAAACGAATGTCGACGCCACACGCGGTGTTCGGTAAGGAAACGTCTCCCTGGGAGTTCGCAGATCTGCCGGGTGCAGGTGGGCTTCACAGCTCAACGGAAAACATGATGAAATTCATGGCTGCAAATCTTCACCGACCCGATGGCAAAATCGGAGACGCGATCGAGTTGGCGTGGAAACAACATCGACCGAGTGACGGATCGAACTTTGCGATGGGGCTAGGCTGGATGATTGCTCGCGATGGTCAGACACGTTGGCATAACGGTCAAACCGGCGGCTATCACTGTGCCGTGTTCATTCATCGCAAGTTAAACGTTAGCGTCGTCGTGCTCGCCAATACAGGACCGGTGAGCGAAGTCGACACGTTGGCCGAGCAATTGATCCAGCGTCTGGCAGGCATGAAGGTTGAACCGCTGAAGCTGACCAAAGAAATCAAGGTTGATGCGGAAGCGATGTCACGCTTGGAAGGTCGTTATGAACTGGCACCGATATTTATTTTTGATGTCACGGTGGTCGATGGCAGGTTAATGGTTGGTATCACGAACCAGGCAACACAAGAAGTGTTCGCGAAAAGCGAGTCGCGCTGGTTTTATAAAGTGGTGGAGGCGGAACTGGAGTTCAAGCTCGGCAAGACCGGCCCCGCTTCGTCGTTGGTGTTACATCAAAACGGAATTCGCCAAACCGCCAAGCGAATCAAATGAAATTTCACCTACTTAACACCGTTTCGTCGGCTAGCCGTAGGCTGGGCTGTTAAAAAATTGTTATTGACACTGAATTAGATAGCGAAATTTTGATTCAATATGGTTCCGACTCGGATGCTACGACGGGGTTCATCCCCGTCGGGCTATAATCCCGACCAGAAATAGCAGGCGGAGTGAGCCTCGCTACCATGCGGCTTGTCCGCGTGGAGC
>JAYVSE010000409.1:0-11031 GCA_043775635.1 Planctomycetaceae bacterium | reverse complement strand
GCAAGATGCTCTGCCGTCCCAGCGGCACGCTTAAATACTTTGCCGAACTTCGTTACCAAGTCGCACCAGCCCGGTGCGTCCAATCCGATCCTGGTCAGGCCGTCAGCCTGAATCACTAAAGCGGGTCTGCGTTTTGCTGTTTTCAAATGGGAATTAGGAAACAAAACCAGCACCACATCGCCCCGATTATACAGCATCGTAGCTGTCCATTTCCGGTGATTGCCAATCCTCCGTGAATGTCGATAACTTGCCGCGTAGCAAAGCAGCTTTTGTTTCGTCGATGCCACTATCGGCTAGGTTCAATTCGCCAACCGCGAGGAAAGTGACGATGACTTTGCCTTCAGCCCTTTCTGGTTTTCCGCGAAAAAAACCGTGTCGCAGCGAGATTCCAAATTTGTCATCCTTTTGGGCCTTGCCTCAACCGATCAAACGAGGACAAGAGCTTCACAGAAGCATACGGCGTATTCCAAAAAGAGGGCTGGTGTATAGCCTTTAGGCGACTCTTTTTTGGGACCGAAGAGGCGGCTAAAGCCTGGACACCAGCGCTGCCAAGCGAACCATCATGTCTCCCTCTACGTTCTGACCATGAACGGAAAACCAGGGCTTAAAATCCGTTAGAGTCAGCGACGCTCAAGATTGCGAAAACGACTTCCAAACCGTTGCCGCTGCATGGAGGTCGTTGGTGTGTACCGATTGATCGCCGTAGACGACTCGGTTGTAGGCGTCTGTAAGACGAAGCATTGCGTCGTGGTCTGCTTTTCCGCCCGTTTGTAAACGCCGCGAATACTCAAACGGAGTTTCTTGGGGATGCCTTGCTTGGCCTTTTTCACGCCACCAAGCTTCGGCCGCTTGATAGGTCACAATGATCGCTTCACGTGGGTCAATTCGCGTGCCTAGTGGATTTCGAAACGAGGCAAACGGCCGCAGGGTTGGCGGCGATCGCATGGCCGACGCGAGATTATTGTCTACGTCCGTTTCGATCTTCTTACCTTCCAGCCAAGCGAGAAACGCTTGCCATGCTTTGGCAATTTCATGCCGCTGAATCCAGGCGAACGCGGCAAGAATTCCAATAAGCACCAAATAGATCACCGCGCGGAACATCGAACCGAGCTTCGGCAAAAACCCATCGAGCCATGAACTGGTATCGGCTGGCGGCTCTTGTTGTGCATCGGATTGTTCTATTGTGTCAGGCTCGGAAGCTTGAGGCTTTTCAGCAGCAGATTTTTCAGGCGCAGTCACAGATTCTTTTTTCGGGTCCTCTTGGCCAGATGGTTCCTGTTTATTTTGCTCGTCGGCAGGTCGCTCGTCGGCAGGTCGCTCGCCGGCTTTCTTTTCGTCCGGCATTAGTTTTGCTTGCTCAGTTTCGGATGAACTAGTATCTGGACTGGGTTCGCTGCCCTTGCCTTGCTCCTTGCTCGCTTCGTCCTTACCACCGGCTCCTTTACCGCCGGCATCTTTACCACCGGTTCCCTGCTCGCCAGACGTTTGCTCGTCGGACGATTTTTCGCCCTGATCGCCTGGTCCGGCTTGACTGCCCGGTTTTTGGCCACCTCCTTCACCGCTGGATTTTTCACCCGATTGCCCAGAGGCGGCTGGCGGAGGTGTTTCGCCGGATGCGTTTTTCTCGGGGGTGGGAGTTAATGCAGCACCTTCGTTCGCGGAGTCGGGATTGGCGGCTTCACCGCCCCAGCCATATTGGCTCGGCTTTAGCCAAGCCGGAGTACTGATGGTTTCCGGTAATTCGATGCTTGCGAGCAATTTGCCAGGCTGGGGTAAGAGAAAGCAGACGAGCAGCATGGTGATAGTCATGCCAACACCTCCTGCGAGCCAAGCTGCCGAGACATTCGCTGGCATATCGACGCCTCGTTGTCGCAAATATCGGCGAACCCCCAAAAAACTTGTCGCAACTAGCAATGCCAGAGCCGCAAATAAGTAGATGGCAAGGGCCGAGATCGCCGCTTGCTGCCATTGTGAATCCTGCGGGAGCATGAATTGACCGAGGCCAAAAATAGGGAGTGCGGCGGCGGTCAGCCAAAGCACCGTGCGGCCTGGTTGGTGACCTCGCCTTCGTTTTGCGCGTTGTGCCGCATCTTGTCCTAGCGCTTGCTCCGCTGTTGCCCCAGCATCGGTCAGTCCATCTATTAAACCACGATCGCTGGCGTCTTCGTATTCATCAATCAGCGTGCAATCAAACGTAATACGGTCCGCTAGAAACCAAACGAGCGCAATCATGCCACCGTTTAAAATTGGCGTGAGGGCTGCTGCAGGTCCTTGAACCTGCATAAAACGTGACAAGACAAAAAAGGTAGCTCCACCTAATACGGCAGCGTAGCCGAACGCATAACTCCGGCTCTTTTCGATCGAGAGTCGCGCGATGCCCACGGTGCCGAGGATAAACATGAACCAGATGTAGCCGATTCTGCCGGAGTAGCCGCCGCGATAAATGCAAAGCACGAGAAAATAGACGAGGCTGGAAATCAGTAGCACGATCAATGACGGGCAAAGCGCGATCGCCGCGTAATCAGCCAGGGTTTGTTGTCGCCGTTTTTCCATTTGTCACCCGCCGCAAAAAACGCCAGCGTCTATCTAAACCCTCAGAATAGCCGGAAGCGGCAGCAACAACAGCGTTAACCTCGGTTTTCCCGGCTGATCCAGCGTAACTTCCGTCATTCAAAGGGCCGCAGCCGACACCGGCAGTAGCTACACGAACCACAGAATTTTCAAATTTCCTATCCAAGGGCGGCGATTTGACGCACTTTTATGGTCGTGTGCTCCGGCGGTTTTTCGGTATAACTTGGCGTAGACGCGGATTGCAAGCGTCAACACCGTTTCCACACTCGCAGAAGGCTCGAGCTAGACCAACGCAATGGCCACCACTGAAGCCGCACTCCCGCACGCACACGACGACCATGACCACGGTGATCATGATCACGCCCATCCGTCGTTCCTCGCTCACCATTTCGACACGCCCGAGCAGCAATTTGACGCAGGAAAGCTCGGCATGTGGCTTTTTCTCGCGACGGAAATACTGTTTTTTAGCGGTATGTTTTGTGCCTATGCCATTTTTCGCCACCTGCGACCCGAAGTTTTCGAGGGTTGCAGTCAGTTTTTGAACACCAAGCTCGGTGCTATCAACACTGGCGTGCTGCTCTTCAGCTCCCTGACGATGGCGTGGGCCGTTCGTTCGGCGCAGATCGAAGACCACAAAACCTGTACTGGCATGCTCGCCGCGACATTGTCTTGCGCGATGATTTTCCTCGGCGTGAAGTCGATTGAGTATTCGCACAAGTGGGAACTCGGTTTACTACCACCGGTTTGGTACAGCTATGACCCGAGTGCACCGCACCATGAAGGCGTTTCGATTTACTTAATCTACATGAGCCTACCGTTCGCGATCGGACTGATCGGTTTGGTGGTTTGGTTTTTTACGTCGATGGCCACCGGAAATCGATTTGCAGCCGATGTCGCCAAGCCAATGATCGTCGTGTTCGCTTTTTTCTTTGTTGGTGTCGGACTCGGTACGATTCTGGAATCAGGCGAATCAAAGCATGCTGACGGAGCCCACGCGACTGGCGCACATGCGACCGCGGATCACGCAGCAGCTTCGCATGCAACACCCGCCGCGCACGACGACGTGGCGGTAACAAAAACAACCGCTGATGTCAGCAGTGATTCGTTGATTCTTAACAAGCTTGCGACCGACGAAGGCAACACAGGAATTCGCAATAATATAGCAGCACAGACCCGGCAAATGGAAATCGCCGGTGTCAATGTTGTTGGCAAAGGTGAACCGGTGGCAGACGCGATCGCGTCGGTACCCACCAACACGAATACGAAAAGCAAAGCTGGTGTCTTCTTTGCCATTTACTACTGCATGACCGGAATTCATGCGATCCACATTCTTGCTGGTATCGGTGTCTTGACATGGTTGCTTGTACGCAGCGTCAGAAAAGATTTTAATCGACACTACTTTGGCCCTGTCGATTACATCGGCTTGTACTGGCACATCGTCGACTTGATTTGGATCTACCTATTTCCGCTGCTGTATTTGATTCGTTAGCGTTCGCTTCCTTGGTCTGGCAATTACTGCCTAAATCCCGATATCTGAACCCTGATACTTTGCACTTTACCCATGTCGACTCCACACGCACACGCAGTCGCAGTCACTGAAACGTTATCCCACGCTGGACATTCGTCTGATCATGGTCACAGCGAAGGTGATTTCGCCCATCCGCTGCCGATTTGGATTTTGATCACCGTCTTTATTGCACTGACGTTTCTGACCATTGTCACCGTGTACCAAGCCAACTTTGATCTGGGTCACTTTGATGTTGTCGTAACGATGGTGATTGCGACCATCAAGGCAACGCTGGTCATGCTGTTTTTCATGCACTTGGCGTTTGACAAGCCGTTCAATTTGATCATCTTCCTGTCCTCGTTTGTGTTCGTCGGGTTGTTCATTATTTTCACGCTGACGGATTCAAGCATGAATTCTTATGCATTTGAACCAGTGGTCGATGAACCGTTGGTTACGGCAACCGCGCCCACCGCTCCGTAAAATACGACGCCAAAGATAGGTCAAGTAATTCGTGGCTAAGCGTCCTTCAGCAACCGGCAACTCTTCAGATACGTCGTCGAAATCTCGCAAAGGTGGAGCATCTGAGCCACCCCGCGAGGAAATTCTATTCAAGGCTCCGCTCCGGCTCGAAGCGCAGACCCGATATCTGAATTATTCGTTGTCGGTCATTACCAGTCGCGCACTTCCCGATGTGCGAGATGGACTTAAGCCAGTCCAACGTCGAATCCTCTACACGATGAGCCAACAGGGGCTTACGGCAACGACAAAGCATCGCAAGTGCGCCAAGGTCGTCGGCGACGTGATGGGTAATTTTCATCCCCATGGTGACAACTCCATCTACGACGCGCTCGTTCGCATGGCTCAGCCGTTCTCGCTGAGAATGCCATTGGTTGATGGCAGCGGCAACTTCGGCAGCATCGATGGCGATAACGCGGCGGCAATGCGATACACCGAGTGCCGCATGACCGTGATGGCCGGCGAAGTCCTCCGCGATATCTCATCGGATACGGTCGATTTCAAACCCAACTATGACGGCAGCCAACAAGAACCCGTCGTCCTTCCTAGCCGTGTTCCCAACTTGCTGGTCAATGGTGCCACGGGAATCGCGGTCGGCATGGCGACCAACATCCCGCCGCACAACCTTAAAGAAGTTTGCAACGCGCTGCTCAAGTTGATCCGTGATCCTGAAATCAAAGGATATCAACTGGTCGCCAATGATGCGGTTCAAGGACCAGACTTCCCCACCGGCGGACAAATTGTCAACACGAAGGATGAGCTTCGCGAGATCTACGAGATTGGCCAGGGGACCATCAAGCTTCGCGGTACCACAAAAATTGTTTCGGCTGCAGAAGCTGCGGGGAAACGAGGCGAGCAGACAGGCGGCGACGTTTTGCAGATTACTTCGATCCCCTTCAGCGTCAATAAAGCGCTGATGGTTGAGCGAATTTCTGAACTCGTTTATAGCGGCAAGCTGCCTTTGATCGAAGATGTGCGCGACGTTTCCACCGACGAAATTCGCGTTGACCTGTTGCTCAAAAAAGGCGCGGATCCTGGCAAGGTACTTGCGTATTTGTACAAACACACGTCGCTACAAACGAACTTCAACGTCAACCTGACCTGCCTTGTGCCAACCGAGCGTCCTGAAGTCGGTACACCGGTGCGATTGGGATTGAAGGAGATCCTGTGGCACTTCTTGCACTTCCGCCTGGACGTGATCACGCGGCGGTTGGGTAACGAGTTGGCCGCCCTCGAACGTCGGATTCATATTCTCGACGGTTTCGCGATTATCTTTGACGCGCTCGATGAGATCATTCGCATCATTCGTCAAAGCGATGGAAAAGCGGATGCGGCAGTAAAAATCATGCGTCGCTTCGCCCCTGAAAAAAACGGGACGGGCGGGCTCGATGCCGATCAAACCGATGCAATTCTTGAGCTGAAGCTGTATCGCCTCGCGCGGCTTGAAATCAACTTGATTCGCGAAGAATTGAAAGAGAAGGAAAAGCGTGCGCGGCAAATCCGTAAACTGCTTGCCGAAGACACCAGCGACACCAGTTCATCAGGCCGTTGGCAGATTGTGCGAGAAGAAATTGAACAGTTGATCGCGACGGCTACCAACGACCCCTCCGCGCGACGACGCTCCAAGATTGAAACCGTGGCCGAAGAGCCCGAGTACACCGAAGAAGACTTCATCGTTGCGGAAGACTGCCATGTAATGATCACGACCGACGGCTGGGTCAAGCGGCAGAAGCAGATCGCTGACCCTGCGAAAAGCAGATTGCGTCAAGGCGATACGGTGCTGGAGTGTTTGGCAGGTTCAACTCGTTCAACGATCGCGTTCTTTTCGTCGCTGGGCGTTTGCTACACCGCCAGAATGATCGATATCCCGGCATCGACTGGGTTCGGCGAACCGATACAGAAACTATTCAAGTTCAAAGATGGAGAAAGAATCGTCAAAGCGCTGGCGTGCGATACGCGGGTCCTGGGCGATATTGCGGAGAACCCCAAGAAGCCGAATTTGTGTCCACCGACTCATGCGTTTTGTGCGACGACCGACGGATTCGCACTGCGTTTTGGTCTTGAGCCATTTGCAGAACCTTCGACCCGTAGCGGTCGCCGATATGCTCGGCCATCGACATCAGCATCCGTGCTCGGTGTCCTTGCCATTCATGGCGATGAAACGATTCTTGCGGTGACGGAAGCCTGTCGCGCGATGATTTGCAAAGCTGACGAAGTCAACTATCTCTCGGGTCCTGGTAAAGGCGTCACACTGATTCGCCTTGCCCCCGGCGATCGCGTGCTAGGGTTCAAAGCATCCACGGGCGATCGCGACTTGCTTGTCGTGCAAACCAATCGCGGTGCCAAGAAAACAATATCCACGGCCAAGTACCGCGTTACGGGGCGCGGTGGCCGCGGCGTGGAAATACAAAAGAATGGTAAGATCGCCGAGATCGTGGTCTTGCCACCGGGAGCACCACCGCCGTTAGATAGCGACGAATGAAGTTTGAAATTCATACCTCGAAATACGTAAGCACTCGATGAGCAATGTCGTCAGCGACTATAGCGCCAAAGATATCGTAGCGCTCGAAGGCCTGGAGCCCGTTCGCAAACGTCCGGGCATGTACATCGGCGGTGTTGGTAGCGCTGGTCTGCACCATCTGGTCTGGGAAATTGTCGACAACAGCGTTGACGAAGCGATGAATGGCTATGCAACGGAAATCAAAGTTACGCTGCACAAGGATGGTCGCACCGTTACCGTTGTTGACAACGGTCGCGGCATCCCGGTTGACAAACACCCCAAGACCAAGAAATCCGCACTGGAAATGGTACTAACCATCCTCCACGCCGGCGGAAAATTTGACGGCAGCAATTACAAGACCGCAGGTGGACTTCACGGCGTCGGTGCATCGGTTGTTAACGCTCTGTCAAAGGAACTTGTGGCCGTGGTCAAGCGCGATGGCGTGCAGTACCAAATGATCTTCTCCAAAGGTGCCGTGACGTCACCGCTAAAGAAATTGCCGGGTGCCATTCGTGGCACGGGCACATCCATTACCTTCACGCCTGACCCTACGATCTTCCCGAAAACAGAATTCGATTCTGAGATCATTCGAATACGATTGGAAACCGCGAGTTTCCTTCATCGCGGTTTGAAGGTTACGTTTGCGGATGAGAACAAAGGGACCTCTGACACCTACCTTCACGAACAAGGGATTGTTGACTACTTGGCAAAGGTCTTGGTCATTCGTCAAGCCAGGCCCATTCATGACACTCCGTTTTCGCTTCGCAAGGAAGATGGTGACCGAGTCGAAGTCGCGCTGCAGTGGTCTGAATCAACCGACGAGCATGTGAAGAGCTATGTCAATGGTATTCCTACGGGAGACGGCGGTACCCATGAAACCGGTTTTCGCGCTGGGCTCAGCAAAGCAGTTCGTGATTACATCGACACTCACGAACTCACACCGCGCGGTGTAAAAATCACCAATGAAGACATTCGTGAAGGACTGGTTGCCATCCTTTCCATCTTCATCCCTGAACCGCAGTTCCAAGGTCAAACCAAAGACAGGCTGAACAACCAGGAAACCGCATCCTCGGTAGAGTCCGCGCTGCGGCCCATCCTTGAGCAATGGATGAATAACAATCGGTCCGTTGCGGATTCGATCGTGGCCCGAATCATCGCAGCCGCGCGAGCACGCGCGGCATCCCGCGCCGCGTCCGAAGCGATTTCTCGAAAAGGCGGTGCCAAGCGAACCGCGCTGCCTGGCAAACTGGCCGATTGTCTCGCCTCCGGTCGCGGGAGCAGCGAGTTGTTCATCGTCGAAGGTGATTCGGCTGGTGGCAGTGCCAAGCAGGGACGCGATCGAAATTTTCAAGCGATTTTGCCGCTGCGAGGTAAGGTGCTGAACACCGAGAGCGTGCCATTCAAGAAGATGATGGAGAACAAGGAAATCGAGGACCTAGTGACCGCATTGGGTTGCGGCATCGGACCGGGTTTCAATATCGCCAACCTGCGCTATGACCGGGTCATTTTACTTGCCGATGCCGATTCCGATGGTCACCACATCACCACCCTGTTGCTAACTTTTTTTTATCGCCATTTGCAACCGATCATTACCACCGGACATCTTTACATCGCGATGCCACCGCTGTTTCGAATCGACATCGGCAAAGAAACGTATTGGGCCGCTGATGAGGACGACCGCGTGAGAATTCTGGCTGAACACTCAGGTCGATCGAAACCGGAAATCACACGGTTCAAAGGGCTGGGTGAAATGATGCCGCAAGTACTTTGGGAAACCACGTTGAATCCCAAGACGCGCCGCATGATGAAAGTTGAAATCGACGATCACCTCGAAACTGACCGAATCATAAGTGATTTGATGGGGAAAGACGCCTCGGCGCGCTTTCGCTTTATCACTGACCGGGCGGAAGACGCCGAAGTCGTGGATGCGTAAAAACCGTGTGATAGGCTTCCAGCCTGTCATTTTCAATGCGGCAGGCAGCTTGCCTGGAATGGCCCGGACTTAAGTGATTCTGGCTCCCCCGTCTGTACTTCAGGGACTCCAGGTAGCGGGTCCGCGATAATTGCAAATTGGAAATTGCAAATTTTGAAATGATAAGGAAACCGGTCATCTTCAATGACAAATTTGCAATGATCATTTTGCAATTTGCAATCCGCTCCCATCGGTTAGCCTAGCGAAAGCCAGAACAACCAACCCAATATCATCAGGCAACTTCATCATCAGGCAACTTCCACCCTTTGGACTTTGTAAAGATATGCTAGACGCCATTTTATACCCCATCACTTCGAAAGGACCTTCGGCCGCCACCCAGCTTGCCTGGGTGGAGCCAACGATCATCACCAGAAAATGACGCTCATCGCGTAGATCGCAATTCTCCAGCTTCCGACGAAAATGCGAAGCATTTTGTTAGCGGTGCGGGGCGAGCCGCCCGGTGTTTCGCCGGGTTTTCGAAACGGCACCGGACGGCTCGCGCCGTTCCGCTACTTAATTCCACGTTTCAATGCGGCAGGCTGGACGCTTCGCCGCTCGAAAAGTGCAAAACTCGAACGAAGGCAGCAATTTGCCAACCGCTCCGCCAGTGGTTATCATAAACAGATCACCGAACTTGATGGAGGTTGTCTAATGCGTGCTCTTCGACTCACTTTCTTCGTTCAACTCTTGCTGTTAACGACGTTCGCGTCCGGCGATACCGTGGAGCTACGTGGCGGCGGTCAAGTCGCAGGGGCCGTCCAGCGCGTCCCCCAAGAACGTGCTCCTTATGTCGTCGTTGAAGTCGATGATAAAATTCGCGTCGCGATTCCGGAGTCGCAAATTGCTCGCGTCGCGGAATCAGCCGGTCTGGATGAATATCGCCAACGAGCCAAGGCGGTGAAAAACAATGCCGAGGAACAATATGAATTTGCGCGATGGTGCAAGGGTGCGCACCTGCCGGCGCAGTATCGACATCACATGCAGCGAGTTCTTGCGCTGGACGAAGACCATGATAAGGCCCGCGCAGCGCTTGGCTTTGTCAAATTCGAAAGCAAGTGGATTCGCCATGCCGAACTGCAAAAGAAACGGGGCATGGTCCTGGTCGCCGGAGAGTATCGCTTACCCGAAGAAGTAGCCATTCGCGGAGTTCAAGCTGAAGCCAATGTCGATGCGAAACGCTGGACCAAGGAGATCGCTCGATTGCGAGCTGCGGTTCTCCGAGGAGGTGAAAAAGGCGATGAAGCGTTCGCGGCGCTGACCGCGATCAACGACATCCATGCGTCGTTCGCAATGGCAGTAGAACTATTGAATTCTGCCAATCATCCGCAGAACCTGCGGATGTTTTGGATCGACAAGCTCGCTGTATTTGGAAATCGTCCAGCGCTAGAAGCGTTGGTAAAAACAGGCATCGACGATCCAGATTCGTCCGTACGCGAAAAAGCTCTTGAAACGCTGCAAAAGCTTTCGCCTTCGACAGCAATTGCAAACTACGTTCCGATGCTTGGTTCCAACGACAACGCTCTTGTGAATCGGGCTGCCAATGCGCTTTCTTACTTTCCAGATCCAGAACTTGCACTAACACTTGTCGATGCGCTGGTCACAGATCACAAACACGAGACGCCAGCCAGTCAAGCGACCAACGTTGGTTTTGGTTCAGGCGGCGGTGGTTTATCGACCGGTGGTAAAGCAACGGTGACGATCACTAAGATTCAAAATCCACCGGTTCTGGCGGTGCTACGTGGGATCGAACCGGATGCCGATTTCGGATACGACCAGACTCAATGGCGAAAGTTCTATGCAAGTCGTCTAAGCTCGTATTACGGCAACATGCGGCGCGATCCATAGTAACAAAGTTCGTCGGGAATTGAGTGGTTTTAGCCTTAGTGTCGCCTTTCGCTCCGCGAAAGAGCGCACTTTCGCGGAGCGAAAGGCGACATTTAGCTGAGCAATTTTGCCCCAACGTTA
>JAYVSE010000408.1:0-4414 GCA_043775635.1 Planctomycetaceae bacterium | reverse complement strand
AAACCGCGTGGGCAACGCCCCGCGCGAGGCTCGCGGCCCGTTGGGCACGCGGTTTAACGATTCTTTCAAGCGATATCAATTAGTTCTCGGACCACTAGCAGATTGACGCATTTCCGCCGTTTTTCCTACTGCCAGACGCGAATTCATTATTTATTTACCATGAACCAATGCGCCGAATTACGCCAATACTGGTGATTTTCCCTTGAAAATCCGACTTCTATGGTCAATCACACTTGCAAAGGTAACGACATTCCCTGATTTGTGCTGACTGATGCGAGAATTTGCACTAACTTTTTTTCCACAAATGGCAATAATATTCTTTAACGGGGTTTAAGTGGCCGGTGTTGGTAGTTAATGTTAATTAGCGTGCGATTCTTAGAAGTGGTTGTAAAGGGTCACGCTTGTATTCGGTTCCGAGAGCAGGTGGCGATCGGTTGGAATTGTTGTACTTATATGGAGATCTTAGGTGATGGGCGCTGAAGTCAGAGCGGTTCGATTTCCGGAAAGAATCTTGCGTCAGATTCGACTTGATTCGCATCGTGCGGTGATTCGTGAACGGTACTGTCCTGATCGTAGCGAGGTAGTCAATCTTCGCTGCGTCGATAATCGTCGTGAAAATGAGACCAGTTTTGGGGCACAACTTTGGTATTTCGATGGCGTAGGAGTCGATCAATCGGGTCGTCGCATTCCCATTTATGGGGTCGTTGAGTACTCAGTTCAATTTGGCTTGAATGAATTTGTTGAAGATGGTGTTTTCGATTGTAACAGCGAACGCGAGCGTGCGCATCGAGTTTATCATCGTGAACAACTTGGTCCCGCCTGGCGCGGCCCGGTAGATCGATGGCTAGCTGTGGGTCTAGTAACGGTTTGCGTTGTTGCTATTTGCCTGTTGTTAAAGTCGCTTACTTTGTGATTGGCGCAGATAAAGTCATTTCGATCGATGATTTGACGAAAACCTACCGGCGAGAGCTTTGGTCAGGAAATACGATTGCTGCGCTTCGTGGCGTTTCACTGAACGTGATGCGCGGGGAAGTTTTTGGGCTCCTAGGTCCCAACGGTGCAGGCAAAACGACGCTGATCAAAATACTGTTAGGGGTCGTGCGCGCCAGTTCTGGCCAAGCCAATCTTTTTGATCAACCAGCAGGTTCAATCGAGGCGCGACGCCGCGTAGGCTATTTGCCTGAGAGCCTTCGCATTGACCGGCACCATACCGCTCGTTCGGCACTTTATTTCTACGGTAAGATGAGCCGACTTGATTCGTCTCTCATCACTGCCCGGATTGATCCACTATTAAAAATGGTCGGCCTGGAAGGTCGCGATCGCGAGCCAGTCAGGCGTTTTAGCAAAGGCATGTACCAACGTCTCGGCCTAGCTCAAGCCCTGCTCCATGATCCTGATCTATTGATTCTGGACGAACCAACCGATGGCCTTGATCCCGTCGGACGCAGTGAAGTGCGACGGTTGTTGATGGAGCTTAAACAACGCGGAAAAACAATTTTTTTGAACAGTCATATCTTGCAAGAGGTTGAGCTTGTCTGTGATCGTGTCGCCATCATGTCTCAAGGTCAAGTGCGTGGAATGGGTCGAATCGAAGAGTTGACAAACCATGCCAGCGGCCGCGAACTGATCATTGATGTTGCCTGTCGCAGTGAGTCAGCGAGCACAACACTGATCCCACAATCGACCGACGAACTGGCTGTCCAAGTTCGCAACCGAGTTGAACCTATCTACCGCAGTTCGCCAGTCGCGAGTTCATTGACGATTGTCGTGATGCCTGAAGCGAGGCTGCGCATTAAAGTGCTCTGCGATAGCCAATCGTTGACCGATGCAACAGTTGATATGCTGAGACACGATGGCTACAGCATTCTCGGACTGCGCACGAACCGTCGAACCCTTGAGGATGTGTTTCTTACTCTAGTCGAACCGCCTGAAATTGCCGCGATAGACAGCACGCCAAGCGTCTTCACAGGAAATAAAGACGGATGAGGCCATACCTTGCGGTGATCGGCGATTCATTTCGCGCGGCATTTTCGTCACGAGTGTTATGGGTGGCGCTCGCCGCAATCTATTTGTTTCTGTTTGCAATTGCGCCGATTGGTTATCGCGAGGTATTCACCACTTCCATTCGCTGGTTTGACTTTTCGAACGGCACGCGAATGAAGGCGATGCTGGCACAGGACATCGACAAGGTCAAGCCGAGCCCGGTTGGAATCATTGCGCGTTCGATGCCCGAAGAATTGCAACGCAATTTACGCAAAGTCGCCCAAGGCGAAGAAGTGCGGATCCGGCTCGATTTGATTGCCGACTCGCTCAATGCATTGATGGACAAAGACGATTGGTACGATGAAGCGGTTTGGAAAAGTACGAATCGACTCCGCGAACTTCGTGAGCTAGACGCGAAGCCAGCATCAGAACTAACCGATGAACTTAAGAAACGTCGCGCTCGATTGAGAATCGAAGCGGCATTGCCGGGTGTATTTGAAAGCCGCGGAGCGCGCAGCATTGCGCTGACTTATGCAGGCTTTGATTTCCCCACCGTTTTCCAAATCGACCCAAACCAATTCAAGCTAATTCTGAATCATATTGTTCTGAGGTTGATCATCGATTGGGTTCTTGGATTCATCATGATCTTTCTTGGCATTCTTGTAACGGCTGCGATTGTGCCCGACATGCTGCAGCCCGGATCGTTGCATTTGCTGTTGAGCAAACCGGTATCGCGGCCGTGGCTGTTCATTGCCAAATTTCTCGGTGGCTGCGCTTTCGTGTTTGTTTGCGTTGCACAATTGATCATTGGACTGTGGCTAATCTCGGGTTTTCGGTTGGGTATTTGGAACGCTAGGCTGTTGCTGTGTATTCCTGTGTGCGTGTTTTTATTCGCTGTGTTCTATAGCGTTTCTGCAGTCGCTGGATTGCGATGGCGTTCGGCCATTCTTTCCATTGGACTGGCCAATGCTTTTGGCGCTTTCTGTCTGATCATTGGGATTGCCGGTGGCGTATCGGATGGATTCGTAACGGAGCCCGATCGAATCGAATCACTTGCCATTTCGGGCGATACGATCATTGCCTCGACGCGTGGAGCCGACCTGCGACGCTTTGATATGACAACCGAAACGTGGATCGACCTTTTTCCGAAAAACAACGGTGGCGGTGATCGCATTTTGCCGCCGGTCACACTCGATGACGGTCGGATTGTGACGGCACGTGTACGCGGCGGTCGCATGAATATGTTTGGATCCGGTGCCACGTCGATGTTGGTGCTCGATGGGAAAGAGGATTGGAAACCAGTGCCTTCGGTTGAATTGCCTACCGCGACGTCGCAATTGATTGCGACAGCTAGTGGAGATCTAGTAGCAATCAATACTAGTGAAATGATGCTTGCCGACAGAAAACTGCTAGATCAACCGATCGTTACTAGCGAAGAAAGTTCCGTAAGTTCCCTGCAAACGACGGCCACCAATGAAGAAAACGTCGCGTCCAAATGGCTGCCTAAGTTGATGAAGATGATGGGTGGTGCAACCACAGGTTTTTCGTCAATCGCACCACGAGAAATTTCACTGGCGAGTCCGCGAAGCATTGCATTTACCTCCGACGGCAACTCTGCCTTTGTTTGTTCCAGTGGAAAGCTATTGCGTTTGGATCGTCCCCAGACAGCAGAACCAAACGCAGCTTGGGTCATCGGCAACCAGATCGATTTGAATACTGAAAACAAACCGGTCTGGCTACGACTCATTGGAAACGAACTAGTCGTGATTCGTTCTAAATTCGCACCACAATTTTTTGATCATTCACTTGTATCGATACCAGTAACGGAGTCCACAGGATTTGTTTTCGAAGATTTCAAGATCAGCGAAGTGGTTAGTTGCGAGCCGATTGCTGCGGCAGTTATTTTGTCTTCGAAAGGCTTGGGGTACCAATTGACCCGTCGCGAGTCTTCACAAATGTCGTTGAAACCGATCAAGGGACTTAGCGATTTAGATTCAGTCACTTGGGACCAAACGACGAAGCGCCTCTGGCTATCACAGCATGTTGATTCCATCGCGGCGTACGACATCGAAACAAATTCGGTGACGAGTTGGCATTCGCCACATGTGCAGGGCTGGCGTTTGGCCGATCGCTACATTATGACACCACTCCGGTCCGTCACGCCACAGACGGGTGAATTGGGCGAGACGATTGCCTCGATCGTTTCGGGTGACTCGACACTAGATTTCCCGATCGCCGGGGAAGCCATTCAACCGCAACGTTACAACGTTTGGCGCCCCGTATTTACTTGTGCGGGTTTCATCGCCATCATGTTGACTGTCGGCTGTATTTATTTTTCGCGCGCCGATTTTTGAAATCACTTAACGACTCGCGTAGAAATAAGTGTCGCCTTTCGCTCCGCGAAAGAGCGTTCTTTCGCGGAGCGAAAGGC
>JAYVSE010000407.1:0-24591 GCA_043775635.1 Planctomycetaceae bacterium | reverse complement strand
GCCTTTCGCTCCGCGAAAGAGCGCTCTTTCGCGGAGCGAAAGGCGACACTGAAGACACTCATCATCTTCGGATTATGTGCGTTTAGGCGACCGGCAGATAAGATCGTACAGCAGGTAAATTTTTATCTGCCGCTTGCAGTTAAACGAAAAAGCTTATACCTGGGTGCTTATGAAAATCTAACGAGAATCTGGTACTGAGCCTACTCAGCCGCTGGTCGACCGCGACCGCCGCCAGCGCCTCGATCACCGCCAGGGCCACCGAAACCACGACCGCCCATTTCAGGTAACTCAAACGGCGCTCCCTTCAGTTTTTCGAATTCGGACTTTTGCTTGTCATCCAAGAGGGCAAGCACCTTGCCCTCCATTTCTGTGCGAACTTCTTTCATCTTTGCAGCCATTTTTTCACGGTCGCCGCCACCGCCACGAAACATTTCATCGAACTGTTCTCGCATTGTTTCGCCAAACGTTTGCATCAATTTCTTCATTGTCTCTGACTGCTCCGAGGTGACTGCAAGTGATTTCGCAGTATCCGCGTGGCTCACGATACCCATCGCTCCACGAGCCTGGACAGCAAGTTGTTCTAAACGTTCGAATTGTGCTGGTAGCAAAATTTCTTCGAGTTGCTCTTTGGTCTCGGCAGCTCGCTTGGTCGCATCGGCCTGCATCTTTTCCATGAACGCCTTTTGTTCTGCTTCAGAAGCTTCGCGGAAATTAAAATTGGGACGTTCACCGCGTGGCCGATCCGCTAATTTCTTGAGAGCTACCTCTTGGTCAGGCATCAACTCGATCTCTGCGCGAACCGTTTCGATACGCAGCAGGTCGGTCAACATGTTATCAGGGCGAACCATTCCACCGCCCATCATGCCTGGAGGTCCGCCGAATCCACGATCGCCACGATCGCCACGATCGCCTCCGCGGCCACCGCCTTCTTGTCTTGGGACATCGTCCTGCGACCAAGAAGGTGCAGGGTTCGACGTTAGGGAAGCTAACGCCAACGCGGCCAGGGCCGCAAAGTATCGAATCGACATCATCAAACTCGGCATGTTGATTAGTAGGGGAAATCCGCTGAAGAAAGTCTTTACAGCGACCGTCGCAACGCAAATATCAACCAACCGAACCCAAGGATGTTTCGCGCACTAAGCAAGAATTTGTCCTAATAAGCACCGTTCGATCAATAACTGTCCGGTTTTTGAAGTGGGATAGGCATAGTAGAACAATTGTCCTCAATTGTTTGATACCCTGAATCGAGCGTACCCACGGAACAATTGGGGACAATTGTTCTACAATGAGCGTCTTCGCCGCTCGAAAAGTGCAAAATTCGAACTAAGGCGAGCGGTATGATCGTCAACCCGTTGCCAACGCCGCTGCCAATTGCTCGTAAGTACGTCGACTGTTGGATTCCTGTCCACGGCTGTCGAGAGCAATTTGATATAGGTGCTGGCCGCATTTGGTTGGATATTGTCCGGTCACGCAAGCGCGGCACAGGTGCTGTTCCGGCAAATCGATCGCTCTTGCTAACGCGTCGACTGGCAGATACCTCAACGAATCGGCACCTAAATCATCTGCCAATCGCTGCTGAGCTTGCTCCGTCAAAAGGCCGTCGGGAAAGTATTTTGGCGCAATCAATTGGTCGATGGTGCTCATGTCGATACCGTAAAAGCACGGTGCGACAATGGGAGGGCAGGCGACGCGAACGTGGATCTCCTTGGCACCGCCGACTTGACGAATTCGGTTCAATAACACATTCATCGTCGTGCTACGAACGATCGAGTCTTCGACCAATATCACTCGCTTCCCCGCCAAAACATCTCGCAATGGCGTGTATTTTGATTCGGCCTTTGCCTTGCGAGCACCGCCAGATTCGATAAACGTTCGCCCTGCGTAGCGATTACGAATCAGACCCTCACGGCACGGGATCGAGAGCTCAAAAGCCATCGCGTCGGCAGCCGCTTTGCTCGTATCCGGGACGGGGACGACAATTGTGTCAGCGCGGTCAAAGTTAAAACGCGTATCAGCCCGTTCCGCACGTGCCAATTCTTCGCCTAACCGCGTACGGCTAAGGTAGACGCTGCGATCGTCCAGTGTGCTGGCTACATTGGCGAAATAGATCCACTCGAAGAAGCAATGCTTTGGTGTCTGTTCATCCGCGAATCGCTCCATCCTAAATCCACGCTCAGGGTCGATCAAAATGGCATGCCCAGGCGGTAGCGAACGGATCTGCTCGGATTCAAAACCGAGGTTCAACAACGCGACGCTCTCGCTGGCAGCCGCAAACAGCGCGCCTTCGTTGACGTAACACATCGGCTTGATGCCCAGCGGGTCCCTCGCAACCACCATTTCGCCTTCGGCGGTAATCAAAGCGAGGCTGTATGCCCCATCAAACTTATGCGTCGCTTGGCGAATGACATCGACCCAATCCAGCCGTTCCCGCGACGATTCGCTCAAAATTCGACCGATCTCATGCAAAATAATCTCAGTATCGGTATCAAGTGCCAGGTGATGATCACCGTTGGCAAGCAATTGTTCTTTCAGCACGCTGTAATTGGCTAACTGGCCGTTAAAACAGAAGCTAAACCATTTTCTTTTGTGGATATGTTTTCGCTCGAAAGGCTGTGCATA
Source organism: Planctomycetaceae bacterium (assembly GCA_043775635.1). GTDB lineage: Bacteria > Planctomycetota > Planctomycetia > Pirellulales > Pirellulaceae > UBA6163. Next base: position 21,972 of record JAYVSE010000407.1, on the reverse strand, counting down.
GCTGCGATCGTCCTTGCCGCAGGTCGCGTAACGCACGTGCCCGATCGCGGCGCGACCGGCCAATTGTCGCATGATCGCTTCGCTTTTCGCTCGATGATTGAGCCGAAAGACCTCCGTCACCGTCCCAACATCGCGCAAAGTTTTTAGCAACTTCGGCCGATCGGGATCAAAAGTCGTCATTCCAGCGGCCAACTGGCCTCGATTCTGAATATCGAGCAACATTCGCGGCATTAATCGCGAAATCTGACGTGGACCGTGATCCGTACAAACCGAGCTTCGCCCGCGCCCGGATAAGTGGTAAATAGCAGCTACGCCGCATTCGTGATGAAGTTCGCTCATTTTGTCGGTGGCCCTTCGCGGCGTACGCTTGGTCAAATGGTGGCTTTCGCCTAGTCAAAACGTCAACGAGTAAGGTCATCGGCACGATCCGAAACAAATGTCAGCCGAGTTATGTAGAAGTTTACCGTAGCGGCGAAGTCCTGCAATTCGACAAGTTTCCAATCTCGCCACAATCAATCACAATACCCGCTATCCGCACCCTGCAGACCCCGAATTCCGCCCATATTCAACAAATGACTAGTCTTACCGCTAACGAACGAGTCGACCCGCGTCGTCTGGATGTCTTGCAATCAGTAAAAGCGGTGGTCGTTAAAGTCGGCACTCGTGTGCTGACCGGCACCGACGCACGACTAGACTGCGGGCGAATTGAAAAACTCAGCGAACAACTTTGCCGAATCGCCGATTCCGGTCGCCAAACGATCATGGTCAGCAGCGGTGCGGTGGGGGCCGGTGTTGGCAAGCTGGGGCTCGCCGCGCGTCCTGCTGGCTTAGCGCAACTACAAGCCGTCGCGGCAATCGGCCAAACAGACCTCATCCAAGCCTATGAAAGATCGTTGTCGAAACGAGGTCGGCACGCCGCACAAGTTTTACTAACCGCATCAGACCTGCGTCGGCGAAGTGGATACCTACACGTGCGCAACGCACTGTCACAGATACACGCCTACGGTGCGATCGCGGTCATCAACGAAAATGACTCCGTCGCGGTCGGTGAACTGATGACGACGTTTGGTGACAACGATCGCTTGGCAGCCAGCGTCGCTGGTTTACTCACCGACGCGCTCGTGGTCATTCTGTCGGATGTTGAAGGGCTTTATGATGGCCATCCAAGCTTGCCGACCAGCAAACGGATCGGCATCGTCCCCGAGCTAAATGACTCCGTTTTCGCACTTGCCCAAGACACCAAATCAAACTCCAGCAAAGGCGGCATGGCCAGTAAGCTACGTGCCGCCGAAGCAGCAACCTCATTCGGCCACCCCACGATCATTGCGCTTGGCCGTGACGATACCGTGTTAGACCGAATCATGGCCGGTCAAGACGTGGGAACTTTGTTTTTGCCGCCAACGAAAGCAATTCGCGGACGACGTCGCTGGATCGGTTCATCGGCTCATGTCGAAGGCACACTCACACTTGACGACGGTGCAGTCCGCGCCGTCGAGCACAAAGACAGCAGCTTGCTTGCCATCGGACTCAAACAAGTGACCGGCGACTTTGGACGCGGAGCCGTTGTTTCACTTCGCGATCTGCAAGGCCGTGAAGTCGCTCGCGGACTTACTAACTATCCTTCCGAGGAGATCTCCTTGATCTTGGGGATGCCTAGCGAAAAGATTGCTACGGTGCTGGGGCACCGCCCTTATGAAGTGGTTGTTCACCGTGACAATCTAGTGTTAATTTCCTAGCTCATTGTCTTCATTCGCACTCTAACATTGTTTTCGGAAACTCAAATGGAATCTGCTTTCTATCGATCCCCACCGCGCCGGCGGGTGTTTTTGTCTCTCGCGTGCAATGCAATGTTACCTATGGCGATGGTCAGCACAGCGTTGTCAGCCAACGCCGCCGATCAAGCGAATCCAACATGGACTCAATTCCGTGGACCGTCGGGACAAGGCACTTCACTTGCGACCAACGTACCGGTTGAATTTGGCTTAGAGCGTGGAATGAAATGGCAAACACCGATTCAAGGAAAAGGCTGGTCTTCGCCTGTGGTTGCTGGTGATCATGTGTGGTTAACGACGGGGATTACCATCGACGCCACGCCAGAGGAGCGAGAGCAAAAGCTTGCGGGCGTTCAGATGCGTGACCAAAAGGAAGTCGTTGGTGCCGTGACGCTGCGCGCCATCTGTTTGGACCTAGAAACTGGCTCCGTCGTTCGCAATCTTGAACTTGCAACCTTCGACGACCCCGAGCCGATTCATCCGCTCAATTCGTTCGCGTCCCCGACGCCATGCGTTGATGGTGATAAGGTGTATTGTCACTTCGGCAGCTACGGAACTTGGTGTCTCGACGATGCCAGCGGCGAGATTATCTGGACCAAGCGGCTGGTGATTGATCACAGTGTCGGTCCAGGAGGCTCGCCCGTCGTCGCGGGTAAGTTGCTCCTGCTGGTCTGTGACGGAATCGATGCACAGTTCGTCGCTGCGCTTGATAAACAGACTGGTGAAGAAGTCTGGCGGACACCTCGGCCGCCCATGCGAGCAACCAATGGTGAGTTTCAGAAGGCCTATAGCACGCCGCTTGTGATCGATGTCAACTCAGTCCAGCAGGCCGTGATTCCTGGTGCGCAATGGATCGTTGCTTACGATCCTGTCTCTGGCAAGGAACTCTGGCGGGCGGACCACGGAAACGGTTTTTCTATCAGCTCAACACCGGTCTACACCGGGACATCCGCTCAGCTTGGGCTCGTCATCTTCACGACTGGTTATGGTCAAAAAGAAGTCGTTGCCGTACGTCCTGACGGCAAAGGCGACGTTACGTTTTCGCACATTCAATGGCGCAGTGACCACAACGTACCCGCTAAGCCCTCACCGATTTCCAGTGGCGATCGCGTCTATCTCATGGATGACAACGGTGTGTTGAGTTGCCTGCAGGCGAGCGATGCAACAACCGTGTTTCGCAAGCGAGTCGCCGGTAACTACTCCGCATCACCGCTGCTTGTTGGTGGCCACCTCTATTTTAGCAGTCAGGAAGGTGTGGTAACGGTGATCCGCGATACCGATCAATACGAAGAAGTGTCAAAAACAACTCTCGACGGTCGTCTCATGGCCAGCCCCGCCGTCGTTGGCGACGATCTCTTGTTCCGAAGTGAAAATTCGCTGATGCGATTCACAAATAAAAAGGTCGTCGACAACGCGAACGATTTTCCCTCAGCGAAATGAACCGTTTAAGCGGTACGGCGTAAGCCGTCCGGCCTCGCTGAGGCCGAAGTCACCGGATGGCTCGCGCCATACCGCTAAATTATCCTTCACGGCGTAGGGCTGAACCCCGTCCTTGCATCCGGTCGGAACTATATCGATTCAAAATTTCGCGTTTTAAATTTTTGCTTGATAGCTATTGCTGTTGGTGTTTCAGCGTATTTGGTGCCAGCGAAACGGAGTATTTGGTGCGGCATTGAGTGGCATATTCTCGGCAATCTCGTAGAAGCGAAGCACGTCTGGTTGGTGAAAAAGTTTAACATGTTTCTAGCCTACTAATCTTGTTCACCAATGGCACAAGGCCATTGGGGTCGATCTGAAGTCGACCTAGGGCACCGCCCCGCGCCGAGCCTCTTCAGCAGCGCGTCCATCGCTCTGGTTCTGTTGCCCCGAATTAAAGGCATCGCCAACGATACTCGGATGAGTGATGCCTGCCCAGGCAGTGATCGCTACGCCAAGGTCACCAGACGCATCATCGATCGCTCGATGGAACGCATTACGGGACTTGGCTGCCTCTAGCTTCGTGAGTAAGACGGATAAACGGCTGATTACGGCGGCCACGTCGGCACCGATTCGAAGCGAACTATCGGAGATCGCCTCCAAGTCAGTTTTGTAGGACGCCCACTTCGCTGCTGCGTCCTGGGCACTCATTCCTTCAACCCAGCGTCCTTCGACCTGGACCATCGGGACGCTATGGACCGTTGTCCCAACAATCGGCAGCACGACTTTTGCCGTCATCGCCCCGGCCTCGCCCGCTTCGACTTGATAGGTTGGGAAAATGAGTGACGCGATCGCCGAGTTTTCTTCAAAGGCCTGATAAAGAAATGGTGCTGCCATTTCGTCAAGCTTGGCGATGGAATCCGCGACGGGGACAGAGTTAAGCTGGTCGAGCGAAGCATTTTCAGCGGTGCCCCATTGCCGTAAAGCCGCTGCTAACGTTAGCAAGGATTCTCGACTGGTCTCGCTCGTCGACTCAAGCTTCGGATGAGAGAACAACCAACGCTGCCGCGTGACTGCTATTTCCGAAAGCCGTTGCAACGTCGAGCGAACTTGTTCCCAGCCCACCGGTTCGAATTTTTGTAACCCGAGCTTGAACAATGCGTCGGTTTGGTCTCGGTACGATTTCGGCAAGGCGTCATAGTAGACTCGTAAATGTCCGGCCAGGGCTTGCTCCTGCTGATGTGTTAGCGCCGACTGCAAGTCAGCGCTATCGCTCGGCGGCTGATAGGCGGGAGCGGGCTTGGGAGTCGGCAACGTTGGCGGAGCCGGCGCGGCCGCTTCGGCGGCGATGGCATCGAGTTCTGCCACACGGGAATGGAGTTGGTTGTCGATTACATCCTGTAAGTCTTGTGCTTGAATTCGACTGTCGGATTTCAGGTCATCAAGCTTGACCAATACTTGCCTCCCGTCTTCAAGGCGGAGAATGGCGCGACCGTTCCAAATACCGACCAACTTTCCAACCACGGTGCTGGTGCCGCGAAGATTCGTCCATTCTTCGGCATGTAAGCGGTTAAGCAACGAAACTGCCGACAAAAATCCGATGACGGCAAAGCGTAAAAGCAAGCGATTCAATTGATGAGTCCTCAACCACGAAATAAATGGGTGCATCCCGCGGATTTCCTTTTTTGTACCATGGCGGCTAACGTGCCGTTGCTACAGTATATTCCCAGTTGATTGCAAAAGCCTACCGCAGACGAAAGGAAAGTTGTGTTGCCCTCTTCATTACCGTCGGAATCGCCCGCAAACCAATCGCCCGTAGATGCGTTGGACGCCGAAACTTGCCGCGGCCTCCGTGACAGTTCCTACAACGCTACTTTAATCAAACGAATCGATATTCACGACGATTTATTTCGTATTCGGGTGCGCCCCGATGCTGGGATCAGACCCTTTGAGCCCGGTCAATATGTTGCGGTCGGCATGGGAAACTGGGAACCCAGAATTCGACCATCACAGGTGGAAGATCTTGAACCAAAGAAATGGACGAAGGTTGTCCGGCGCGCCTACTCGATTTCATGCCCAATGATCGCCGATAATGGCGAACTCGCTCCTTGTGAAACGCTTGACTACCTCGAGTTCTACATCGCTCTCGTTCGTCATGCGAGCGACCCGGCCGGGAAACCACCCGCGTTAACGCCACGTATGTTTGGTATCAACGAGGGAGACCGACTGGTTGTCGAAAGCAAAATCACCGGCCATTACACGCTTAATGGAATCAGCAGTGGCGATACCGTGCTGATGCTCAGCACGGGTACCGGTGAAGCACCGCATAACGCGATGACCGCACATTTACTTGCTCGCGGGCACCACGGACGCATTATCAATGCAACTACCGTCCGCAGCCATGTTGATTTGGGTTACAAGAGCGAACACCAGCAGTTGATGGAGCGATTTTCCCAATACTGCTACTTGGCGATGACCACGCGAGACCCGGAAAACCTAAACCCCTCACACCCTCGCTATGTGGGCAAACAATACCTGCAGGACATGTTTACCAGCGGGCAACTTGCCGAAATGGCTGGCGATCCCCTTGATCCGGCCAATACCCACGTATTCCTGTGCGGCAATCCAGCGATGATCGGTTTGGTGAAAGCCGGTGACCCAACGCCATCGCGACCTGGAATGTTGCCGTTACTCACCGCTGCTGGTTTTACGAACGAAATCGCTGGCCCTGGCCACGTTCGTTTTGAGAAGTACTGGTAAGATTGACAAGTTACGTTTTTCCGCTCACCCTGTGCCGCAACTGAACCGAGTTGTGACGTTGTATGGTAGAGCAGCTACAATGATGGAGCGCTGACCGATCTCCTGGAGGTTCAAGTGACCGCTGAACAGCTTATATCCGATGCCGCATCCCTTACCGTTTCAGATCGACTTCGCGTAGCGGAGGCGATTTGGGATTCGCTGCCCGAAGATGCAAATCCAACGCCAGGCCCCGAGATCAAGGTCGAATTTGATCGTCGGATGGCAAATTATCGGCAGAACCCTGAATCTGCAATGACCATCGACGAACTTCGAGACCGACTTCATGCTGATCGGACGAAATGAACGTACGATTTGTTGACGACGTTTATCTTGACTTGCGATCTGCTAGGGACTGGTACGACGGAAAACTTGACGGGCTGGGCGGCGAGTTTGTTGAACTGTTTTTCACGATCGCTAGAAGCTTGCCGACTGTTTCACTGCATCACTCGATTGACGAGACCGGCTATCGCCCGACACGAATGCCGCGATTCACGGCAGTGATCTACTATGACCTTACCGAATCTGAGATTGTAGTCGTAGGGGTTCTCGTAAATGGGCGGTGTACTTCGGCTCTGAGAAACCGGCGGATAACAAATTAAGGAGGTTGCCAACGACGAGCTAGCATTTGCTGGCGAACAGGTGTTCGCATTGTACGATGCTGAGGAAGCAGGTGATGGCGAAACCAATACGAGGTGATGTCTGGCTTATTGACATGGGATACACCGCAAAGGTGCGGCCAGCGTTAGTTTTGAGCGTGGGAATCGAAGGTGATGAACGCCGGACGAGGAACTGGTTGCAATTGAACAGGTCGTTCTACTGTGGCTTGGCATTTCGCATCCAAACGAGAACGGCCGGGTGAGCGTGAGTTGATCCTGAGGCGGCTTTGTCGGTCGCCCGTAATTTTGACTTCGCACGATGAGTGTCTAGCCGAGCCCTTGGGTTTTTCGCTAATAATCCATTCTCAATCACCGCCGCACCGGACGTACGCACGCTCGATCGCCGAAGGCAATCGAGCGTGCGTACGTCGGAGAGGGATAGTGAAGCTATTCCGTGTAGGCAGAAACCGAATCATCCGCAGGGCAAGCCTGCGGGATTTGTAGTGAAAACCTATCCCACGAATTGATCGAACGGTCCCTACTTGATGTCTCGCAGCAATTGGCCATTTTCAAAAAGCCAAACTTGAAGCTGGCCATTCTGTCCACCGGAGAGTATGGTTTTTGAATCGAGTGAAGTGGAGACCGCATGCAGGCAATTTTCGGTTGATTTTATCGCTCGAACTAACGAACCATCGTCTGCTTTGTACACGCGAACTTGGCCATCGGCGCAGGCAGTAATGAGCTGCGATGTGGCACCGGCGTAAGTGATCGAAGTGACTTCTTTGGGAAAGCCAGGAATGGTGCGCCGTTGTGTTCCATTAGAACTGTCCCAAACTTTGACACTTTGGTCAGCGCTAGCGGTCGCGAGACCAATGCCGTCATCTTGCCACGCAAGCGAAAGCACGTAGTTTGTATGTCCTTCCAGGGTGCGGATTACTTTGCCCGTTGCAACATCCAAAAGTCGCACGGTTCGGTCGGCGGCTGCGGACGCGATGGTTAGCCCATCGGGAGAAAAACGAACACCGAGAACGGTATCGCTGTGAACATTCGCAAAGTCACGAAGTAACTCTCCATTAGCAACGGAAAAAACCTTCACTTCGCCGTTGCGACTGGGCGGGCCACTGCCGATTGCGATCGAAAGTCCATCGGGTCGATAATCGATCGCGGTAACACGGTCGCTGATCGTCAGTTCGTCAGCTCGACCGATTGTACGTTCCAGTTCCCATCGAACGGACGTTGACCAGATTACAGGTGATCCTGTTCGATAAGTTGCGAGGAGAGATGGAGTGGGGGCCTGTTCGCCGGTTTTAATCGATCCGCTGATTAGGCCTCGTATCGACACAGCGGGCGATTGTGCCTCATTCGCCCGCAAGAAGTTCAGCAAAACACCATCTGAGATGCGAAAGATGCGGATTCCTCCATCGGCATGCGACGTCGCGATCCATTGATCGCCAGCGACGACAGCGGTCGTTGGCGAAGACGATGCCGTCGCACGCAGTTGCAGTTCGCTCAACAATCGCTTGGATTCTGTGGCAAGCCGAGTTTTTTGCAAAACCAAGGCGGCTTGAATAGGCGGGGCGGCCTTTGCCCGCTCAGTGGCTTGATTTGCATTAACAATCGTCTGGTCTTTCTGTGTCAGCGAAACCACGGTCTTGTTTTTTTGCTCGGCGGCGGCAGTCTGGGCCGTTTTTTGTTTTTCAAGTTCCGCTGTTGATGCCGTCATTCGTGCGGTCGTATCGGCAACAAGTTTTTGCATGGCTTCAACTTGTTTCGTCGCGGTATCCAGATCAATCTTTGCTTGTGCAATCGTTGCCTCTGTGGCTGTAACGACGGCGGTCGCTTCGGCGATTTTCGCCGCATCTTTAGGTTCTTGCTTGTCCAGTTCGCCTTGCACCGCTTTTTGTTTCTCCAAATCAGCGATCAACTGATTGATGCGAGCGGTGATATCGGCGACCGCCTTCTGTGCCACTTCGACCTGTTTGGCTGCGGCGTCAAGATCGATCTTTATTTGTGCAATCACCGCCTCCGTCGCGGTGACGAGTGCCATCGCCTCGGTGAGTTTCGGTTCTTCTGCCTTTAGCGTCTCCGCGACTTTGTCGCGTTCAGCCTGCACTTTTGCCAGCGAGGCAACTTCGTTAGTGGCAAATAATTCGAGTTCGGTAACGCGAGCGGTTTGGCGAGCAACCTCAGCATCGTGTCTCGCCACATTCCGCTGTGCAGCCAGCAACGTGTACTGGTAGGAAGCGTTGCTGTCTAACGTGATCGACGCTTCGCCATTAGCCATTGTGAACAAACGAGTGCGCCCATCGCGACCTCCCACGACAATGCGTGCAGCGTCTGACGTTAACGCAATCGCGGTGACAGGAGCACCGGTCGCAATGGTACGAATCACTTCACCTGTTTCAGATGCGATGATAACGACATTGCCAGACTCCGTTCCCACCACAACGGCTGGTGATGGATCACGCGTTAAAAGAATGGCGGTTGCATCTGCAATCGGAGTGATCGATGGATGCTCCATCGCGGTGATTGTGACCTGAGGTTTGTCGGGTATCGGTTCACAACGAAAAAGTCGGACGTGGCGATCCGAGTCGAGGATCGCCGTTTTCTTGCCATCGTTCGACGAAGCCATTGCGGTGACGTTCAGATTGGTTTCGAAGCGAGCAAGCTCTTGGCCATCGGTTGTATGAAAAACAATCAAGCGACCATTCGAGTCGACAGCAAGCAGTTTTTCTCCTAACGAGGCTAGGGCCAAGTCGGCAATCGGTGCCTCAAGTCCTGAGATTGTGCTGATTCTCCGATTTTCTAACATGGCCCAAATTTCAATGTCGCCGACACCATTCAACATTGCGAATTGCGATGCATCGTGATTGCTGACGATGAGACCTCCCGCATGGACGAGCGGGGTTTGGGCAGCATCAAGTTTGTTTAAGACTTTTCGCCACAATTTGACGGTACGAAACCCACCGGTCGCGATCTGGTTCCCGTCTGGCGCGAAGGCAATTGATTGGACAATGTCGAGATCCGTTGCTGGCGTCGGCAATGCTGGATCGGTTAAGAGCCCCAGTTCTGAGCCTGACGCCAAGTCGTAAACGGTGACGCGGTTGCCTCGTCCCGATGCGGCGAATCGTCCGTCTCCGGAAGTAGCAACGGCATAGATTGGTTGCAATGAGGGAGCGATCGATTGCCAAGCGATCGATGCCATTTTTTGGGGCGAGCTGGCGCTGGCGCCCTGGTCGATCCAAAGTTTGATGAGTCCCAATTCTTCCGAAGTCAACGGTTTGGCACCGACGGCATTGTCCTCCGGCGGCATGAGTGGTTCAGTCGCACCGGTGGCGCGACTCATTAGCAAGCTGGTTGCATGGTCTTTGGGAACGACACCAGGGCCGCTTTCACCACCTTTCATTAACGAGGCGAGCGACTCAAGCACTAAGCCGCCCTCAGCCTTTTTGGCGTGATGGCATGCCAAGCAACTTCGCTTCAGCAATGGCACGATTTCAGAATCGAAGTCGACAGGTGTCGGTCGATCGAGAGTCGCGACGGCGATCGGCAACTCGATCGCCGATGCGAATCCAACGGACAGCATCGCGAGTAGCGAGACGAGGGATATATGTCGAATCATGGGTTTACGATCTCGATGGACACGGTTGGCGACGCGACGAAGATGTTTAATTCTTGTTCTTGTGCCGCTGGTTTGGATGCTTCAACTCGCTGGTCAGCAATTTTGATCGCTGCGGTAATTGCGTCTTTCTGCGATGCTTGGTCTGGTTGGTCGAGTAACTTTGCGAGCTGAGCGCGGTATTGTTCAGCTCTTAACAGCGATTCAGGATTTTGCTTAAGCTTTACTTTAGTTTCTGCTTGGAGCCAAATCGAATAAATTGTTGGCATTGCGTCCGCAGCAACCTTTAATTCTATTTGCCCGGTATCAGCATCTGCGGCAATGGTGGTTTCCGCAGCCGTCACGCCAGGCGGTAAATCTCGGGGTCGCAGCACGCAGGGCTGCTTGCCACCATCGCGCCGGACCAACTTGATGGGAACCGTGATCGATTCCCCTTTTTTTACCTTGACAATCGCTTCGTCGCCAAAGCCAATCGACAATGGCATCGCATCGCGAGCTGACACGGCGACGACAAGTCCACCGCTGAGCCTTGAACGAGCAAAATCTCGAATCCCGTCACGGCCCCAAGCGATCGCTGCTGGAACTGCATCATGCATTACGGCAGGTTTTGCTGGGTCTGTTGTCGCTGTACCAATCACGCGAATTGGACCCAGCCATTCAGCCGCCCGTTCGTTGGCATACAGTGTTAAGTTCACTTGATTCTGGTTAGCCGCGATCGTTGTATTTCGGCAAGTAACATTTTCTGGCAACCCTTCCACGCGGAGGTTTACCGGTCCAGTCCAACCATCTCGTCGAACAAGCAATACTTTGATTGACTGTGTTCCTTCGCGAAACAAACGGATGCCTGATGGACTGGATTTGCTTGGGTCATTGGTTGGTGTTGGGAAGTAGGCGAGCAACGCAAAGTCGGGAGCAGGCGGATGTACAAGTAAGCGATAAACTTGGTTCTGGTTTAGCGAAGTTCCATTGTCAAGGTCGCGGACCAACAGCCGGTAGGCTCCTGTGGACGGTACCTGAAAATTAAAGGCGGGATCGCGAGTGAAAATATGCACCCCAGCATCGCCAATGTCCTGGCTATCGTCTTGGCTTAAGACAGACTTCCAAATAGGATCCCCGCTGGGCTGTGATTCTGCGCGTTCGATTTCGACGCGACCATCCGTCGGTTGCCCAAGTCGCTGTGACTGAAGTTCAATGGCAAGCAGATCGCCAGCGGTCGCATTGAACTGGTATGCATCTTCGTCATCTCGTCCATCAAACGTTGCCGTAACTTGGCAGGGCGGCGTGATCGTTTGCGGACTTTGTGCCTCGTCACCTTGGACAGCCACCAGCTCGGTTTCGTTCAACAGCGAAAATGATTCTGGTAACGAGTGCAGCGGTAGTTCAGCAGCGGACGGCTGAGTACCTTGGATGTCAATCGCTGCCGCCTTGGTCTGGACGCAAAGTTGATAAAAATACTCGTTTCCGCCTCCATACAAGAAATCGTGAACGGTCAGTATGTAGTCACCGGCATGCGTTGCATTCAAAGTTAATGGAGGATCGACATAGTCAGTGCCTCGGACCGATTGCAAAGTTCGATTGGGAGCCTCCATCACCGTCAGCTTACCAATCATTCGCGAGTCAAGCCGCTGAGCAACGAGATCGACTTGAATGGAATCTCCTGCCTCCAAATGAATTGAATAATAGTCGATTTGTTCGGGTGTCGAATGAGCATGATGGATGGTGCCCTGGATAAGCGGCGTTGGTTTGCCAACGTCGTGGCTCACCGTTTCCAGAACCGCGTTAGGGAGTGTTGTGACTAGAAATGGTCGTGGATTGGAAAGCCCATGTCGACCAAGGGCGCGGACTTCGTAACGTCCCGGTTTCACGTCCTTCGCAATCGCAACTCGAAACGCTCCGTAACGCGGTATACGATCTTGAGAAAATGGCAACGGATCGTCGGTAACGACGTTGGCAGTGATTCCCGGATGGGTGAACTGCAACCTTTCGATCTCGTCGAGGAATTTGCCGGAGACAACGCGAACGTCTATTTCTGTGCCGATTTGTCCGCCAGATTGTGATAAAGCGTGCATCTCGATGCTCGGCAGTTGCCCGTTAGCGGGGCGTGAACAAACCAGTAGCAATATCGTTGTCAGCTTCATTGCGTGCGCGACAACGAAACCCCGACGACAACGGTGATGACAGGGAAGATTCATTAAAGTCTAGTGGTTAAACAGGAATTCTTTTGAATTCAACAGCGACCAAATGACATCTTCAAACGCTTCTCGCCGGTTGGGTTTTGAGGCGAGATAGCCAAGAGTCGTCTTTAGTTCTGCGTCGCGAGGGTGCCGACAGAGCGCTGCCATGTAAAGGTCGACGACCTTCGATTCGTCGGGATGGGATAGATCCGCGGCCAATCGCGCCGCGCGGCCGTTGTCACCAGAGAGTTTCTTTTGCATCTCTTCGGAATTGAGCAAATGTAGGCTTTGCGTCAGGTTCGCACCTTGTGACCGCTCGCATTCACATGCCGTTGATGATTGTGGCCGACCGAAGACCGTTAAAAAATAGGAATCAAAACCAGTATCGGGCAGCGCAACGGCGCGAGTGCCAAGCGGCAAGCCTGGGAAGCGAGTGGTTGATTCGGTGACAATGTCGATCGAGTCTAGCAATACTTCCGCTGTCATTCGTTTGGGATAAAAGCGGGAATAGTTGCGGTGGTCATCTAAATTCTCGATCGACGCGTCGCTGGAGCGAGAGTACGATTCGCTTTGACAAATGGAGCGAATCAGTGACTTTAAATCGAATCGTGATTCCACAAACTGAACCGCAATCGCATCGAGTAGTTCCGGGTTTGAGGGCGGATTCGTGATTCGCAGGTCATCCTCTGGTTCGACGATTGCGCGGCCCATGAAATGTTTCCAATATCGATTGGCGAGGGCGCGAGCGAAAAACGGGTTGTCGGGTTTGACCATCCAATCGACGAGCGTTTGGCGTGGGTCATCATGGATGGCGATGGTTGCCGGGATGCCATCAAGCGCCGCCGGGGTGAGCGATTGTCCCGTCTTTGGATGGGCGGCAGCGGCGGTACCCACACTCGGAAAAAATGCGGATTCGCTTCCTCTGGTCGTTTTCTTGTTTGCGACGAGTGAAAAGAATGCGGCCATACAAGAATAGTCTTGCTGGCTCCACTTCTCGTAAGGGTGATGATGGCATCGAGCGCACTGAATCCTTTGTCCAAGGAACAGTTGCGACGTGTCCTCAAGACGCTGGTTGGTGTCGGGCACTTGGCGATACCAAGCAACCGCAGGATTGTTAGGAACCGTTCCTGACGCGGTGAGCAAGTCGCGCACGAATTGATCATAAGGTTTGTTTTCGTACAGGCCCTCGCGAATCCATTCGTACAATGCCAAATTGCTGAATTGCAATCCACCTGCGGCGCGTTGATTGCGCAAGACCGTGTTCCATTTACCGGCGAAATAGTCGGCGTAGTCTGGGCTGGCCAGCAATCGTTCCACAGCCGAGTCGCGGCGATCTCCCGCCGTGTCAGCGGCAAACTGCGTTGCTTCGGCGACCGTTGGTAGACGCCCAGCGATATCGATCGTTACGCGTCGAAGGAATGTTGGATCATCACAACGAGGCGAAGGCGGAATCCGCAGCGAGCGCAGTTTGTTGAAAACATGTGTATCGATCACGTTGCGAGGTTCCGGAAACGCATGCGTGAGCGTCAAGGATGGATCAACTGATCGCGGGATATCCGCCCGGAAAACAGCAGACTGACCTTGAAAGCGGGCCATGATGGCAACGTCGCCAACCGTTTCTTGAATGGATGTAAAACCAGCCGGTGTAACTTCAGCCATCAACGGATCGTTGGACTCATACACCGCACTCCGGGTCACATCTTTGTTCGATCCATCGGAGTAAGTCGCGACAACGGCCAGTTGCTGAGTTCCCCTCGGTGCAAGTTGTCGATGCGATGGAATCAGCGCGATGGAGACCACCGTTGGCTCTTCGCCTGTTCCATAAGGCATCCCTTGGGCAATCCACCGGTGCATCAAGTGGTATTCGCCCGTACTTTGCGATAGTCGTTGACCACCACCATGTGGTGACGCGTTCGTAGCTTTCAGCAGCAACAAGCTGTTTTCAGGCCAAGCAGGAAAGACACGGCGTCCGCGTCCTTCGTTGACCAGATGCTCAAAGTCTTCACGTGGTTCAAATCCAAGCAACGATAGTTTGAACCCATTTTGGCCCATTAGCTTACCGTGGCAACCTCCGCCATTGCAACCATGTTTTGTGAACAGCGGAACGATCTGTCCAGGGAAGCTGATGGGTATGTCAGTCTCAGCACCAGCGATTTCGACCAACGCTGTGGCGGTTTGCCCAGAAACACTGTCATGAGCGGTGATGGTTACGGTGCCGTCCGTCAGTGGTGTAACGACGGCGTCGCTATCGATTCGGACTTTGGACGCTGGTTCGGACGTGTAGTGAACCTGGCGAGTCCAATCGCGTTGCTCACCGTTGACCAGCGAGCCCGTTACGATCAATTGAGCAGTGGCATCGCGTCCGACCAAGCGGATCGTTTCACCGAGGGTGGGTTCGAATCGCAATGAAACGACTGTGTTTTCAGCCGCAGCCACAGCCGAGGGCGACGCTGACGCTGCTGAATCAACGGATGTCGGAGCAACCGACTCGGTTCCGATCGCAACTATTTCGAATGCGAACAGCGTGACCATCGCAATGAGCAAAGGCTGAAAACCGATGCCACGTACATTGTCGCTGAAACGATGTGATAAATATTGCCGCATCATACGACCAACTCACCGATGGGGAGATGATCGACGAGAAACTGTGGACGCCCCGTGGGGTCGGGAAGCGTAGCTTTTGAGGTGTCGATACCAAGGTTGTGATAGAGCGTTGCAACAATTTCTTGCATGTGGACAGGCCGCTCGGCGGCTTCTTCACCGAGCCGGTTAGTTGCACCGATCACTTGGCCAGTTTTTATGCCGCCCCCGGCCAGTAATGCACAGCTAACTTGCGTCCAGTGGTCGCGACCGGCTTGTGGATTGATCTTTGGGGTGCGACCAAACTCACCCCATACTACGATCGAAACATCATCGAGCATCCCGCGTTCGTCAAGGTCTTTGATCAGTGCGCTGAGGCATTGGTCAAGCTTACCGCCGTGATCGCGAACGAGGTCAAAGTTTTGGCCGTGGCTATCCCATCGCCCATAACTGAGGCTAACCACGCGTGCACCGGCTTCAATCAAGCGACGGGCGATCAACAAGTGATCGTTGCATGTTGGTGCACCGTCGAATTGATATTGGTAAGGTTTGCCGTCACCATATCGAGCGACGACTTTGGGGTCTTCTTTGGTAAGATCCAAGGCGTCAACCAACTTGCTGCTTGTCAAAACATCAAGCGCTCGTTGGCCAAAAGCATCCATGCCATTCATCACGCCACTGATATCGATATCGCGGCGCATGGAATCGATTTCGCTGAGCAGGCGGCGGCGATCCGAAAGTCGCTCGATGGTGATCCCATTGAGGGCCATGTTTTTCATACCGGGGCCATCGGGCTTAAACGGCTCGTAGGCGGATCCTAGAAACCCAGGCACGCCCGAATCGCACCAAGGAAAATGGGACGTCCGGTTGGCGAGCCCAACGAATGGGGGTACCGACGCATCGACGGGACCGAATAATTTTGCGGTAACCGAGCCGATCGATGGGCGACCGCCAACGCTTTGTAGATCTCCCGGGCGATAGCCGGACATGCACTGCACGGCATCATGTCCGCCGTGGCAGCCGACGACAGATCGAATGATCGCGCATTTATCCATCAATTGTGCGAGCTGTGGAAAGACCTCGCAGATCTGGATCCCGGGAACATTGGTATCAATGGGCCGAAACTCACCACGAATTTCGCTCGGGGCATT
Source organism: Planctomycetaceae bacterium (assembly GCA_043775635.1). Classification (GTDB taxonomy): domain Bacteria; phylum Planctomycetota; class Planctomycetia; order Pirellulales; family Pirellulaceae; genus UBA6163. Next base: position 5,865 of record JAYVSE010000407.1, on the reverse strand, counting down.
TGTCTTGATATCCCACAGGTCCTGATGAGGCGGTCCGCCAGCTAGAAAGATATTGATCACCGACTTGTGTCGCTGCGGCTGATCGGAGGCAGCTTCGGCTCGCAACAAATCCGCGAGTGAAAGTCCTCCCGCACCGCATGACAGTCCACCAATTTTCAGAAAGCTTCGCCGCGAAATACCGTCACAGAAGCGGTTTGAATGCCCGAGGATTGAAAACATCGTATTACCTTCGTTGGAAAGGTTCGGTGCGGGGTTTGGAGAAATATTTCAAACCGATTGGCCATAACCGCAGCGGTTCAATGCGGCACACGTCAGGCGGTAGTTAAAGGTAGGGTAAGGGGTGGGATTGATTACATTGTAAAGGATTGAATAGCGTAGAAGCAACCGTTTTGTGGATTTCGCGAAGATAAATCGCTGTCGACGGCAGGATTTTGCAGGGGCAAGTCGTGCCGGACCAGAATTTGTTCGGGAATACCTAGCTTTGCCGTTAACAGAGCCCGAGAGCAACGAGCTGGGAATTTGTCAGTTTTCGGATGCCAATCCTTGCGACTCGCAGTAAATCGGCCAGTTGATCGTCGTCGAACGTTGCTTCTTCGCCTGTTCCTTGAATCTCGACGAAACGACCTTTACCAGTCATGACAACATTCATATCGACTTGCGCGGCCGCGTCCAGCTTGTAATCCAGGTCCAACCAGACCGAGTCACCCACGACTCCGACACTGATCGCCGCAACCGAATCTCGCAACGGACCGTTGCCGATGGTTGCGTCAGGGAACACAGCGGAGACCGCGTCGGCGAGCGCGATGAAGCCGCCAGTGATCGCTGCAGTACGGGTGCCGCCGTCGGCTTGTAGGACATCGCAATCGACGGTGACGCTGCGTTCGCCGAGCGCTTCCAGGTCCACGATCGCGCGCAGTGACCGACCGATAAGTCGCTGAATTTCAGTCGTTCGCCCATCGATTTTCCCCGACCGATCGCGAGTTTTACGCGGTCGGGTGCTGTGCGGCAGCATGTTGTATTCTGCCGTCACCCAGCCACGGCCACCGCCGGTCATCCATGGTGGTACGCCTGCTTGAATCGAGGCGGTACACAGCACCACGGTTTCACCGCTGCGATAAAGCACACTGCCAGCGGAGCTGGGCAAATAGTGGCGAGTGATTTCAACCGGGCGGAGTTCATCGGCAGGACGCATCTTGGAGCTTCTTTGGAAAATTGTGTTGCGGAAAATAGTTAAAGAAGTCTACAGATATGCTAGACGGGTGAGTACCTTGTAGGGATGATTCATCACTGAACTTGTTGGCTTATGTCGCGGTCGGCTCGGGAACAGCTTTTCGGTGCTCAGAATGTTTAACTTTGGCGGTTATGCCGAACAAAACTTCGCTAGCACCTCGTGGGTTTCTAGGAATCGCGAAAAACGCTGTTAGTTTGATGTCGGTCATGACGAAAACACGACTTGTTATGTTTTGGATAGGGACAGTAAGAGATACAAACTTTTTCTGTCTGCTGCGGTCGTAAATGGACGTTCGACTCGTGCGGGAATACTCAACCGGATGACTGTCTCTCTAAGATTATTTACTGGCGATAACGACGTGGCACGGACCTTGCGCATCGGCAGCCGACTCGATAAATATCGATTGCTGAAGCGACTTGGCACCGGCGGGTTCGCGACCGTTTATTCGGCTCTCGATCAAATCGAGAATCGCCATGTGGCGTTAAAAATCCCTGAAGAAAAATACGTCAGCAATAGCTCCTCGCTGGAGGACTTGCAACGTGAAGTGCGAATCATGGCACGCCTTCAGCATGATCACATACTTCAGTTGAAGGATGCACGATTCATCGATGGCCGGTTCGTGATGGTGTTCCCACTCGGGGAAGAATCGCTCGACGATCGAATGCACCGCCGCATGTCCCGCCAAGTTGCAGTCCAATACGCATCGCAGATGATTGATGCGATTGCGTTTGCCCACAGCAATAAAGTGCTGCATCGCGATATCAAACCGGACAACTTTATTTTGTTCGCTGGCCACCAAGTCCGGCTCACTGACTTCGGGCTCGCGCGGATCGAAAAGGGACGAGGAAACGAGTCGGCAAGCGGCACTCTCGGTTACATGGCTCCGGAGCAAGCGATGGGACATCCCACGTTTCGCAGCGACGTGTTCGCTTTGGGGCTTGTGCTGTACCGCTTGTTTGCCGGCGAATTGCCAGCTTATCCATTTGAGTCCCCGCTTCCGGGGTTCAATAAATTGCGACGTGGTTTGTCACTCGACTTCGTTGGACTGATTCGCAAGGCGATTGACCCGCATCCGAATAAACGGTTTCGCGATGTTGTGGCGATGCAAAACGCGTTCAACGCAATTCGTAATCCGCTCAGCGCCGCAAGTGCGGCGCGATCGACTAGCAAAATTGCCAAAAAGTCTTCGCGTCAGCGAAATGTTGCCTAGCCGCTTGTTGATTTAGTAACCCGCTGCGTAAGCGAGGGATCACTGCGATCCCTCGCTTACGCATTCGGGTTATGATTTGCACGCTGAAATTCAAAACACAACAAAATCAACGGGCTGCTAGCGATAGACAACGGCGAAGTAAACTCCGTCGCGGCCAGTGGCCATCGCGGCCCCGGCAACTCGCATGCGACTGTCGCTCGTAAAACAGGCGGAAACGCCTGATGGCGAATACGATGATGACCAGCCCACACCCTCATATCGTCCCGGTGAATACGAGCCTAGTGGGTGAGACTTCAGCCCAGAGCGAGCCATTTCAGCAGCGCGGCGCTCGGCAACGGCTTGCAACTCCGAATCATACCCAAGTTGCCCGATACCCTGACGGGCACGCTGGGCGTTGAGTGTCGAAAGTACATTGGAAACCCCCTGGCTGCTGGCCCCGTGGCTGCTCGTCTGGGGCATTGCAATCGATGCCGATGGCAGTGGCGTTGACGAGTACGAATTGACGCTGTACGACGCTTGCGGAATCGTCGCGGATGCTTGAACCACGGATGACGTTGCAGATCCGTGAATCTTGCCACATTTTGGACAAACGACACCGACTTGTTGGGCAATTGACGATGACGCGATGTTCAAGCTGACGCTAATCGCGGCGAGTAGAAGTAGGGACGGAGATAATTTGGCGAGCATGGGAAGGGCCTCCTGGTGGGACTAACGATTGACACCTGAGGCCACGCTGCCTCAGATGCTTTCCAAACGGGGCCATCGATCAATCAGATCAAACCGGCACCACGACGCAACATTGGAACCTTGATCACGGCTGCATCAAAGGGGGCAAAATGCGTAGGGCGTACCACCTAGAAAAGAGAGGTTGACTGCTCGCTGAATTCTGCTAAGTATTTCTTCAGATTCAATTTTCGTCGCGCGCTATCGCTGGTCATGTAACGCACGTTGCCAAACACCGGGCGCGTGGGGCCCCATGCGCGATCGTACCGCCCCAGTATCCAGAAAATGCCGCTGTATGAATTGGGATCGCGACCATCAATCGCGTACTTGTTATTCAATTCAATCAGAACCTTAAGCGCTTGCTGGGGAGACTCGGTCCAGTGCAAGACTTTCTTTCCCCAAAGCATTCGCAAATAATTTTGCATCGTCCCCGTGGTGGTCAATTCTCGTTGCGCCGCATTCCAGAGTTCGTCGTGAGTTTTGCTCTGTTCAAATTCTTCGAGCGAGTAGATGACGGGGCGTTCGTCTTTAGCATGAGTTGTCAGGGTCTTTATCGCCCAATCTGGTAACGATTCGTACTTGTCGTAGGAGCGAGGGTTGCGGTGGGACATGTTGAAGCCGATATCGCGCCATGTCAGCATCTGGTCAAGGAACGCTTCTGCACTCTTGGAGACGTTCCAAAACCCGTGGTTTTTTCCGTTCACGGCGGCAGCTTTATCTGGCGTCCAAGATTCATGATCAAGGATTCGAACGACGATTTCATGCGCGGCAATATGTCCAAAATGTAAGTAGGGGCTCAGGCCGCTGGTCGCCTGTCTGTCCGGATGATTGCGATCCTCATCGTAGAGCGGTAGTCGTTTGCTCAAGAATCGCGCCAGACGTTTTTTCGCTTCGACAGGACCGCCGACCGTTGAACCCACCGGTGACACCTGATGATCGATGGGAATCCTCGCCAAACCTCCGCCGTCCAGGAGTGCCGAAAAATCTGCTGCCGGCCAACGTTTGAGGATTTTCGCGTCGACGCCGGTGAATCTTGGCAGTTTCAGCCTCGCAATCCCATCGGATTTGGGTTGGTCAAGCAACGAATCAAGTATGTTTTTCTGCATCCAACGCCGATAGCTATGCGCGACCGTAAACGTCCGGTCCGCCAGTCGTAATGGAATCACTCCGTTGCTGTCGACCTGCTGCAATCGGACAGGAAGTCGCTCCTTCATGGTCGCGACCATATCCGGCAAGAAAAAGCAGGGATAATCATCGGTAACGACAACACAAGCTCGTTTGGCGAGCTGGAGGAGCAGTGGTGTGCCCTTACCAGGGGCCGGTTCGACATAGGGAAAATAGCCGATGTCTTTGCCAGCCAAGGCGATCGAGTGGTCACGCATGCCTTCGATGACAAAGCGATGAATCCGGTCGCTGGCCCAGCGATATCGCGCGCGAAGCGGTTCGAAAATGAGCAGTGGTTTCTGGAATTGTTTGGCGCGTTCGATCGCGTGATCGAGGGCGAAATTCCACGTTAAACGCCGGTTTGCGACCATCCAGTACAAGACATACTCACCATTCCCGTTTTCGGGGGCGTTATTAACGTCGGTCAAGCGAACGGTCGAAATCGTCATGGAATCGTATTGGACATGATGTCAGGCAAATGCGCGATGCGGATCACGGCCAGCACTCGGTCGACTTCGCCGTCTGCCGTTTTGCCGGTAAACATCTGCTCGCCAACCCCGCAGCTCGGAAGGGTTGCTCCAATCACGAGTGTACCGCCTGATGCCATTTCTAATTCGAACGCCAAGTCTTCCAACACCCAGCTTTCGCGACGATTGTCGATTCTTAACGCTGAATCACTACCCACCCAGGTTTGCCGCATCGCCCCGAATTGAATTTCTGGTTGCATTCGCAAACGAACGCCAGACGAATCCGTCGGTTGGATGGTGATTGCGAAGAGAGGCTGTGGTTTCTCGAGCGTCCGTCCAATCGTGTCCCCGCGCAACGATACCAGGGTGGATACTTCGCCGGCAGCAGGTTGCCGGACGGGCAATTCGTATCGCCGTCCCATGCGACAGGGAATTCGACGCGATGCGTGTGATACGTCGGACCCTACTGCCGCCGCGTCAAGCAAACGCTCCGCTCCGTCTTGACTGGATCGTCGAATCGCATTCAGTGCCCGTGTGAATTCGCTTTGAGTATGGACCCGCCCCGCGCGCAGGCCATTAAGATTCAAGGCGCTGCGAATTTCAGGTGCAATCGCCGTTTCGTCGATCCAACGCCAGACTTCCTCAACATCGCTCCGAGCGACTTTGGTTTGGTCAGTTGCTATCAATTCGTTTTTCGGTTGCTCTGTTAAATACGAAACGAACGCGACATCAAGAATCGTGGCCCCAGCATCAAGTTTGGGTGCCGCAAGACCAACAGGCTCTATCGCATGTTCATCGTCGCTCCACTGGGAGTGCAAGCTGGTACACCCGGTAAGACTGGCGCAAACACAGGTTGCCCAAGCAATCGAAATCACGACAAGGGTTCTAGATGGTCTCATTTGTGGGGAAAGTACTTTTTATTATCACTCGAAGTCAAGCGACTAACTTTTCGCAGATCATTTTAAAAATTTCCTGACTCTAACGGATTTTAAGCCCTGGTTTTCCGTGAAAAAAACCGACGTCGCAGCGAGATTCCAAATTTGTCATCCTGTTGGTTACCACACTAATAG
>JAYVSE010000406.1:0-15999 GCA_043775635.1 Planctomycetaceae bacterium | reverse complement strand
ATTCTGGACTCGCCGCCAGCAGCGATGCGACGGATTCCGACATCGCCGCCGCAAGACCAATTCCAAAGTTTCCTAGCAAACCATGTCATGCACCCCCGAGGAGTACTGATGCTAGAATGGGGAAGGTCTTGTCGCAAACAACGAAGCGAGGGTAGAAGTTCGGGGGACATTTCAACCGAACGTTTAGGTTTGACAGTCCAAAACCATAGATCTTCGCTAACTTGTCAAATACCCGATACGGCTCAGAAACTACGTTACATGGCAATTTCGTGAGGTCTTCATTCGCGATAAGCTCGAGGACGTCGAACTGACTCGACATCAGCTCTGCTGCTTTCCAAATCGATTCGAGTTGGCCACGAATGCCAGCATCTAAATTGCTCTGTTGAGAATACAGCCTTTCTGCAGTTTGCTTGACTGTTCGATTCAGTTTGCGAATCTCATGCAGAGCCATGGATTGTTGAGACGCGACGGCCTGCTCGATGTCCCTAAGGCGATCGGAAGCGTCTCCTAACTTTTCCGAAAGCTCAACAACCGATTGACGCAGAATTTTTTTAGCCGGAAACTTCTTCGCGAGTTGTCGCTCTTTTTTTCCCCCAGCTCTTGGAAATGGGATGAACGATGTAAACGCAAATGGGGCACCATTCATCTCAAATCGCATTGAGGTAAAACCGTAAGGACATTGTGAAAACATCTTCTCAGGTTGAAGTAGCAAGGATTCGTAGTGTTGCCTGCATCTCGAATCCGCTGCAAATTGTTTACTGCAATAGGTCACATCTGGATCAAGAAGTCCAGGGGAAGGTGGGGTTATCGATTTCAGATCAACGATTGGCAATTGTGATGGCTGGGTTGACATGTTGCAAAAGACTTCTCCGATAGACTACGAAACAACCAGTTCAAAAAGCTTTCCAAGCAAAGTACCCGCGGCTTTGCGAGTGTTCTCATCTTTGAGAACAGTTGACAACCAAGCCATCAATTGTTCCTTCTTTTTTGGGTTTCCATTGGAAGCCTGAACCTTTCGTTCTAGTTCTTTCTCTTGGTCGCTTCCAGGCTTTACATCAAGCTTGGCCAGCAATGCCTTCCAGAGATTTTCAGGACTATTTGCCTTGCGTAGCGCGTCTTCGACCTTCTCAAGAGACTCACCAATTCCCGCATCCTTTGACAAAACACCGTGCGTGAGACGATAGAAATCCGCCTTACTTGAATCAAGCGATTTCGATGTGTACGCCAGGACGATGACGGCGGGGCAAACTCGTCGAACGTGACGCAAAATGGCAAGACCTTCTTCCGGCCCCATAGCAGCGCCAACTCCTGCATAATCCAAGAGGATAAGGTCATAAATACCCGCTTCAATTTGCTGCTGCAAATTCTGGTCAATGTCCTTTGCCGAAGTAACAGCAAATCCTCGTTGTTCTAAATCTTGTTTAAGCTGAGGCTCTTCATCATCGATTATCAGTGTTCGACTGTTTTTTATTAGCTGCTCCCGAGGAAGGGTAGTCGTAAGCTCTGAAATCGGAACGGTTTTGGAGTTGAACGGCCACATTAAAGAATCCTTAACTGTTTAAAAATGCGTAACTGTAACCAATAAAAAAGCTCATCAAACATAGCTGCCGAACCTAAATCGTATCCAAACCTGGCAGTTCAGGCCAAGTACTTGTTTTGTTTTTGGCAGGTCACAATGTTCGATCCGTTATTTCAATATTTTGATGATTCAATCCACTCATTTTTGGCTGAGAACGCGATCAGCTAACGCTGCGATCTGAGACGAATCCCATTCTGCAACCAAGCGAATCAGCCTTGGTAACTCGACTGGATGGCGGTGGATAAGTCGCGCTAACTCTTCAGGAACTTTGCCTGCCAGGGCGAGAAGTGGATCAGCGGAAGTATTCAGTAGTTCAGCCATATGTTGAATTCGCTCCGCTGTCGGCGGTGGGGCATTGCATTGCTCAACCTGAGAAAGATACGTAGCGCTGACGCCGAGCAACTCAGCAAATCGTCTAAGACTTATTTTCGCCGCTGTCCGTTTCTCTCGAAGTGCTTGGCCAAATGCCAACGGTTCGTTAGTCGCCACGAGCGTCCTCCGATTCGCGACGGCTCTTCAGTGTAGCCGCTCGATTGCGCCAATCTTCAAGCAAGTCCTTCACAGGAGCTGTATAGACTCGCTGCAGCCTCTCAATCGGTTCGTCGGCGCTTTCAGCACTAAACAAGTCGAGGTCAGCCGTGAGCCTCCCCTGCTTTGCGCTCCGATAATAGGAATCGCGGTATCTCCGGTCAACAAGTTGATTTCTGAGAAAAGTCTCATGTAACGGATGCTTGGCGATGCGTTTCCCTGTTTTGGCATCATCTTCGCCAGAATAGGGAAGGGCCTTGGCCTTTTCGACGTCGACCAAGAGAACTTCGCGAAGATATTCAGAGATGTTACGTTCACGTTCTGCGTCAACTCTGTAACCCGGCGACTCCTCGAGTCGCAGATCCCTCTTCCGCTTGGCAACGGTGAAAGAGTCGGGATCCCAAACGTATTCCGCTCGAATGTCAAACGTACTTTCTTCGTTAAGAGAATTAGACGGAAGGCAAACTGATTCCACTTTGAGCAGGAATCGGTACTTTGGGTCTACGGTGCCATCAACAGCTGCGCAGTCTCGGTTCGCCGTAGGAAACTCAAAATCGTAGGCGCTTATGTCGCGACCTGACCATAGCGTGAGTGGCGGGGTGCGGCTTCTTCGATTTTGTTGACCGCTCGATAACTCAGCTGAATCAAAAACCACAGCTTTGAATCCGGCCATTGGCGACGTTGACGTATTGTTACCTGAAACCGACGATTGCGGTCCAGCGTTAGAATCTGTGATTTGGCCTCGAAGGATAATTGGTTGTGCACCGTTCGTTAGTTCAGCTGTTGTTTCCCAAACCAACAGCATCAACGCGTTGTTTGATTTCGTGCGGATTAGATCACCTTCCGCTTCACTCAAAATCTGCAAGTAGATCGACTCACCCGTAAGTGAAAGCCAGTCTGGTTGACCAGTCCCCATGCGTACTGCAAGTACGACAACGTTCAATTCCAAGGACACGGAGTCAGCCCTTCGGCATACTTTCTCACTCCACTCTTCAAACGTCCGTTCATTGCTGCGGATCGCAGGAAGGCAGAGCGGTGAACTCCAAGCGCTAAGTAGATGCTGGTTCACTTCGCTTGGAATTGAATCTCCTGTTCCAGACATATGATCCTCTTCAAATTCGAACTCCAACCGAAGTGATGCCTCTGCATTGCGTGGACCCTGTGGGCCGAGAGCGCGGCGGGTCCAGTTGTGCGAACCGAGATAGACAATCGATTTCTGAGTTCGCTGATTGTAAAGATAGACCAATTTGGAGTGAAACAGTGCCACATTCCTCGGTTCGTCTTTCTCTTCGACGACCGGGTCCATGAAGTACTTCAGACGGACATCATCGAACTCATCCTGAAGGCTCAAGAGCGGCTCGTATTTGCAAGCACAGCTCAGCGATGCAACGCCAAACGACCGTGAGTCTCCCAATGCGCGAATGAGTGGTGCTCGATTGATTGACTTGATGCCTTCGCCTGATACGTAAGCAACCAGAAATCTGCAAACCGTTGCTTGGGCTAAATCCTTTTGCAACGCAGTACGGTATTCGAGCGTGACAAGTTCTTTGCTGAGGAACTGCATTTAAGCCACCTCATCTTCGCTGTAGGTCATGTTGAAAACCATTTCCTTCAACCACTTCGCAAAACTCTCGTCATCGCTGAATCGACCGAACAAATCGGTGTGGTCAGTAAGTAGGTCCGTCATAACCCGTGTGAGCGCTCGGTCATGCTCAAGCTTGGCTGCTGGCTTGTCTGAGTTCCTTCGGGCATTTTGGTAGGCTTTATCCGCAGACACTTTGGCTGGAATCTCCTCGGTAACAACTCGGCGAATTCGATCTGCGTCTTTCCACGGTACGTTACCCCATTGGTCATTGAATGCCTTAATAATATTGCTCAGCCGATCGACCTCGGGTTCACGTCGACCGCCACCTCCACCCATTGGTATCGGTTCCAACTCGCCATCCTTATCAGCCAGCGAAATATTGCGTTGGGCCTGAACCTCGTTGCGATAGCTATCCATGTCGATAGATTCGAGTACGCCCTTGGATAAGTCCTCTTCTTTGGGGGAAGGTAGTTTTGGAATCAGAAAATTCAGGAACGTTGCAAGCAACTCCCACTCGGGCAGAGAATAAGGCAAGACGGCGGCCAAGAATCCGTAGGTTCGCGCAAATAACTTCGCTTTTCCCTTGAAAGCGACCTGCCCATCTTCGTCCAGCTCAGCGTTGTAGGTTGCAACGCATGCGTCCAAGATGGGGTCCAACTTGTCTCGAGCGGCACCATCTAAGAAAAGCTGAACGAGTTTCTCCACTGATGGCCAGTCGTAAATTTGAGCTGCATCCAAGTCGGTTTTCAAATCGTGGAGTTTATCAGGATCGGTTTCTTTGCTTAGTATCGTGGTCTTATAATAGTCTTGAAATGCGGACTCTATCGTGTCGATGTCGTTCACGAAATCGAGCACGAAAGTGTCATGCTTTTGCGGATGCGCTCGATTCAGTCGAGACAAGGTCTGGACAGCCTTTATATTTGAAAGCGGCTGATCCACATACATCGTATGTAGCAACGGTTCGTCGAAACCCGTCTGAAACTTTTCTGCCACGATTAGGAATCGATAGGGTTCCTCTGCGAGCTTTTCAGGAATCAACGCGCTAGCAAAGCTATTCATTTTGGCTTCGTCCACGTTTTCGGTACCCAAGTAGTTGTGCTTTCCCGAGAACGCAACGATCGTCTTAAATGGACTCTTGCGATCCGCTAGGTAAGCATCGAACGCCGTCTTATACTGCATCGCCGCATTGATACCTCGAGCAATAATCATGGCTCGTGCTTGGCCGCCAACCTTGCGTGGTCCAGCAACGTGGGCATGGAAATGGTCGATCATGATTTCCGCTTTTTTGCGGATTGCATGCTGGTGCCCTTCAACATACTTGCGAATCTTCTTCATGGCTCGTTCAGCGTCGTACTCTGGATCGTCTTCGATCTTCTTGATCACATGGTAGTAGCTCAAGACCGGGGTGTAGCCTTGAAGCACGTCACGAATGAAGCCTTCGTCGATCGCTTGCTTCATCGTGTAAACATGAAACGGGCGATAGCCTCCCTTGGGTGTCTTGATTCCAAAAAGCTGCAATGTTTTACCCTTGGGTGTAGCGGTAAACGCAAAGTAACTTGCGTTTGGAAGCAACTTTCGAGACTCCATAATTCGAGCGATGCGTTCATCAGGAGTTTCCTCCGTATCGGGAGCATCTTCTGAAAGTGCCGATTGCATTTTGGCCATGGTGCTACCTCCTTGACCTGAATGCGCTTCATCGATGATCAGAGCAAACCTATTGTCGCGGTGGTCGGAGCCGATTTTGTCCAAGATAACAGGGAACTTTTGGACCGTAGTTATGATGAGCCTTTTGCCCGCTTCGAGGAAACGCCGCAAGTCTTCACCTCTCTCTGCGTGCCCAACCACCGAACCAACCTGTGCGAATTGTCGAATGGTGTCGCGGATCTGCTTGTCCAGCACTCGTCGATCCGTAACCACGATGACGGTGTCAAATACGGTCGGTTGTGATGTTGCCGAGTACTGTTCAGGTTTTTCCGCCGCCAGAGAAGCTTCGCCCGTCACTACGGCACCGTCTGCCGGCTTACGAGGTTTGGATGAAATGGTTTTCGTCGCGCCTTCGCTCGTGAGGCTAACTAGCTGATGAGCGAGCCAAGCAATCGAATTACTCTTTCCGCTGCCAGCCGAATGCTGAATCAGATACGTTTGGCCCGCTCTCTTTTTTTTTGCGTCAGTCAACAAAGACCGCACCACTGCCAACTGGTGATAACGTGGAAAAAGCTGCTTGTACGTCTTCCGACCTGACTTATCCTTTTCTTCCAACGTCTGAGCATAGTTCTCTAGAATATCCGTGAGGCTGGACTTCTTGAGGATCTCTTTCCATAAGTAATCGGTCTTGAGGCCATTTGGATTCGGCGGATTACCGGCTCCCTCATTGAATCCCTTATTGAACGGCAAGAACCAGGAGTGCTTGCCCTGCAAATGCGTACACATGCGCACCTCTTGGTCATCGACTGCAAAATGAACGACACATCGACCGAAGCGAAAGAGCAATTCTTTTGGGTCACGATCATTCTTATACTGCTCGACAGCGTCCAACACAGTCTGCTTCGTCAATCGATTTTTTAGTTCGAATGTGATGATTGGCAATCCATTGATGAAGATCGCCATGTCGAGCGATAGAGCGGTTGCATCTTTGCTGTAGCGCAGTTGCCGCGTCACGCTAAAAATGTTGGCCGCGTGCAGTTGAGAAGCAACTTCGTTGCCTGGCGAAGGAGTACCGTAGAATAACTCCACAGAAACAGGCCCGTGTTTGATGCCATTCCGTAAAACATCGATGACTCCACGCTTGGCAATCTCGCCTTGCAGACGCGCCAAGAACTTGGCTCGCGTCGGACTGTCATTGTCTAAGTCAAGCGTCTCTGCAATGTCAGTTTGCGTAGTCCGTAGAAATGCAGTCAGCTTGACGAGATCGACAGCCGAATCGCGGTCGTAATCGATTGCCGAGCCGATAACGTAACCCGACTCGATAGTTAGCGAATTGACGATAAGTGTCTCGAGTCCCTTTTCACTGGTATCCGTTGCGATCATAGCTTGTCTTTCAAAATACGGATAATTCGAGCAAAGCTTGGTAAACGACTCTTCAAGCGGGCATGATCGAGTTCAGCAGTCAGGTCAAATGATCTGTCGCCTTTTCCGTAAGAATTACTGCAATCCTTGGTTGCCTCTTTTAACGCCTTTAACAAATCGTGACGGTGTCGTTGCTCTCGATTTGAATCAGCAGGCAGTTTGCCCTCGTTGAGACAGCCAATGTAGTAGGTTCGCAGTGTCTCGCGATCCGCGACAAACCAAGTTTCCATACATGTGGTCATCAGCAAAACATGTTCGTCTGTTGCGTTTTTTGGTGCATCCCATCCATCGCGAACCTTCAAGTGCTGCCAAGTTCTATCGATATCGACGATTGGATCTTCACTGTCAACCAATAAAAAAGCCAACTGCGACGGATTCTTCTCTAGTGCATTATTGAAGTTGTCAAATGCATCGTTTCGTGAACCCGACGGAACTACCGCTGGTAGCCGGCGTCCGAACTTGCATGACTTGAAAAGTTTCCCGAACCCTTCCCGAACCCGGTTTCGAGCAGCTTTTCCCTTCGCACCGCCCTCAACGAAAATTACGGCACTCACCATCGGTTGCCTCCGATCAATCCTCTCGACCAAGCTTCACCAAGGTTATATTTCTCAATCCAAGACTTTAGCTCATCGTTGTTTACCAATCGACGAAGCTCAGTTTTCCCGTCATGCTTTTCTACGATGACCACGCTCTCTGGTTGATCGCTCAACGCATCTACTAGCATGTCTGAATGGGTAGTCACAACCAGCTGGGTGCGCAACGAAGCATCCTTTAGCAAATCGGCTATCTTTGGAATCATGTCTGGATGCAAACCAAGTTCTGGTTCTTCGATACAAATCAACTTCGGTGGATCAGGATCACAAAGTATCGCTAATAGGCACAGATACCGAAGCGTACCATCGGAAAGTCGGCTTGCTGGAATAGTGAAATCACCTTCTGTCAAGAACACTTCTACGGTTCCTCCCTTAACCTGAACATCAAAGTCGTCCAAACCCTCGTAGAGATTACGAAGGTGTTCAATAATCTTTCGTTTTGCCGCCGGCTTACCACGTAGATAGTTCAGAAAGAGGCCAAGGTTTGAAAAGTTTTCTTCCAATCGGCTACTGGGCAGGTCAGCGGATTGCGGGCTGCGAAAAACAGAATTGCGACCAAACGCCCATTCTCGATACAATCGAAAATCCGAATAGTCCGAAGCAAGGTGCGAAAGTTCCGGGAATACTTCGGGGTCTTTGAACTGCGAAAGAATTGATTCATCAATTAATACATCCTCACGCTGCAGTTGACGCTTGCCATCATCCCCTGGCACGGACAAAACCGGACGCCCGTTGGCGAAATGATAAAAGAACAAAGGCTCTGGATGTCCATAGTCGGGTTTCTGGTTTTCAATAGATTCGTCGACCAATTCAAATCTCGCACTGGTCTCTGTGAACACAATCGAATGGCGCAGTGGCTGAACTGGAGTTCGCTTTCGCGGTCCGGGCGGATTCTCCAGTACAGCTTCGATGGTCGCCTGGTGGCCATTGCCGCCCTTCCAAATCCATTCGCTAACGCCACTCCCCCCAACGCCGCGCATCGGTGCTGTGAGCTTTGTCGCTGATGAACGCAGCAACCCGATTGCTTCGACCAAATTCGATTTCCCTGATCCGTTGGGCCCGATCAAGACATTGAGTGGCTTCATTTCCAGAGGAGGCGTGTCAGGTCCAAACGACAAGATCCCTCGGAGCGTAAGTTCGCGTATTAACATTTAAGTACTCCAGTTGAGTTCAATTGATTGCGAATTGGGTTTCATCACGTCATCACTTCAGGTTGAATTGTAAGCAATTTTGCAGTGTGTCTCGAAAGTTCAACCGCCGAGTCGCGGTCGTAATCGCTTGGCGAACCAGAGACGTATCCGGATTCCTGTATCAACGAATTAACGATGAGAATTTCGAGGCGATTTTCACTGGTATCAGTCGTCGGCAAGGATCACCTCTTCGTCTAGTTGACTGTCTTCAGATCCGTCATCTAGTATGTCGCAATCAGGCTCGACTTCGACTATTGGAACATCCATTCCGCGAATATCGAATCTGCCCATTATGACATCGCCAATAAGACGGTTTCGGTACTCGCGAATTTGCATCATTTCGGCTTCGATGATTCGAATCATATCGTCAAACTCTGCTGAAACATGTACAACTCTCTCGATTATCTCCGGTTGCTCATTTCTTGTCGGTAGAACAACAATCGCGTTCCCAAGTTCTTCTTTATTTAGATGCGGCTGCGCCGCTCTGGAGCGGAGAAAATACAATTGATCCTTGAGGATGTAAGGGCACAAAAGTACGGCAGCTAGAAATTCGCTAAGTACTCGCGTTGCATTTACAACCATATCATATCCAGCAACCGCACCATCGTATTCCTCTGGGACCATTGCAGAGTCAGCCGTCAGAGCGCCACTTCGCACAACGAGTATTTCTCCCGCACGCAAGAACGCGTCTCGTGATGCTGGCACATCTTCGGGATCAACGAATACAAGATTCTTAGTTACAATCTTGCCACCTTTCACATTTGTAGCGCGAAGCAACGGCAGTCCGTTTTTCGATTCCTTGGGGGGCTGGCCGAGTCCATACCTAATGCTCGCAACATATTTGAACTTCACGACTTCCCAGTGCTCCGGCACATCCCCAAGCCAATCCATTCCTGACGGTTTCATCTTCGTGTTGGAGTCAAGGCCGCGAGTTACGGCTCTATTGATGATCGCTTGCTTCTGTTCGATGAGCACTTCAATCAGTCGTGTACGATTGCGAATGAACTGGCGAACCAACACCGCGTTAGCATCTAGGAACCGCACGATGGCAGCTTGCTCATCCGGAGGTGGAAAACATGATGGCATCCGTTTGAAATCCTGCCAGTACAATCGATTGCGATCCTTGACGATCCCTCGCGAGTAACCGTCTACTTCGGCTTTGTACGCCTCGGTTCGAAAAAGGTAGCTGTAGTAGTAAGGATTTGTCTCTTCAAATGGCCTAGCGACAACATAAGCAGGACTAACCAATCCATCGACCGGTGCCGTGCCGAGCGCTCCCTGCCACATACGCATCATGTTGTAGGCGATATCTCCCTTTTTAGCTCGTTTGTATTTTTCTGCGTCCGACATGACCTGCTTGCGTTTCAAGTTATCCATATCACGAACTCGCACGCCTGTTCGCAACGAAACCTCAAGAATGGGTAGCTCGCCAAAGCCCGTTTCGTTTCGTTGCGCAAATAGGCGACCGTTGCGACGAACATCCCAGTGGTCAGGGATTTTGCCAAGCCACGGTATCCCAGAGTCTTTATATTTCGGATAGGGCTTCAATAGGTCACTCACGACGTAGCTCCAAAACCTGTTTTCACGCTTGCATCCAATCGACGATGCAGCAGCGAGATTAGCGATAGATAATCTGCTGCGTCCTCCTCGCCCTCCCAGAGAATTTTCGGCTCATGGGCAAGGGGATTTCTCACAGCAGCAAAACACCCTTTAAGTAACGCAGACATTCCCTTGTGCTCGGATCGTTCAGTTTCGGTTTGCAAAGTATTAAAGGCCAGCACAGGCCGCTCGACCGAGAACACGCGATCGATCAATATCGCACCATCGCCGTCAACGCCTGACATTTCGCGAATGCGCTGTGCCAAACCTTTACTGGCTTCGAACACTGCATGAAAGTAGTTGTCTTGCAATAGCTCGATTTTGCAGTATTTGGTCACTTCAACGTGAATTCGCCGCCCTTGGAATTTGGCACGCAGCGTTTTTAACCTTCCTTCCGCTTCATCAATTGTCGCGACAGCTTTACTGGTTCGAAACTTGCCATCGGCACCGTACTCCAGTCCCGCAAACGCGAGTACTGTGTTCAACTCACTTCGCTGAGCTTCAAACTCTTCGCCACGGCCGACAAATCGTATTGGGCTGAAAAACTTGCTGACAAAGTCCACGATATGATTCGCACAACGATGTCGGCGCTGGAGTTCGAGGAAAGTGGCGTTCAACCTCCGCCATTTTGTCGACTCGCCGGATGTGTCTTCGATTCCACATGTAGTGAGGAAGCGACTTATGTCCGTACCCGACCCGCACTCGCCCAATACCTTGGACAACGATTCGATCTGGCTTTCTTGAAAAACTGGAATTGATCCCATCCGATTTCCTTGGACTTTGCCTACTTTAAATGTCCCATTTGTCCCATAACTGTCCCATTTCCAAACCACAAAATTCAGCGACTTTTCCCAACAAGATGTCCCATATGTCTCATAAATGTCTCATTTCATCCGCCCTAAAACGTAATGCGTTCCGCGTTTTTCGCCGTGTCGCTCAAACACTCCGATGTCGACCAAGGCGTCTAAATCTCGCGCCGATGTCTTTCGCGTTACGCCGCCAATTTCCTGGAATTCAGAATTGGAAATTCGTCCGGTTTGCTTGACGTATATCACTGCTTTCCGCTGGCGATCGCTTAAGCCCAGTGAATCAAGATAGCTCTCGGTCAGCCAGTCTCGCCAAATGCGTACAACGAACTGCGACCCATCCTGGAAGAACTCGGGCTCGGGCAATTCTGCGAACTGGCATCCCGCGATGACGTCCAAAGTCCCAGTACCAACCTTTTCGATATAGTGGGCCAAGAACATCGATTCGGCGATCAATGGATTTCGTGGCAACGAAGGATGTTGGCTCCGTAAAGAGTCGGGGGTTAGGCCGGCTGGCAATTCGCCTGGGTTCCAAACCTCAAACCGATCTGCGAAAAGGTAAATTTGAGTCGCAGCAGGTGATGCATAATCTCGATGCGCGATTGCATTGACAATTGCTTCCGCAACAACCGGACGTGGGATCTCGTACTCGACCGGAGCCGTCGAGCCTTGGCTGCGCGTCCCGACAGCGCGAACTAGTTTGGACATGATGAAATCGATCGACGAGTCGACTTGTTCGAACAACGTTCCCTTGAATCGTTTATATGACGGAATGGGTTTAACGACAGTCGTACCATGGAAGTGCATACAAGCAACTTCTGCCGACGAAAGGAAACGCTGTGGATCAGTTCCAAAGAGCAACATTGCCGCGTGAGTCGGTTTACCGTCATCGAGCAAGTTCAAACCGGTCAGCGCATCCTTCACTGTTGCATTGGGATTGATCGCAAGCTGACGCTCTTGCTGTGCAAGCTTCAAGAAACTGTGGAGCGACGTTTTGTTGATATCTGTTAACTTTGCGCCGTGACAAGCAGCAGCATGTAGCGGTCGATGTGGGAGAATACCGCGAGCTTCCAGATGAGCAATCAGACTTGCGTAGACTTTCCCACGCAAGTCGGCGATATCCACGAATCGCCGACGCGTTAATTGTCGCTCAGCTTTGCGAATCAGCGCCTGCATTTTGTCTGAACGCTTGGAATCATCAGCTCCCTTTACGAATACCAACCGATTCTTTTTCTTTAGCGTTGCACGATTGAACTCTCGTTCTGTAGGTGAAACTCCTTCAGTGTCTTCCCACCCATACTGATCTGCAAAGATCCCAAGATAGACCCCTGAGCGATCAACTTCACTTAAGTACATTTGATCGGGAGCCTGGTTGCCTGCTGGCAGGTCCTCAAACAGAAACGCATCAAAGTACTGGCCCAACAACACGTCGCCGCGAATAAAATCGCGCAGTGACTGCCGTTCTGCCTCGAGTTCTTTTTGAACGCTACTAATGAAGACCATTTCTTTCATTACGAAGCCCCCATCGCCACAATTCGATCGAGCAGACCTTCCGCTTCTGTCTGCAACTGCTGCAAATCGACGCGAATATCATCAAGCGAGCGGAGAGGTTGGGGCTTGTAGAAGTGGCGAGTAAACGAGACCTCATATCCGATGAGCGTTTTGGATTCATCGATCCAAGCATCGGGAACATGGGGGAGCACTTCGCGATTGAAAAAGGCTTTAACGCCACCAACTTCGATCAATGGTACCTGTTCGGTATCGCGAAGCTCTGGATCGGGCTCGTAAACGATACCTTTCTTGGTCTTCTTCTTGATCACAGGCTCAGCTTCAGGATCCTTCTCCGTAAATGCCCCATAAATATTTTTCAGAGCAGCAGCTCTTAAGCTTATTCCTGCTTCCGTCAAGGATGCTTCAAACTGATCGTTAACTTCATTGAAATCGCGATGCGGTTTGTCCATGCTGACAATCTTGACCAGCAGTTCGACCGGCTCTACCCAGGCCTTGGATGCCGTTGCCTTGAATGCATTCAATCGCTCTTTGGTAATACGCGTGGTCAGTCGTAGCGGACGCTCGACGACAATTTTCCAGTATCCAAACTCTTCATTCGGAAAAATCTTGGAGACATCGGTTGGTTTGAAATCTAAAAACAGCTTCGTGATCAACTCGATCTGGTCATCATTGAACTCGCAATTTTTCTTCCCCAGGTTCTTGCGAAGCGGTGTGAAGATCGACGTCGCGTCGATCAGTTGAACCTTGCCTTTGCGCTTCTTCGGTTTGCGATTGCTTAGCACCCAGATGTAAGTTGCAATACCGGTGTTGTAGAACATGTTGAGTGGCAGCGCGATGATGGACTCTAGCCAATCGTTCTCGATGATCCATCGGCGAATGTTGCTCTCGCCCTGTCCGGCGTCCCCGGTAAATAGCGAAGATCCATTGTGAACTTCGGCAATTCGACTCCCCAGCGGCGTATCACGTTTCATCTTGCTCAGCTTGTTGACCAAGAACATAAGCTGGCCATCGTTGGATCGTGTGATAAGCGAAAACTCTGGATCGCCATCATGCTCGACGACAAAGCGTTGATCTTGCAGGTCGGACTTTCCTCCCATGCGTTCAAGGTCTGTTTTCCAGCTTTTGCCGTATGGCGGATTGGAAAGCATGAAATCGAATTCGCGTGACGGAAATGCGTCCTGCGAAAGCGTTGATCCATTGGAGAAATTTTCAGCTTCTTCGCCTTCTCCTTTGAGCAACAAGTCGGCTTTGCTGATCGCATACGTTTCAGGTTGGCTTTCTTGGCCAAACAAGTGGATCGAAACTTCCTTGTCACCCGCAAGCTTGTGCAGCGCCTCTTCTGCAACGGTTAGCATCCCGCCCGTCCCACATGCACCGTCATACACCGTGTAGGTGCCAGGCTTGATTTGATCAGCGATCGGCAAAAGGATAAGATTGGCCATTAACTTGACCACGTCACGGGGCGTAAAGTGCTCTCCCGCTTCTTCGTTGTTTTCCTCATTGAAACGGCGGATCAATTCTTCAAAGATGGTGCCCATCGAGTGATTATCGAGCGCCGCCAGCTTCTCTTTCCTATTTTCATCCAGGACCGGTTTGGGACTTAAATTGATCGACTTGTCCAGAAACTTTTCAATAAGTCCACCCAAGATGTCGGCTTCAACCAACGTTGCGATTTGGTTGCGGAACTTGAACTTGCTAAGGATCTCTTGAACGTTTTCAGAGAATCCGTCCAGATAGCTTTCGAAGTCGAGCTTCAGTTGTTGTTGCTTGGCTCGGGACTTGAGATCCTTCAGGCGAAACTCTGACTTGTTGTAGAAGGCTTGGCCAGCAGCTCGTTTCAATGCTGCTTCCTGATTGACGATTCCAGCCTTTTCCAGCTTTGCTTTCTGCTTAAGAACTGCATCTTTGGTGTCCTCAAGGACTGCATCCAGGCGCCTAATCACAATCATGGGAAGGATCACGTCGCGATATTTCCCACGGACATAGACGCCGCGTAGCAAATCGTCGGCGATATTCCAAATGAAGTTTTCTATCCATTTCAGTTGTCCGCTGTCCAATTGCTAGTCCTCGCTCCAAGCAGCCAATAGTGTAAACTAACAAGTAAACACCCGCATTGTAATGCGTCGGTCGTCCTTGTGCAACTGTCACAGTGGTGGCATAATTGCCGTCTTCAAAACCCTCTTTGCTCACTTCTAGACTTCGGAACGCGCAGTGACTGAGAAGAAGGCCGTAATAATCACCGCGATTCCCTGCGAGTACGCGGCTGTACGTAAGCGTCTGGAAAATCGTGTCGAAGACACGCACCACAGTGGTAGCGTGTACGAGACAGGCAACTTTGCAGGTTGGTCGGTACTTATCGCTGAAATTGGAGCGGGGAATGAAAGAGCTGCGGCAGAAACTCAACGAGCGATCGAGTATTACAAACCACATGTCATCTTCTTTGTAGGAATTGCTGGCGGCGTCAAAGATGTCGCACTCGGAGACGTTGTATGCGCTACGAAGGTTTATGGGTACGAATCTGGTAAAGATAAAGCGGAGTTCTTGCCGCGGCCAAACGTGCAGAATTCGGGGGAGGTGTTGATCAGTCGAGCAAAGGCGGAGAGTCGGAACACCGATTGGCTCGTAGGTGTCGCCCCAAATGTCGCAAAAGGATCGATACAACCCAGAGTATTGGTCGCGCCTATTGCTGCGGGCTCAAAGGTAGTCGCGTCAACACGTTCGGCCACGGCGAAGTTTCTAAAGGTATCCTATAGCGACTCAGTTGCTGTGGAGATGGAGGGAATAGGTTTTTTAACAGCAGCCAGCATGACCCCTTCATGTTTTGCTATGGTGATCCGTGGCATCTCAGATTTGATTGATAAAAAAACTAGTTCGGACAACGACGGTTGGCAAGAAATCGCTGCCGAACATGCGGCAGCGTTTGCATTTCGAATGCTTTCCCAGATAGAGTCAAAGCTTCTCCTCCACCCGTAGGTGCCCCAACCCAGACAAACATTTCGCCAGAGGTGTTGGGGCTAGTTGAGGCGATTGGCTCTCAGTCAGATAGATTCTCTGCGGCAGGACTGTCAGCGCCGCCATCAAGTACTCAGTCGGAGATCTACCGCCAAAGGCTTGCATCGGAGTTGGCTTCTGCGCTGAACATCGGGATAGATGGGAAACAATTCGCAAGCACGCTCGTTGCAGGCGATCCTCCCCCGCTGCCCAAGCCGTACCTTAGCCGACTAAGTGTTTTTAGCGCGATCGCGCGACTGTTTGACAACAGTCGCTTTGCAGCGATCGCCGACTATGCGGAGAGTGGCAAAAGCACAACGGTTGCCGAATATGTTAGTCATTACGAAGGCAACTCCTTTTGGTTTAGAGCATTTGAAGAAGATGCATCTGATGATTCCTGGCTTGCAATGTTTTCACTTAGCTTGTCCGCAAAGCTTGGGGCCCCCAGCCTTGTAACCGTTCACGAAGTTAGTAAACTGCTATTGGAGCGATTTTCGCTTTCGGCCACAATTTGGCGACCATGCCAATCAAAAGAAAGCCACCGGATGTC
>JAYVSE010000405.1:0-6784 GCA_043775635.1 Planctomycetaceae bacterium | reverse complement strand
GCCTTTCGCTCCGCGAAAGAGCGCTCTTTCGCGGAGCGAAAGGCGACACTGACCTAAGCCTCGTCACACTCGCAGATCCGAGAACATTTCATTGTCAGCCCAGCCATCCTCACCGATTTCCGGCAAACGGATCGCTTTGGCAGGTAAGCTCGGCGGCATGAATCGTCGGGAAGCAACAAACCTGCTGCGATCATTTGGGGCCAGCGTCGTCGACTTAAACGCGCCACGAATTGACTGGGTAGTCATTGGGGCTGAGGAATCGCCGCTTTCGGAACGCGAAATTCTTGACCCTGTATTGAACCAACTCGCGGCTGAAGGCCAATTGGAAATTCTTAATGAAACCGAATTGTGGCAGCGTTTGGACCTCGTCGATTTAGAACGAAACGTCACAGCACTTTATACCCCCGCAATGCTTGCTGATTTGCTTCGCATCTCAGTTCGTATCATTCGTAGATGGCATCGACGCGGTTTAATCGTTCCGGTCCGCACGCTACATAAATTGCCCTATTTCGATTTCCAAGAAGTCGCCACCGCTCGCCGACTTGCCGAACTCGTCGCTGCGGGTGCCAGCCCGCAAGCCATCGAAAACCGTTTGCGTCAATTGTCGGCGGTGCTTCCCGATGTGCAGCGCCCGCTCGCGCAATTGTCCGTGATCATCGAAGGGCAGCATGTACTGTTGCGACAAGGTGAAGGTCTGATCGAACCCGGTGGGCAACTCCGATTCGACTTCACTGCCAGCGATGACTCCCATTCGCTGGAGTCACTCGAAAATTCAATCCTGCCGTTTTCGAATGCATGGCATAACGCTCACTCAACCGGGGCCATGTCACAACCTCCAATCCATGACGTACTACTTGAGAAAGTCTATTCGCTTGAAGAAACCGGTGACTTGACATCTGCAATCGATCTGTGCCACGCAATCCTTGCGCGTGATGGAATGCGAGCGGACATTTGTTTTCAGCTTGGGGAACTGCTCTATCGTGATGGCCAAGTCGAGGCGGCCAGAGAACGCTATTACGCCGCCATTGAATTGGACGATACGTTTGTCGAAGCTCGTACCAATCTGGCCTGCGTTCTCGCTGAAACGGGGCGACATGACCTAGCAATCGCAGCCCTACAAGGCGTGCTTACATTGCATGAAGATTACCCCGACGCGCATTACAACCTCGCCATATCGCTTGAAGCCATCGGCGACCATGCGACCGCGATTCATCACTGGCAGCGATTCTCGCAACTCGCCCCCACCAGCCCCTGGGCCGCCGACGCATTGCAACGCGTAGACACAGAGATTAGCGAGTAAGGATCGCTCGATCAATTAGTGGGATAGGCTTCCAGCCTGTCGCATTGAAAATGACAGGCTGGAAGCCTATCCCACGTCAAGAACCGAATCTTGATTGACTCTTTACTGCTCCGTTCTCTGATTTCATCGCCACGGTCTGTCGCTGACCTTCAAAGTCAGGCAATCGCCTGGCATCAATATGCGTCGCATCGACTTCGTCCGCAGACAATTCTGATTCGGGATCGGCTAAGGTGGGGCGCGATAGATATCGACTTAATGGGCTGGCCATTAACGCAGGTAATAATACAAGATCGCCGACAAGCGCGACTCCGAGTAAGCCAAACATCAGAAATGCAAAATGTCTTGTCGGCATGAAATCGCTGAACGAATATGCCATCAACGATAATCCACAGACAAGCGTTGTATGAACCATTGCCATGCCGCATTGTCGCAACGATCCCCAAACCGCTTTCTTATTTCGAATACCCTTGGCCCTCCGACTGCCGAATCGACTCAGCAGATGGATTGTATCGTCAACTGCAATGCCCAGTGCGACGCTTGCCGTCATCACGGAACCGATATCCAGCGGCATATCAACCATTCCCATATAGCCGAACAGCCAAATAGTCGGGAATAAGTTAGGCAGCATGGCGACGATGCCGCCAATGAAGCTACGTAGTAGTAACATCATGACAATCGCAACGACCGCGAATGCCGAGATGAAGCTTGTGAATAAGTCATGGAGCAGCAATACCTGAGCTTCCTGGCCAATCTTGACGCCGCCGGTTAGGACTACTTCCGGACGTGTGACTGACTTGTCGCCTGCTTTTGTAATCGCCGCTGATAACGCATGGTTGACTGCACCGCGAACAGCTTGAATGTCGGGCTCGAAATTCGAATGCAAAGTCAAAGGGAGTCGAAAACTAATTCGCCAAACTTCCGCTTGATCGTCGCGCGAGATGTAACCCAGCGTCCCAATGGCCGACTCTGGGTCGACAAGCTGCGCTCGAATGACTGAGCGACTGGCCGTTGCCGAAAGCCCACGGCCCTTAGGTACCGCAGGCAAGAATGAAATCGCCGACAATACTCCCCCCACGTTTTCGGTCTGTGCGATCACAAGATGTGCATCACGGACTAACTCAAGGCGGTCGATCGCATCGCTTTCAAGATTGCCGCCGTTAAATCGCAGCAATAACTCACCATTAACAGTGGGACCGATGTTGCGTTCAAACCAATCGCATTGAGTCCGCAGCGGGTGCGATGCCGCAAACATCCGTGGAATACTTACGGATGTATCAAGCTTGACCAACCCAGTGGCGATGATTGCCGTTGCAATTCCAAAAAAAACGATCACGGTTTTGGGGTAATCAAGCAAGCGACGAAATACAAATCGAACTCGGCGCGTGAGCCAATTTGATCTTGCGATGTGCTTTTGTCCGTGAAGCAATTCACGGTCACTGACTCGCCGTGGCCCAGCGTAAAAGGTCATCGCACCAGGAAGCATAAGCAAGAGCAATCCCAACGTGACTAAGATCCCCATCGTCGCAACGGCCCCAAAAATCTGAATGGGCGCAAGCCGAACGAGCAACAACGACCCGAGCCCAACAACCGTTGTCGCCACGGCCAACAAACATGGCAGCGTGCCCGCTCGCATCGCGATTGCAGCGCCTTGCGCTGGCGTCGCATTGGGAAATTCGCTTAGCGCATCAAGGTAATAATTGCTGAGGTGAATGCCTGACGAAACGGTTAAGACAAAGACCAGCGGCGGTAACACGATCAGTACCGCATTCATCGGTGCCCCAGAATAATGAACTGCCGCAAGCACCAGCCCTTCTCCGATCACGGCGATCGCAGTGATCGTCGCAGTCAGCACAAATGAGCGAAGACAAAAAAAACAAAGGATTGCCGCCACGATCGCCGACGGAGGTGAAAACGTTTGCACCGAGCGAACCGATGCTTCGTCAATGACGGTTCCATCAAAAGGACTGCCCGCCATAGCGATCGCATCCTCATCAATGTTGACCTGCTTAGCAATCGCCTTGCGAATCTTTGCTAACACCTCTCGCCGGCTTAAAAGACCGTGTTCTGTTAACGACAGCACCATGCACGTCTGTTTTCCATCAGGACCAATAATCGACCCGCTCAAACGTTTGATCGCGACCGCTTGCGGCAATTTTGTCGGTGAACCGGTCATCCGCGCAAGCAGCTCGGTCCCGTTGCGAGCCCAGTGCAGTGGCTTTGCTTTCAACCCATCAAGCAATGTCTGTGTGATCGCGGTCGCATCTAGGGCCAGCGGCAGATTAGCATTGGGCTCGGTGCCTACCTGTTGGTCGCTTTGCTCACAAAGTGGTTGCAGCAATCGCGTCGCAGCGGACAGCTCATCCGCGCCGAGCTTGGCACCGTCCCAGGAGATGAGTAGCAGATCCGCGACCGAAAACCTTCGTGAAAAATCGTCGAACTCGATTCGTACCTGCATGTCAGCCGGAATCCAATCCGAGGGACGATTGAAAAGTCCTTGGATCGCCGAAAAAGAATGAATCGCGGCTGGGAATGCTAGCACGAGCATCAAGAGAATGCCGAAGACAAAACGCTGACGATAACGTCTCGTAATTTGCACGTCGTTGAGTGTCTTCAAATCCACAGCAAAACGGTCCAGGGGCAGCTAGGAAGGCAGGTCGCACAATGATACCGCGATCTGGCGAACTGGCGCAGGTGGCGATAAGGCTTCGCCATGTTGCCAAATCGCAACGTCGACCTTTTCGTTGGCCTGTGGTGAGCCGCTCTGGGAGCACGACTAAGTTGTTTATTGACAAAGGCTTGTGAAACAACGGTACGCAACACTGCCACGCTGGCTTGCCGCTTGGCATCAGGACTGCACAGGACGCTAGCAATGGCAGTTATTGCCTTGGTGGTCCCTCATTCCGTTGGTCATGGTTACTATGCATTGCATTGCGCTTGCCGAACTTGCATCGCTGCTTGCACACCAAGCGCCAGCGATTTTTCAACTGCGTCCAAACATTGCCGCCGATTCGTTAACTCGCTATTGGATCCAATCGCGTCAACGGCTTGACCAGTGGCACCGAGGGCTCGCCGGATACACATTACTTGAACATGCAGGCCGTCCGTTGGCGATGCAAGCGTGGTGGACCGATCACGCACCACTGCTTGAAGAAATCATCGTTTCGGAAACGTTGACACGAGTATTCGCGGCCATCGGGTTCGGAATTGACCAAGTACGCAATCAGCGAGAAGTCGAGCCGGTCACACACTCCGTATATCTTTCTCATCTAGAAGCCCGCAATCGTGTTCTGCAACTATTACTGTTCGGTCGCGGAGGGTCCGTGACTCAAGCAATGAACCTCAATCGATTGCGGCGTGCGAGTGAACGCTGGACCGATCGGATGTTGGCTCCGATCGTTGCGATTTACGCCAACGCGAGTTGCTATGCAATCGATCCGCAACGCGTGATTGCTTATGCCAAGGAATGGACAGATGGCAACAATCCTGAAACCCAGACCTTGGTCGCCTGGCTCAGTCAGGCCGCAATGCGAACGACGTTGGCTGGTAGGACGGGCGCGAGTGCTGCATTGCCGATTGCCAATCGCGAGGTCTCGCAATCGATCATCGCATGTTTGCAACACGAGTGTTTTGATTCATTGGGATTGCTAAAGTGCTACTCATCGATTCGATTCACCAACCAAAATTTCAATGATTGCCAACCCGATCCAAGCTGCCCACTCTTTCCCGCTGTCATGCCAAGCAAACATCGTAAAGGTTCCTATCCCTTCGCAGCGCGTTGGCTTTACTAGATTTCGGTCCCCGTGTCCCCACTGAACCGGCACATTCGTTGCCGTAGAATGAAGCCATGGATAGTAGCAGGCACACTCCGCGTGCCGCCCGAAAATACTGGCGATTCCGTGGCGGACGGCACTTGGAAAGTGCCTGCTACATTGAAAGTCGATGGGCAACGAAGTATCTGCGAAATTCGTAGACAACGGTGCTTCTGGTACGGGAGGTTTTTCCAAGGTCAGGGATCTTAAAGTCCAAATTAATTCGACCTGTGCGATTGAAATTCGCTGAAAGTTGATGCTAGCAATTCGAAAAGCCAATGTTAGGTGTTCTTGCATCGCTTATCTTATCGAATAGTGTTCAGTGTGTTTCTGGAAATGCCAAGCTATTTGTGCGAAGGATTGCTGCCATGAGCCGAAATTTAGAGTTGAAGATTCGAATTGAGATGAGTGAAATTGATGCGCCAGTGAGCGGCCAGTCAGACGAGCCCGAAGCGATTGGAGTGGGGCAGTTTCGCTTAGTGCTTGATGGCGACAGATCATTGGATATTGATGCTCTGTAGGCGGGGTTGTTGCGTGCCAGCTACCCGGCGATTCGCCATGCCTTGGGGCAGCACTTGGCCGATGAGGTAAAAAAAATCCCAAATTCAAATGCTAGCTGCGTTAGGCACGCAAGTCGTGGTACATCCCAGCCTCTATCGAGTTGATGGTGAAGTTGGACGCTTTGTTTTCGAGACCTTCGACGTGCGCGACGGACAGGCACGAGTTATCTTTCGGGGATTAGATTTGCTGCCCGAGCGGACCGGGAAGCAATGGTATCAGACTGTCGGCTGCAAAGAATTCTCGCTTCTCCACGGTGTTCTTGATCGCAGCTATCGCAAGACGGATCTGGCGTTTAATCTCCAGCGTCGACAAATCAAAGGCGGCACTCCGCTGAGCACGCTGCGCGATGCGGCAGAGTCAGAAGGTGCGGCAGTCTTTGCGGCCATCGAACGAGAAACGCAACAAGCTTTTACCGAGCATGGTTTTACTGGCGAAGGACGACCGCCAGTTTTACTCGCTTTGTCAACTCTCGACGGTGAGCCAGAGAAACTGTCGACGCAACCTACCGAGGCAGTCCGTCAGGCTTGGTCCGCGATTTCACAAGAGATGAGCCAGCGTGGTTTCACCCCCGAGCAAATCGCTAGGTCTCAGCCGCGCATCGAGGACTCATCTGCTCCTGACTACGAATCTCCCAAGCACACCACCAACATTTTCATTGACGACGTTTGCATCAAGAAGCAGAAATCCCACCGCCATCTCGTAGTTCCGCCCGCTGAGCAGCAGCAGCCGAACGAAGAATTGAAGCGTGTGCATACGAGCGTGGCTCGGATCGAACATGACGGAAAAGGCTTCACTCTGGTCGGCCCAAGTTTATTCACACTTCTGCGGTTCGTCCTGGCGTTCTTGCTGTGCAATGGCCTGACTGGAAATCGTTTGCGATTCTACGTCGACGGCCAGCGAAGTTTGCAGGATGCGATTCTGATGTTCTTCAGTTGGCATCCTGCCGTCTCGTTGATCCTAGACTGGTTCCACGTGGTCAAGAAATTCAAAGAGCTGCTGAGCATGGCAATGAGGGGGCGAGAGTTGCGCAACGCACAAGCCAAGGTGTTGCTACGAATGTTGTGGTACGGAATGGTCGACGAAGCAATCACCCATTTGCGATCGATCGATTCCA
>JAYVSE010000404.1:0-21595 GCA_043775635.1 Planctomycetaceae bacterium | reverse complement strand
ACACCAAAAGCAATAGCTATCAAACACCCAACGACAATGATAGCATTGGCAAAACGTCGCCAGAGAGCCTCAAGCAACCACCGTACCGGGAACTGCTGCTAACTGAAGCCCTCGTATTGTAAATCATCAGCAAAATTCTCGCGACCTCAATCCGTCCCGCAAACCATGTCATGCACCCCACTTGTCTGAGAGATTGCATGTCTAACCCACGTGCTCAATGTCTCAATCAATGCTTGCTCCATTTTCGGATCTTCAAGAGCAAGTCTAACTTTGACTTGATTATCAGAAATCTCAGGCGTGAGCAAATTCGGTGGTGGGGTACTGCGTCCCATGGTGAATGGAGCTACGCCACCTCGAATGGTATAGTACAGGGTTACTGGTTTTCCAAGAGGAAGCAAAAAGGCACTTTCTTGAGGTTCGAAGAATGGTTTTAGCGGGATCCCTAATTCGCCAAGATCACCGAGATCGATTCGTTGCAGCACCCCATTGAGAATTACATACAGATACTTTCCGATAATTTGACTTGTTTTCATACCGTCATCATCGGAATATTTGCGATGAGGGGGTCCAAATTTAATGGGGATAGATCTAACCGTATTTCCCTTTGGCTGAGCCGAACGATCAACAATTTCAAGCATTCCGAGTTCGGTGGTTCCGGTTAGTTTGACGAACGCAAAATATGTCGGATGGTCGGTGTACTCTTCTCCCATTGCTTGCGTCGCGGTATGAGATGCCAGCGGTGAGTATCGCTGTATCCCAAGAAAATTCGGAGCCTCCACTCGCATGACTTTCATGGAGGAGTCAAAGCGAATGCCATCGACCAACCACTCAGATTCAGTTCTCGCGTAAACGTGCTGGATAAATTCCTTTGTAATCGGAGGAACCGCCTGACGGTTTTCCTTTTGCATTCGCCGAATAGGCTTTAATTCGGGAACGGTATACACGTTATTTGCCACCAAGATGCGGTCAGCAAAAGCAGCAAAAGCAGACACGGAGTTCACAAAAAATTCGGATCGCAATTGCAGATTGTCTCGTCGGCGAACTTCGAGTTTTTCCGTTTGCGGCTTTGCGTAAACGAAAGCCTTGTCAATGCGTGCGGCATGAACTGGATAGGGAAGGCTGATCGAGTTCTCTACTCGGTTTTCAATTAGATTGACAACGGCAAGCCGTGAACTGCTATCCCGTGACTGAAGCGACCCTGGATATTCCTCGCCAACCAGAACTGCGGAACTGGTATCCCAGCTAATGTTAAACATGTGAACGGGGAAATTCACCGGGAATTCTGTGACGTCTGGTCGCGAATCGGGGAAGACAACATCTAAAAGCCAGTTGACATCACCGGTGCGTTCATTGCTCTGCCATTTTACCTTGATCGAATGAGCTTTCACCTGCATCATCGTCGGTGTCCATTTCAATCGATTGTTCTCAAGCGTGATCCCGTCTGGAGCGGCGACAAGTTCAAATTTTGCATCCGCGTCCGAAGCGATGGAAATAGGAGCATCAACCGATTCATCGGCGACGATTCGACCTGGGCCGCCAATGATCGGTATCACGCTGCCACTTGCAACGGAAACGTTGGTTTCGAGAGATTTAATGCTTTCCAGGGACAGGCGGTGCGTCCAATCTTTCAGAGCTATTTGCAGCGCGTTGTCATGCAGGCTATGGAACATTGCAAACGCATTGACAAAAAACTCTGGGTGACGAAACTCCTCGCGTTTTAGGCCGCCAGGAAGTTCTTGCATTGGAATTGGCCACTCATATGAAGTTTTCCCTGTTGCTAATTCGACTAACCGAACCTTGAGCTCAAAATCCTTCATGGATGCAGTGTCCACTGCAATCCCTACTAGAAATGGCTTGCCGATTAGATAGCACAAAGGGAGCGCGTCGCAGTCAAATAGTTTGGCTGAAAAATCCGTTGCGTAAACCGATTTTTTTATCGCGACGGTTGCCCCTGACGGATCGAAAATTGGTTGTGCACCAAAATTATTTATCGACATACTTCGGAACATCAGCGGCTGTGACGACAGCGGCTGTGACAAGCGCTCGTTACTAAGGCGAGCAAAGGTACGGTCATGGATAAGCGTTGTTCCGTCAGGAGAAATCTGAAAGATATCCGACGACGACCTTTCCTTCGCGATTTCTGTGACACTGCTGGGGTCATCTAGGTCGACGGCATATACAATCGAATCCTGCGAATTTCCATCCTGGAGCGGAAGATTGCTGCCTTGAAAAAAGATGCGAGAACTATTTGCATTCCGAACAACATCCATGTTGACCACGTGGAAGCAGGGTGTTGAAATAGATTGAACCAGTTCCAGACTCTTCGCATCAAAACATCGAATCATCGGCTCGATTCGATCATGTACGATGTACAATCCGCGTTCGCCATGCTGTTTAAATCGTATGTGGCCTGGTTGAAGTCCTACGGAGACGGGACCAATCACTTTCTTAGATTTCCCCGCTAGATACTCCGAAGGGTACAGATAAAGACTACGCGAACTGGAAGTCACGGCGGCGAGACTTCCATTCACAGAGTCCATGGCAAAATAGTCGGCGCCTTCGAGCAATTGAAATCCGCACCCAACTGAGGAGTCCAATGCGTCCAACGCCATTTCCCCGTTGGGCGTTGTCTGATTTTTCTCTCGTGAACCCTTAAGTAATTCCTCTGGAATTGGGGCAATTGGACTTTGTGATTCGGCGGGCAGGTCGAGTGAGTTTTTCGCCAACTTTATATTTGACGAGGTCGCCCATAGAATAACGCCAGTGATCGTTCCTAGCAGCAATAGCGGACCAGCGACCAAACTAGCAATCAGCATCGTGCAGTCTTTTATTGTCGTCTTTCGCTCCGCGAAAGAACGGAAAAAAGCAACTTTCGCGGAGCGAAAGGCGACACTTATTTGCCGTACGTCACATATTTTTAGAGCATGACCTTCGGGGCACGTGAAGCTGATTATCATTAGATTTAAATCGCAATAAAATGGTTGCTGAAAAACTCGCAAGAGTCACTAATGCGAACAGGACCTAAAAAGGTTAGCAGAATTCAGATATGCTATTACAACTAGCAGTCTAAAACTTTCGGAAACTACTCGCCAAAAAAACCGCCCCTGGAAGCATGAGGCTCGAAATGCAAATTCACCCTCGGACGATCGTTTGCGGATGCTTACTATTACTGGTGCTTCAAAATAATGTTTGGTCCCAAGAAAAGGCGTTGGGCGAACATCAAGCGGACCTAAACTTATTTGTTGTGGCCACGTCGCCTACTGAATCGTTTTTGTTTGATGTCCATGGACTGAAACTTCATCAATCAGATTCCGCAGTCGTCGCATGGGGAACGAGCGACGCCGGAGTTGGCGATCCTTGATTCTTCGCGAGCTGGGATACAAGGAACTTTTTCAACTCATCGACTTTGCGAAACTGTGGAATGCACCGGAGAATCAGGCCATCGCCAAGGTAAGTCCTCGCGCCTATCGGTTCGATACTAAGTTGCCTACAGGACACGGAAATATCGTGACGTTGTATGGGGACTGGTCGTTGATCTCCAGCCATCTACCCCTGGATGAAAATCGTATTCGAAGGATGACGATCATCACTAGCAGCGTTCTGGCAGTTGAAGTGTCGAAGTCACTTGCCGTGCCCTGGTTCAGTCCTCAAGACGTGCCAATTAGCGATATCAATCCGCCTAACAATGTATTGGAATTTCGAACGGGCGGCACCTACGTGGCCAGCTTAGAAACTCCAATAGTCATCGAACCGAAGACATCGGCCTCCCAACTAAGAAACCTCTGCGAAGTTCCTCGCCAATAATCGGGTGGTGGAAAAGGTGTTCGACATGAAACTCGATCTATTTTCGAAGTCGTTTTACTTTTTTTAATTTGCGACGACGAGCGCGTGCGTCCTTCGTCAACGGCTGTGGACCTGTGTTGCTCGATCGTTTCACTGGTGAATAATCGCTCTCGTTATACGGTAGCGGACGGGCCGCACGGAGTTCGCGATAGTGGCGCTGAAGGCGATTTGAGTAGTTCTGGTCGTGTTTGACCATGTCGCTCCAAAAGCTGAGTAGAGCATTCGCGTATCGGACCTGCGGATGAAGTGGATCGAGGTATGGATTCGGAACTTCAGTCGCTAATGGCGTCCAAAGCTCGTCATTCGACTCATTCCAAGTGTACCCGAACGTGGCAACATCCTCCGGCCTTGCATCGTCAGATTTGTAACACAGAACTTTCACTAAAACTCGCTCGCAATTGCACGCGGGGTCCGTACAAAAATACTCGGTAAACACGAATTTCCCGTCTGGAATCGAATCGGGGGAATTGTCTCCATTTAGGAAAGTTGTTGTCCGCAGTTCTGTGCTAATTTTTTCCTTGAAGTATTCGAAGTAGCCAAGCATAAAATTTTCCTTTCGTTTGAGACACGTTCCATCAAGTCCATCCAGCCGAGAATATTTTATCGGAATGTCACAATTGTCAATTGGTTTGGATTCAATTCTCCAACGGCTTACGCTGGCCTTTTAAAAATTTTGGGTTGACACTGAATTTAAAGCGAAATTTTGATTCGATATTGTTCCGACCGGATGCTACGTCGGGGCTCATCCCCGTCGAGCTGTAATCCGGCGATGCTGAGTGTCTTCTGTGTCGCCTTTCGCTCCGCGAAAGAGCGTTCTTTCGCGGAGCGAAAGGCGACACTAACCGTGGCCGACGTCATTGCTTCTTCGCCATCTGGTTGTGATCGTGGCCCGACGGGGACGAGCCCCGCTTGCGGCGAGATAAAAGTGCCCTGAAAATCTTTCAGGCGTCGGGCAACTCCAAATCCGGCGATTTTCTTGGCATGGCTAGCCTGACTTACGAAAAAAGAATCGCCTAGATCCTAGAAGATTTTTGACTCCGTCAAATAACCGTGCAGCGCTGCATCGGTTGTCTTCGATTTGCTGGCCTGGGTATCAACGAATTCAACCGTTGATTCCGGTTCGGTCGTCGTATTTCTCGCGACTCGCGCCAGGTGGTTGACCACGGCGAGTGCGTCGGCTGCAGTTACGGTATTACTGCGGTTCGTATCGTAAAAGAATAGGGAGGTATTCGCTATTTCTTGAATTGTGCTATCGCTACCGCGAAGTCGTACTAATAGATTGATAACTCGCAGCGCATCGATCGGCTCGACTTTACCGTTTGCATCAACATCAAATGGGTTTGGCACATTAACAAGAGGTAGGCTTGGGCGGGTGATCGTTAGGTTGAACGTTTGTTCTTTGACAACAACGGCGTCGCCGTCCTGAACGGACGCTTGAACTGTCAGTATATAAGTGCCGTTTGCTGAAGGTGCTGCAATGCCGCTAAACCTTGCCACGAGCGGGTCAAAGCTCAGACCGCTAGGAAGCTTGTTGTTAGGTCCGGCCAGGCTCAGTGACTTGACACCTTCAGCGCGATATTGAGGCGGCAATGCGTAAGCGATTTCGCTGCCGGAAGCAAACGACTGGAACGGAATCGTCGTACCAAATGGAGGCAGTGGTGCAGCGATTACAGTAACCGTGCCCGTCGCTGTGTTTCCCTTGGCGTCTGTCGCCAGGACTTCGACTTCGACTTCAGGATCAGAAGTGAAATCGATCGTCTCGCCAGGTATCACGAACAAACGATTGCTGGAATCAATACCAAATTTAGACGCTGATTCGCCGATGACTGTCAGTATCACATGGTCGTTTTCAGGGTCTGATACGACAAGTTGAGCGAAGACACGCCCACTTGGAAGCCCTTGGGGAAGTCCAAGTCGTTGTTGTGAGGCGATGATGGGGGCTTCGTTGACGTTAAGCACAATGAGCTTTATCAAAGCTTCACCAACAATGCTGGTTCCGCTAAGAATTCGCACTCGGTCGCTTAAGGTTGCATTCGCAACATCGGCATCAAGTACCGAATTATTCGCCAACGTCATTGTCCCGGTAACTGGATCAAGCTTCACACGCCCACCGAAAAGCAAGGTTGGGTTGCTGGTATCGATCGATGAGAATTTGAGATTCGTGAGGCCTTCGGGATCAATGGCAACTAAGCTCCCGATCAATGAACCTGAAGTAACATTCTCAAATGCGAAAAAATTAGAGTTGATCAAAACCGCTGGTTCGTTTTCGTTCAAAACATTGATGTCAATGGTCTTGGTAGTGCCTTGGGGCGGGGTTCCGCTATCAACAATTTGAACCACGATTTCGTGTTTGGCGGCTGTTTCGAAATCCAAGGTGCCGACTAAAGAAACGATTCCAGTATTACTATCAATTTGAAAACGACCATTGCTGTCATCCAACAAGCGGAAGGAGTGCGATTGGCCTACGTCGGGCTCGGTGAACGAAACGGTGCCAATGTTCGTCCCGATCGCAGTTGCTTCAGAGGCGTTCATCGACGTCGTTGTAATGACCGGCGCGTCGTTCGCGTTCGTTAACGCGATATTGAGTGCGACCGTTGTCTTCAGGGGTGTTGCGGAATGGTCGGAAACGACAACATTAAGCGTTAGTAACGGCTTGGTTTCGAAGTCCAGTAGTGAGGCGTCGGCAACACGGAGAATGCCAGTCGATTCTTCGATCGAGAAAACGCTGGCCCCCGTGCCGCCAGTGATCACAAACTTAGGCGCGACATCAGGTGCTTCAGGGTCAACCGCATTCACGCGGCCAAAGGCTGACTGGTTGTCGGCTTCTTCGGAAACGAGATAGGGGGAGACGGTGGTGACAACCGGAGCTTCATTAATGTCCCTCAGTTGGACCAAAATGTTTTTCGTGATGGCTCCGCCGACATTGTCGGTAGCATTCACTGCGACTGTAATCCGGGGTGTCGTTTCAAAATCTAGTAAGGCAGGCGATTGAACAAACAGTTGCCCTGTCACGGGATCAATGCGGAACGGCGAGGAGTTTTCAATGGAGAAAGTGATTGTTTGGGTTAGGTCGATATCGGTGGCAACTACCGTACCAACGGGAGCATTGACGGCGGCATTTTCATCAATTTCGAATGTGGCGGCCGCAATCGTCGGATCTGTGTTGAGTTTAACGGAAAAGTTTAGCTCTTTGTTTTCGTATCGTGTGATTGAGACAGGCGTTTTCGGCAACGGAACCGCGAAGTGCAAAGTGGGATCAGCGAATGGGACGATTGTATATTCGTCGGGCAGTAGGTGATTGAGATTAAATTCGCCATTTACATCAGTCACTGCTATCGATTCGGATTGACTGAACTTCAGGTCGTCAAAGCCCGTGAAGAATGGCGAAGTTTCTGGCGCGTATGCAACAGCATAGGCAATTACATCGTCGCCAACATTGACTCGTAGCGTTTGTTGACTGCCCCCACTGAATAACGCAAAACTGTTCGCGACACCCAGTGATTCACCAGCGGCATTGAACGCTTCCAAGCGGCCCAAACTGGCAGTGAAGTTAGATTGTCCGATGGCGTCGAGAGACACGCTGCGAACTGGCTGTGCAAAATCGATTCGGAGTCTGAAAAAGTCTGTAAAGAAAGGGAAAACAAGCGGTCCGAAAACATGATTGATTGTCCCAGGATTTGAGTTTTCTAGCTTTGACTTAATATCGTACCCACCAATAATACCATCTGTTGTGTTGAATGTTGTTAGGGTAACACCTGGGAATACGTTGGTTAACTCAGCGTCGACCGCAAAACCATCGGGGTCGTACGAATAATTGATGACGTCGCGTTTTCCATTGTCATTCGTATCAGCCAAGAATTTTACGCCAGCGACCGGGACGACTTCATCAAGTCCCGCCGAGTTCACAATGGTCTGGGTGACCGTTCCATGGACTCCGCCGAAGAAATTACTTTCTCCAAGATGATCAAGCTCGCGTCCTGTGAAGGAATAGGGTTCTGGTACCTCCGAAAAACCGTTTCCAAATCGATAGTACGATTGATTCTGACCAGTCGCTGGACTGCGAACGGTTCCTGCCACCCAGTCGCTTGCCGCATGACCGGTTGAGTCACCGATTCGAGCCGCGTATCCAAATCCTTCTGTATACACAACCTGAGTTTCCACTGGAGTTGCAACAGGAGGCTCCGTCGAACCAAGCCGCTGAATGAATGCAACTTGTCCGTAAGCGACTGAGCCACTAAACACGTTGTCGTGCAGGCTGATTGAGTCCAGCACATCCCAATTTATTAGTGCTGCATTGCCGATGTCGATGGTTCCGTTGTCGTCACGGTCAATGTCATCACCAAGTTTTGGCTTGACGCCAGAATGAATCAAAAAAAAGCTTGCTGATCCGGCAAGGCTATTGAGCTCGTTGGCACCGGTAAAAAGATCTTTGTAAATATTCCCAGGTAGCGCATCGAAACCTGGTGAAGTTGAGCGAAGAATCGTCGGCGCAGGTCCGCCAGCGACAAGCCCAGCACCGAGTTTATAAGGGCTATTTTGGGGGAGAAGTACCAACATGCCGTTGGACCCCCATTTTTTGCCAGACAAATCGAAGATGCCGTTAACAACGCCCGGGTTCGTTTGTGCGCGAGTATCATCCGAGATTACAAGCAAGTAAGTCCCTGGATCAATCGTCGCGTCCGGTTCGCCTCGCAGCTCAACATATTGACCGCTGATCGTCGTACCACTAGCTGGCGCAAACATCAGCTCATTAATATACGCCGTCAGTACTTCTCGCTTTTCGAGCGATTCGACTGCAAGTCTACGATGACGGACTTTGATTGGTTTCATGACCATTGAACGTGGCCTCGCAATAAAGCGGGATAGATTGAGCTAATGGAGGAGCAATAACAGCGAACTGGGGAATGGTCGGAAAATTGTCCTGAGAGCCGCCCGATCACCGGATGCATTATGCATACAATCGACAACTACCGCAATTGTTTTTGTAGGAAAGCCAATCGCTTAGCATCGCAATATCATCGAATATTTTGCAAAAAAGAGGGAATTCTGCAGATGGACTTCACCGCGATCGATTTTGAGACTGCCAACCAGCGTCGTGATAGCGCCTGTCAGTTGGCGGCAGTCGTCGTTCGAGGCGGGCAAATTGTCGATCGCCAAATGTGGATGATTCGACCGCAGCCGTTCTATTTCAGCCCTCGAAATATCGAAGTGCATGGTATTCGGCCCGAAAAAGTTGCCCGCGAACCTGAGTTTGGCGAGCTGTGGGCCATGATGGCGCCGTTTCTTCAAGCCAATTGCCTCGTCGCCCACAACGCACCGTTCGACATCGGAGTTCTGACAAGCTGCGTCCAATCCCACAAAAAAGTATTGCCCGATCTGCAATTCACTTGCACGCGGCTGATCGCTCGTGCGGCTTGGCCAGGGCGTCCCGGTTACGGTTTAAAAGCGGTCGCCAATTGGCTCGGAATTCAATTTCGCCATCACGATGCCCTCGAAGATTCCGTGGCGTGCGCTCGGATTTTACTCGCCGCCGCAGCGACGATCGGGGTAACCACACTACCTCAGCTTGAGAATAAGCTCAGGTTAACGCGCGGTGTGGTCAATCAGGATGGTTATCAAGGGGCAAAAAAATTAACTCGTTTACGTCGGGAGAAGCCCTCGTTGTCGCAAGCAACTTATGCCTCGGCTTCGCAATCACTTACCGTGCGCTGCAACGAACCAGATTACGTCACTACCAAGCCACTAATTGACATGCAGCGTCTTTTGATTCGAGCTGATTTCTTGCGTAGGCTGGATGGCAAACAAGTGGTAATCACGGGACGCTTCAAGGCCTTGTCCCGTGAGAATGCCGAGTTACTCGCAATACGACTCGGTGCGTCAATTCAGAGTGCGGTCACGCAGAGTACGAATATTGTGGTTGTTGGTGAGCTCGATGATTTGGCCGTCGTCGATCCAACCGTCGTCACTGGACGGTCGCTCAGCGACAAAGAGCAAGCCGCGAGATTGCTGGAAAGCCAAGGGCATCCGATCAGGCTGATGAATGAAGCAGACTTTATCGGACTGGTTCAGCACATTGAATTCGTAACTCATTTTTTGAAACAGGACTGAGCAACGATACGCATTGGGTGCCATCCATGTTTTGGCAAGTTCGCACGCAAACTCATCGGCTTTCCCAGGCTCGTTATGTTTCGCAATCAGCCGCAATTTGATGGATGGCAATATTTATCCCGGCCATTTCGCCCCTCAATTGGTCGAATGGTTTTTATTGCTTCTGCAGCAACTTGCTGCAAAACAGTTCTTCATCTGCGGCGGACAGCCCTTGCCCCGGTTGAACATTGAATCCGTACCCTAACTCAGTGATTTCGCTAAATATTTCGACGCGAGTCAGGGCTGGGAACCTACGCAGCACCTCAAACCATTCTCGTTGAACGAGGGTAGATCGAATGTGGAGTCGATGTAGACTCGGCAAATGTGTGAGCTGCGTCAACGCTGCGGTATCGATCTGGGAAAGCTGGTTCGGATCGGGTCTCGAGCCAGGGCCGTAGTCGCAGTCGAAGTAACCGATGTCAAGCGTTTCCAGCGCCTTGATTTTCGTCAGTGATTTCCAACCGTCGGGAGTGATGTGCTCGGAATCTTCGAGTTCTAATTTGCGCAAATACTTCAGTTGCGAGATGAGTTCCAAGTCATGATCGCTTGCCGGTTCATGAAAGAGTGTAAATATCCGGTACGGGCGATACTTCTCTGGAATGTGCAAAACATCCCAAAACCAATCGGCTGGCACATCCTTTTTGGTCCAACTGTGAGGAACCTCGTTTAACTGGTGTTCGATTCGGTTGTCACTGTATAGAACCCTGAACCACGCACAGACTGCCGTCAACACAACACACAGCAAGATCAAATCGCGAAGGCTAAATTGCCACCAGTGCTTCAAGCGACGAACTCTTCGCTGCCACGTCACCATGAACAACAACGCGATGACGGTAAAGCAGAGAATATTGCTAAACAACGCCGGCCACTGAATCGGTTCCTTCGGTTCATTCCATTCGTAGTACATTTTCGTCTCTCGAAACTTCCAAGGCCAACCATGCTCATAAATTCGGATCTCGGGGTTGAAGTCTCGCCCCGCGTTCATCAAAAGGCACGCGAGCAACACCAGACCGCCAAGGAAATACGTGGTCCAATGCCAAGGACGTCGCTCGGCATCAATTGGCGTAGTCTTTCGATCCATAAATTGTCCCTTTTCCCGATGTTCCGGCATTTTCGCTAGGCCAGTACTCAGCGCCGGTTATCCGTCGGTTATGATTAGATCGTAGCTTGGGACCATTTGTCCCGAGCGGCGCAAGAACACGAGTAATTATAGTCACCCACCGATAACATCTCCGGAGTCCCTTGAAGAAGGTCGAATCGTGAAGTTAAACATCGCCGTATTAATCCTCACCCTCGCGGTAATAGCATCAACTGTACTTGCCGAGCCTCAAGAACCCGACCTGGCAGATAAAACATTAGTCGTTTGGGTGGCCCCAGCAAATCTCACACAGCGAGGCGGCAGCGCGCTGTCGATCGATGATGGTCGCGATCATTTCGACGGCGTGATCTTCGGAGAACTGGTGCCGGCGAAGTGGATGGCAGGTAGTAATTTTTTTTCTCGCACTCAGAAGGATCAGTCCGGTTTCCCTGTCGAGACCGCTGATGCTCAAACCTTCGTGCAAATGGCAATCGTGTGCCAAGGCAAACAGATTCGCGAGTACCGCAATGGGCAACTCTATTCCCAGCACCAAATGGACAACGAACCACAGCTATACGGTCCCAGCAGTCTCGTACTCATCGGCAAACGGCACCGCATGCAGGGGGATAAAGCTCATTTCGCGGGAGCGATTGACGATGCTCGCATCTATGACCGAGCCCTCTCCGTCGAACAAATTGCCTCATTGAAGCCGAATGTCGAAAGCGAGCCGAAACCTTGGGCTTGGTGGTCGTTTGATGAGACTAACGCGAAAGAAAAAACGGGGCGATTCTTAATGACCCAACTCACGAACGGGGCCAAAGTTGAGAATGGCAAATTGATGTTGGATGGCGTTACCGGCGAAATGCTGAGTAAGTCGGGAAAGGCGGTGCCGTTCGTAGCCGAGACTCCCACGCGGCCGAAAAATCTCCCGGCCGAGTGGCTGACATTTCATCTGGCTCATCCAGGGCCGGGCGTCGGCATGCCAGGCGATCCTAATTGCGCGTTCTTTTGGAAAGGTAAGTACCACCTCCATTACATCTACAACCACAAAGATGGCTTTTCGTTTGCCCATGTTTCCAGCGACGACATGTTGCATTGGAAATGGCATCCCGCGACGCTCACGCCGCCGAAGACCGAGCACGGCATGTTCAGCGGCACGGGCTTCATCACGAAAGATGGCAAACCGGCGATCATTTATCATGGCCAAGGCTCAGGCCGCAATCAGATCGCCATTGCGGAAGATGATCTGCTCGAAAAGTGGAGTGCTCCGCTGGCGCTCGAACCGAAGATTCGCTCCGATCAAGATGGCAGCAAAATTGCGAATTGGGATCCGGACGCGTGGATCGACGGCGACTTCTATTATGCGCTATCCGGCGGATCTCCCGGCAGTGGCAAACCGCCCACGCTCTTCAAATCGGCCGACCTCAAGAGTTGGGACTATCTCGGGCTGTTTCTCACCAACGACATGCCCGACGTGCGGGCTGACGAAGATATCTCCTGCCCCAACTTCTACAAAATCGGCAACAAGCACATGCTGTTGTGCATCAGTCACACGCTGGGGTGTCGATATTATTTGGGTGAATGGAAAGACGAGAAGTTTACTCCCGATTTTCACGCGAGGATGAACTGGCAAGGATGGGATTTTTTCGCCCCGGAAAGCGTGCTCACCGCTGATGGTCGTCGCGTGATGTGGGCCTGGTGCAACCTCGGTTATCCGCAAACGGGAATTCAGTCGCTCCCGCGCGAACTCAGCCTGCCCGATGACGGCGTGCTCCGCATCAAGCCGCTGCGAGAATTGGAAAAACTCCGCTACGACGAGAAGAGGGAATCGAATCTGACTGTGAAAAGCGACACGCCCCTCGCACTCAAAGAGATTGCCGGAGATTCCCTTGAACTCAAGATCGCGATCGATCCCGGAACTGCCAATGAATTCGGCGTGGAAGTTTACTGCAACAAAGAGGGGCTGGCTGGTTTTCCGATCACCATCGAACTGGCGAGTAAACTCCTGCGACTGGGACCGGTGAAAGTTCCGTTCGAATTGAAAATCGGCGAGACAGTCGACCTACGTGTCTTCCTAGACAAAAGCATGATCGAAGTCTTTGTAAACGATCGCCAAGCTGCGGTCGCGTCTCACAAAGCCGCACCGGCAGATCAAAACATCCGCCTGTTTAGCAAAGGCGGCGACATCGTGGTGAAGGACGTGACCGGTTGGAAGGTCAAGTCGACTTACACGACGGCGGAACGTTAGAGATTTCGTTCAGCTTTTAGTTGACTTCGGGAGGTACCAAATGCGGGCCAGCCTGTCGCATTGAAAATGACAGGCTGGAAGCCTATCCCACTTCAAAAACCGGACAGTTATTGATCGAACGGTTCTTAGCTTAGAAGGAATCGTCTTCATTAGTTCGCAGTACGGCGTTTGGGCCGATGCCGAACTTTGCTGGCAGTGGGATGTTGGTGTAATTCAGATCGTCGCCCGTCCGCACCTGCCAACCACGGTCTTCGATCCCCATGGAACACTGGCTATTGAGGACACTCATGTTGATGCCCGAGCCAAGGCAATTCGAATGAGTCTTGGACGACGGACCATGCAGCTTCAAAACTACCAAGTTGTAGTCGTTGACAGCCAGATGCTCGGCCGGGACAGCGAACTCAATGTTCTTCATCGCGTCCCGATCAGCGCTTGGTTGAAGCTCATGGCCGTTGACCCAGATCTGCAGCTTGCCGTCTCCGCAATGGCACAGCTTCAAGGGGCCACTGGATAGCCATTTTTCGGGCACGCGCAGCGCCCCTCGGCACCACAGCGGAGTCTTTGAGTTCTTCACCATGTCTGCCAACTGTATCGTGCCCAAGGAGGCCCAATTCTTCGACAAATCCAGTGGGAATTCCTCTCGTGGAAAACCCATCAGCGGACCTAACCACTTTTTAGGGTCGCGTTGATCCGCCTTCCAACGAAACGGTTCGCCACCGAGGAACTGGTCGCTAGTAATCGTCGGACAAATGCTGTGCTCGACATAATCGATCACCAAATCGTTTCCTATGAAGTGATCCACGTAGGGCCAACTTTTAGGCGAGTACATGCTGTCGGTCATATCGCGCATGAGGACGACGTGCTTTCCGTTTCGAACCATCTGACGCAGCCCAAACGGCCGACCGAGCACGCACATGTTGCAATGTACGCCGGTCAGAATGACATTCTTGATGCCGTGCTGCTCCAGAATGTTCCAGACTTCGTCGCCGCGATCGCTGATGTAGTCACGCTCGCCATCGATTGAGATCAGGTCCGACTGCTTTTGCCAAGGCGTCCCAGGATCGCGTCCCATTGCTTTGAGCTTCGCAGCCCACTCAGCGTGCTCCTTGGGATCATCATCCTCACCACCGTCCGATTGATCGATAAGGTAGACGGGCGATTCATTCTTCAATCGCGAGCACCAATGCTGGACGTCAATCGGCAGATTAGCGGCTTGGGGAGTCTGCAAGGCTCGTTGTCGAGCAGGATGATCGACATAAGTGGGCATGCAGTCACTGGGAGCGTGAATCACGATCGCCCCGCGCGACCGAGCCACTTTGAGCACCTGATTCAACCGCGGCGCAAATTCTTCCAAGCGTCTCACGGCATTTAGGCAATGGTGATTATCCCAAACGTCACAAACGATGACCGCCGTCAGGTCGAGATCCCACTCTTCTTCCTGCGTGCTTTTGACCAATACCTGCGTTGCCGTTGGATCGTGTCCGATCGATCGCAGCGTGAGCTTGATTGTGTCGGCCATTGCCGCCTCCGTGATTCCAAAAACAGCGGCGATGACTCCCAACAGCCGCATCGTGCAAGTGACCTGTGATCGCGTCATGAATTCGATCTCCGGCGAAACGATATCTGCGTGGGCGAACAAACGGCAAAGTGTGCATTTCAATCGTAACTAGCACTCGTGGCGTCACGACCATTCACACGATAAACGTAATTCTTCACCGTAGCGAGGTTCAAAGTTAGATAATGTCTCGATTTAGAATAGTTTAGCGTCGGCCGTATGGCGGGGTAACCGTCGTTACCGGTGACGAAGCAATCAAATATCTCCGGCCGTATCAATACGGAACATTGATCGCATCGCACAGGAATCGCATCAGTGGTCTTGCGGATCGAATGCGTTGAACGATCGTCTCGATTAAGTCATTCGCTAAGACCTGTTGACGCGTGAGTGGCGAAACGGCAATGAAATCTTTTCGTCGTAAGTCATCGATCCTAGGATGATTGCGCGCGTAGTCACGTGGTGTTGTTTTTAGCGATTCGCCGGCAAGTTTATAGGTCTCGCGAAACCCTTTCTCATCGCGTGCCTTCAACCACGCTTTTCCATCTTCGTCAATCTTGGTTCTGATTTTCGACAGGACCGCGGGTTCAGGTCGATAACATCCTGCGCCAACGAATGATTCGTCGGCTGCGATATGCAAATAGATGCAAGGTGCGTGAACGTCTTTACCCGCTTGGTGGCGAAACTGAATCCCAATGTTTGTTTTGTAGGGCGTTTTGTCGCTTGCAAAGCGAGTGTCACGATAGATTCGCATGAGTGAACAGCCAGACTTGGACCTGTTGGCCGAAAGAAATGGGGCGACTCGCCGCAGCGGCTTTTCAAGCTGTTCGATCAGCTCAAGACTGGGGGCCACAAAGCTTTGAAGATATCGCGATTTGTTTTCCGCAAACCAATCGCGATTGTTGTTCGCAACCAACTCTTCCAAAAATTGATATGTC
The DNA here is from genome assembly GCA_043775635.1 of Planctomycetaceae bacterium. Taxonomy (GTDB): domain Bacteria; phylum Planctomycetota; class Planctomycetia; order Pirellulales; family Pirellulaceae; genus UBA6163. The sequence goes on along the minus strand of JAYVSE010000404.1, from coordinate 5,789 downwards.
GCGTTCGTGTACATTCGCAGATTCACTCCTTCGTTCGAGATTTGCACTTTTTGCAAATCAAAAAGCTCGCAAAGTGAGCATTGTAGAACAATTGTCCTCAATTGTTTGATACCCTGGATCGAGCGCACCCACGGAACAATTGAGGACAATTGTTCTACAATCAGCGGCTTCGCCACTCGAAAAGTGCAAAACTCGGACTTAGTCGACGAAAGGTTCGTTTGCAACTTCGACGTCGTCAACCCAAAATTCGCAGGGCTTGTCGCCGTAACTGTGTGCTGAGATCCCGATTTCTAGCGAACTGTAGATCACTCGTTTTAGCGGCAGAGTGATGCCGAGCATATCGACGATCAACTCGCCGTCTTGCCAAAGTTGGATGACACCATCGTCTTTGTGTGACAGAAAAAAATGGGCCTTTACTTCGACCCATTGCCCCAGCGGGAACACGATCGGATGTTTGCTTAACTGGACGTACTTTGGCTTGTCCAACGCCTTCAGCTCAACGCCAAGCAGTCCATTCTCATCGATACAAATTCGAATCCCTGCATGTTGCTTAATCCATTCGCATTCCAGATCCATGATTGAATACGGCCGCGAAGATTCCGCAAAGAAATACCCTCGAAACCAAAAGTCATCATCTTGGCGAAAGTACATTAGCGGCGAGGAAATCGATGATTTGCAACAAATCATTTCGGACGAACGAGGCGGTGCGACACACTTCAATGATCTCGATCCCGATCGAAACCTGGAATCGTCTGGCGCAACACTGGCATCGATGAAGGATGCGCCTTCTTCGATGATTTTGTTACGCAGCGCGACGTAGTCACTGATTTCTGGGGTTGACGGAGACTGAAGTGTTAACGCGCCCCAACCACGCTCGATACCAATCATTTTGCGAGTACCGGCTACTCCGACAGGTAAGTCTTCAAAGCCTTCAACCAGATGCCTTATCGTCGGCACAGGTTCGTTAGTTTCCGGAGAGAGTCGGTAGACGGCATCACCTTCGGTTCGATAAGAAGCCAACATGCTTTCAGGTTCATACACCGTATCGTGATAGTGCCACTTGCCAGTGTTATCGTCGACTCGATACAGCTCTCCCTTGTCGGTTAGCTTGAAGGTCATTTCGTCAATGACTTTTGTTAGCTCGATCTGAGATTCTGGGATTGGATCGATCCCTTGTGGCGAAAAGAACGCTATGCCGAGCAACGCGATCGCGGCAATACCGATGCCCAACAACACCAGCGTTCGTTTCATAAGATTCCGGCTTTCAGCTTTCCAACAAAGGGCTAGGTTAGTTTATCAAGCACGGCAGTGCTGTCACCAAATTTATCAGCCTTGGCACCCATTTGGTTCAACATCCACAAGTACAAGTTACATAGCGGTGTTTTGTCGGCATAACGAATATGCCGACCAGTCTTGATCCGTCCGGCACCGCCGCCGGCAAGGATGATCGGCAGATCGTTGTGATTGTGGCGATCACCATCGCTGATACCGCTGCCGTACATCAACATACAGTTATCCAGCAATGTGCCTTCGCCTTCGCTGATCGACTTCAGGCGTCCGAGCAAGTAGCCAAATCGATCGATATGGAAGCGATTGATCGTCGCAATCTTTTTTTGTTTCTCTTCGCTTTTTCCGTGGTGCGATAGCTCGTGGTGTCCTTCGTCGATACCGATTTCGGGATAGCTTCGATTGCTGCCCGCATTGGTAAACATAAACGTTAGAATTCGCGTCGAGTCGGTTTGGAACGCCAGCGTAATCATGTCCATCATTAACTCGGAATGCTTTGCCATCTCCTTGGGCACACCGATCGGACGAGGGTAATCCGGAACGCCTTGTTCATTAAGCTTGAGCTTCTCGGCACCACCAATGCGTTTCTCCACGTCGCGAATGGCATACAGATATTCATCCAGTTTCCGTTTGTCTGTCGCGGGCAAAGCCTTCTGCAATCGCTCGGCATCGCTAAGGACAAAGTCGATGATACACTTGCGATATTTTTCGCGAACCGATTTTGCTTGGCGAGTTTCTTTGACGGTTTGACCTGAGAAAAGGCGATCGAACACCGCCATCGGATCGACCTCTTTGCTCATCGGGCTGTTCGAATTTCGCCACGACATATTCGACGTGTAAATGCAACTGTAACCGCTGTCACAACGTCCGGCTTGGCCACTTGACTCCAAGCCTAATTCCAAGGAGCTAAATCGCGTTGCGTCGCCGACGTACTGGGTAGCAACCTGGTCAACGGAGATGTCATTCTTAATGTCGGCACCGTCGGTTTTGTACGGGTGCGAGCCGGTCAAAAACGAGGCTACGGCGCGAGCATGGTCACCGCCACCATCACCATGTGCATGAGCACCATCGAGCGTCAGCCCCGTCAAGATGTTGAAAGATTTTCGGTGCTCAGCAAGTTGTGCAAGTGTCGGCTTGAGATCAAAACTGGCGCCTTCTTTATCCGGCGTCCAATCCGGCATGTGCATTCCGTTGGGCACGAAAAAGTAACCCATGCGAAGTGGCACTTTGGTTTCGCTGGCGGCTGAGGCAGTCGCGGTAAGCAATCGATTCGGAGCCATCGCATCTAGCAGCGGCAGCGCGATCGCAGTACCAAGTCCGCGCAGGACAGTACGTCGTGAAAGGCTGTTACATGATAGGTTCATTCTCGATCTCCCAATTTCTGAAATGGATCGCTGTCGATAATGCCAGCGACGATGTATGCAAATTTGTAATCATATTTTTGGGCGTCCAACAAAATCTTGTCGACGGCGCATTTGTCGTAATACTCGATCCCACGACCGATGGCAAACGTCATCATTTTTTCAACAAGGCAACGCACGAACTGTTCGCGGCGCTCCGTTGAGAGCACTTGCCTGAGCCCTGCGACTCCTGTGAACTCCGTGCCATCGGGAAGGTGACCCGTGGCATCGATCACAACACCTGCGTCTCGTTCTCGGTATTGGCCTACCGCATCAAAATTTTCCAGCGCAAAGCCGAGCGGGTCCATCATATTGTGGCATGCGGCGCAGGCGGGATTGTTGCGGTGTTGCTCCATCCGTTCGCGGAGCGTGCCGACCAGCTTGCCCTTGTCCAGTTCGGGAATATCAGGAGGCGGTGGTGGCGGCGGAGTGTTGAGTAAGTTTTCAAGAATCCACTTGCCGCGTTTGACAGGGCTGGTTCGTGTTGGATTGCTGGTGACGGTTAAGATGCTTGCATGCGTCAATAGTCCGCCACGTGTCGTGCCCTCCAAAGAAACGGAACGAAACTCGTCGCCCGTGACACCTCGGATCCCGTAATACTTCGCCAGCTTTTCGTTCAAATACGTGAAATTTGCGTCGAGTAACGTGGTGACGGACATATTTCCTCGCATGACGCCTGCGAAAAACGTGAGTGTTTCTCGGCGCACGAGTTCTCGCATCTCATCATCGAACGCGCGAAAACGTCGCGGGTCGGGCTGCACTTCTTTTAAATTGCGGAGCTGTAACCATTGCCCAGCAAAGTTTTCGACGAAGCGGTTCATACGAGTGTCTTTCATCATCCGCGCGACTTTACCGCGAAGAGCTACTGGATCTCGCAATTGTCCTCGATGGGCCATCAACAACAATTCATCGTCTGGCATGCTGCTCCATAGAAAGTAGGAAATTCGCGTCGCCAATTCGTACTGCGTCACCGTCGGTCGCTTGCCACTGGGGTCTGTTGAGGCGGGGCGTTCGACTTTGAAAATGAAATGCGGTGACACGAGGATCGCTTGTAGCGCGACTTGCATACTTTCTTCAAAGGTTCCACCGTTGGCGCGCACGGATGCAGCCAAATCACAAATGCGTTTAACTTCTGCTTCCGTGGAAGGACGTCGGAATGCGCGGCTGGTTAATCGTTCCAGCACTTTGGCGGACGCGACTTCTGGTGTCGTTTTCGCATCGGGGACAACAAATAGCAACGCGCGGTGTGTTGCGGGCAACTCATCGACCGAGATGACTTTGAATTTTTTCTCCTCGCCCTTGAGGTTCATGTGGTAGATAAAAAGATTCCTGTCTTTCTTGTTAGGCTGATCGTAGAAGTCATTTGTAAAAGAAACTTCGATTTCGCGTTTGCCGCGTCCAAGAGTCAAGGGCACTTTGAACTCAGCCGGCGTCTCGCTGGGAACATTAACAACCTGGTGAAACTTGCCCGTGCGGACTTCCATCTTGGCGGGTTCGTCGCCTGCTTGCGTCGCGGAGGCAGCGACTGTCAACACGAATTCACCACCGAAAGGCAACTCGGGTGCAATGGAAACGGTTCCATTGGTTGTCATCACAATGGCGCCATCCTGCGCCGAAAACTTCTCGGCACCGATGAATTTTTGACTCGTTTTGTTGATCTCATAAACTTCAGGTGGCGGTGTCGTGAAAATCGCCTTGCCAGAAATCCACTCCGCTGCATCGAGGTACTTTTCCATCAACAGCGGTGGCAATGTCAGCACGTCACCGATATTGTCAAAGCCGTAGCCGACGTCGTCGCCTGGGAAACCCTTCGCTGGGACGTAATCGATACCCGTCAAGTCGCGAACCGTGTTGCGGTATTCTTCCCGATTCAATCGCCGCAGTGTCACCTTGCCTGGATTGGGATTTCGGACGCAATCGACAGCATTGGCAAGTTCATCAATCAACTACTTCATCCGAGCGCGAGTGGCGCTGTCCATTGGCGAGGCTTCTTCGGGAGGCATCGATCCAAGCTGGACTTGCTTGAGTACTCGCAACCATTCCTTTCGGTCACTCGACAGTTGTTGGACGGATGTGTATTTTTCTAATTTGACGTCACCTTCGCCAGCAGCGTCACCATGACACTCAAAGCAGTACGTTCGCAGGAGAGGAACGAGTTGGTCACGAAACGCCGCCTCGCGTGAAGCCTCATCAGCCCACGTCGGCGAAATGAAAACGACGACCACCGCGACCGCTGTCCACGCTCGCGTCATCACATCATCAAGCAGCCATTGAAGAAGAAAGTTCGGCGTCATTGGCAGCGGATTGTTCAAGCAAAAAGAGTAAGTGACAATTCTCGGATACGTCAACTCATTATTCTAACCGTTCAAGCCCTTGCGAAGTACCTCAAGTTCAGGGAATGTAATGCGAATCCGGTGTCGTTTTGCTCGTTTGCCGGAAAGACGCATCAACGGTGCCACCATCAATGTCGTGGGGGGCGCTGCGGCCACCGGCAGCATGTACCGCTCCCGAGAAAGACGTCACCGAAAATTTGCTGGAATATCGCCTGACCAACCAGCGACGAATGTGTGTTCGACTCCATGGGATGAGAAGTAAAATCCCTAGCGAATCGCTCAATAGTCCTGGCGTCAACAGTAATGCAGCGGCAAACGCTATCAAAATTCCATCGACCACCTCCACTCCAGGAATCCGGCCCTCAGAAACGGCGAGGCGAAAGTTGCGAATGGCGATACCGCCTTGTTGGGCAGCTAAAAATGATCCGCCAACGCCCGTTATCACCACCAGCGCGATGGTTGTCGGAATGCTGGTGATACTTGAGAACTTCAGCAGCAGGTACAATTCGACCAACGGTACGACTAAAAAAATTATCAGCAATCGACCTGCCATTGTATTCCTTGTCAGCGGCTTCGCAAAAACGCATTCGGTCGTCACGTTAACCGATCGTTCTTGAAATCAGTATATTACGCTTCCGAGATTGGGTAGCGGTAATCTTTGGTGTGTGAAGGGTAACCGTTCACGGAGCTGACAAGAGGGATCGGACGCCGATTGATGATGATATGGCGGGACTGTCGCGATGACGCTGCTGGCCGAGAACCTGAGATT
>JAYVSE010000403.1:0-2752 GCA_043775635.1 Planctomycetaceae bacterium | reverse complement strand
TTCGAAAAACCCCGCGAAACACCGGGCGGTTTGTGCCGCACCGCTAACAAAACAATGCCCCGCTTCGTTGCTGGGGCAGAAAGTTTTGTGTAGTGGGATTCGCCAGAATTCCCAACGTTTTAGTGTGCTGATGAATTCTGGCGAATCCCACTACGATCAAATCCCAGCATTGAAGCGGGGCCTTGTAACAAAATGCTTCGCATTTTTGTTAAGTCCACGCCATTGGGCACAAGGCCATTAGGGTCAATTTAGAACAGTCAAGCTAGCCGTCCGGCCTCGCTGAAGCTTGGGGCACCGGATGGCTCGCGGGCCGTTGTTATAGTGGGTTTCCATCGTTTTAGTGAGCCGATGGCGCTAGCCACGGGCCGTCAACGGTATGCGGTCCTGCCGTAGGGCCCGACGCTAGCGCGTACGGCTCACTAAATCAACAGCCCGCTCGCGCCATTCCGCTAAATTATCGTTCACGGCGTTAGGCAGGTCCCCGTCGGGCCACGATCACCGCCAGATGGCGGAGAAGAATTGACGTCGGCATGGACGGAATCCTTCATTAGCCGATGGCTTGACGCGACTGGCTCGCTGTCGATACTTCTTGCTTCGTAGCTACGCGCCGATTCACACCGCCCTCGTTCGCTTTCAGAAAGCTTCTCCCATGAGCAAAACTCCCGTCCGTGTCGCTGTTACAGGTGCTGCCGGTCAAATCGGCTATTCATTGTTGTTTCGCATCGCTGCGGGGGATATGCTCGGCAGAGATCAACCTGTGATCCTTCAACTGCTTGAAGTGCCGGTCGACAAGGTCCAAGAAGCCTTGAAGGGCGTCATCATGGAACTGGAAGACTGTGCCTTTCCGTTGCTCGCTGGCATCGAAGCCCACGGCGACCCAATGACTGCATTCAAGGATACGGACTACGCGCTGCTAGTGGGTGCCCGCCCGCGAGGTCCTGGGATGGAGCGAGCCGACTTGCTCGCGGCGAACGCTCAAATTTTCACGGCTCAAGGAAAATCGCTCAACGCGGTGGCGAATCGCGACGTACGAGTCTTAGTGGTTGGCAATCCAGCGAACACCAATGCCTACATTGCGATGAAGAGCGCTCCCAATTTGCCACGCAAGAATTTTACCGCCATGCTACGGCTCGACCACAATCGGGCGCTGAGCCAAATCGCCGCCAAAACCGGCAAGCCAGTCGCGAGCATCAAGAAATTGGCTGTTTGGGGCAACCATTCGCCAACGATGTATCCTGACTACCGCTTCGCGACGATCGATGGTGCTTCGGTAAAGGAGATGATCAACGACCACGTTTGGAATCGCGATACATTTTTACCGACGGTCGGTAAACGCGGGGCCGCGATCATCGCCGCGCGTGGTGTCTCCAGTGCCGCGTCAGCGGCCAACGCAGCGATCGACCACATGCACGATTGGGCATTGGGCACTGGCGGTGGTTGGGTCACCATGGGCATCGCAAGCAACGGCGATTACGGCATACCTCGCGACGTAATCTTTGGCTTCCCCGTTACCTGCGAAGGCGGGATGTACCATTTGGTCGAAGGCTTGCCTATCGATGACTTCTCGCAAGAGTGCATCAATAAGACGCTGGCCGAACTGCTCAGCGAACAAGACGGTGTAAAGCATCTGTTAGTTTGAAGCATGGCTATCAATCACCACTGCTTCGCGAATCGGAGTGCAACTTAATTGGACAGCGCCAAGTAAGTGAGCGGCAAGACGCTAGCGGACTGTTGATTTTGTGAGCCGTACGCGCTAGCGTCGGGCCCTGCGGCAGGACGCATACCGTTGACTGCCCGTGGCTAGCGGGCAGTTGATTTAGTAACCCGCTGCGTAAGCGAGGGGCCACTGCGATCCCTCGCTTACGCATTCGGGTTATGATTTGCTCGCTAAAATTCAAAACACAGCAGCACCAACAGGCCGCTAGCGCCATCGGCTCACTGAAACGATGGAAACCCATTATAACAACAACCCGCTAGCTAGTGCCTTGCCGCTCACGATTGGAAAAATCACGGCAAATAACATTGTTTCATCCAGTAGTTGGCGCTGTCCAATTAAGCACCCATGCATAAATTTTTTCGTTTAAAGGCAAGCGGCAGAATAAAATTTACCTGCTGTGCGACGGACTTGGAAGTCCATCGTACTCACCAGCGAGATCGGTCGATTGCCCAAGTGAGACGGATATTGCCTTTGCAGCCTTCCACTTGATTCTCAAAAGTATCCATCTGCTTTCCAGACCCTACAAACTCGGGTAAGCAGCGCATCAAGGCTTCCAAATACTGCAAATCACTTTTGGCTGGAGATTCGGTCCGTCCCCCAGGACGAATGCACATGACGGCGGGATATGCTTCCAGCGTGGCGATTGGCCAACCCCTGTTTTCCACCATAAACAGATCTTGAGGAGCCATGATCATTTTTTCGTCAAAGGTCAGTGAGGTGCACGAAACTCGATCCATCGTGGTTTGGCCCCTGAACAACCCCATCAGGTCATCCCAACTCTGGTAGACCGACAATCCCAACGTCATGCCGGAACGCCCCATGACGATCACATAGCGTTCTGGCCGCATGTCGAATTCGACTTTAATGGGAACATCACCCGTGACTTGCTTCCACGGTGCGCGCCCGTAAAACTGGGCCGCGACTTGATAGAAACTTTCGTAACCGTTCACGGAGCTGACAAGAGGGATCGGACGCCGATTGATGATGATATGGCGGGACTGTCGCGATGACGCTGCTGGCCGAGAACCTGAGATT
>JAYVSE010000402.1:0-5240 GCA_043775635.1 Planctomycetaceae bacterium | reverse complement strand
CGACAAAGTTCAACGCACGATCTATACGACGGTCAGGCCATCAGCAACAAAGCCAAAGCAAGCACCTTCGTGCCTGACCCCCGCATAGATCGCAATTCGTTATCCGACTGAGGCAACACGGAACTCATGGCGGAACCTGAGCCAATGCCGAAGGGGCGAATCACGCTATCCAAATTCGCTGCAAACCTTATTGCATGTTTGGTTTTTCTCTCGTTGTTCGCGTTTCTGTTACTTCCGGCGAATGGCAAGCTAATGAGTGGGCCCGGCGTTCGCAACGTTGATGCATACCAAGTTGCGATTAACGGTGATGATGTGGAAATTCAGTTGACTTGAGCAGGAAAATTCAATCGCCCGAGCGATTCACAGAATTCTTCAATAGGATTGTCACCAGTAGCGAAGAGCCCTCGATGGCTTCGACGGCGTGTGGATCGGCCGCGGTGAGGTAAAAAAAATCCCGATCTTTGAACCGAGCGGTTGCAAGGAAATGACTTCGGACGGACCCGCATGTTTAATGGACATTGCAATTTCTTATTTCTAACGAGGAATGATTGAGCGATCACTGCCCAACGCAGTACAAGTGTTGACCGGTACGAACAAGCAAGCGATCACCGGCAACCGCGACGCCGTAGACCATTGGGTCGCCGTAGGAAAACATTTCATGGAGTTGTTTCTCAGGCATTCCAGCAAATACCTTTTCGGGACCAGTTTTTGGAGCCGCTTGTTCCGGTGGAACCGCGTTGGCCTTCCGTTGTTGCTCAGCAGCGAAGCTCGCTTCTACCATCGCGTCGGCGTCGTAGAGCTGATTACGAGCCACCTGACTGTACTTGTCACCTAGCTTAAGGATGAGCGTAAATCCATTCTTTAAGACAAAGTAAACGAGTTGCTGACCATCCGGACGAGTGACTCCTACAGCCGAAGCCCAGCACGGATTGCCGATCCTTTTGGCGAACACTTGCTTGCCGCTTTCCTGACTAATGCAGTATAGAACTCCAACTTTGTTGACGTAATAGACGTAACCGGCAAATGCCAATGGCGTCGAAGAATATGAATTCGCCCGCTCAGCTCCCCAGCGAATTTCAAAGCTTGCTTTCCCATTTACGTTCGTTAACTTGATGCAGCAATTCGATCCTGCCGTCGCTTCTTCGTCGGTCGCTCCACCGTACATGGTTGTTGACCCGACGAAGATTTCATCACCATAGACAGTGGCCGACGGAATGTGGTTACCTTGTAAACCATCGAGTTGCCAAAGTGACTCTCCTGTCGTCGCGTCATACGCATCCACCGTGTCGGCCGAACTTGTGATGATCAAGTGGCGGTGCCCGGACTTCGCGACCACAGGTGACGACCATGACGGCACTCGCTGGCCGCGGTCTGCCTTCCAAGCAACTTGACCGCTTTTCTTTTCTATCGCTGCCAAATAAGACGGTCCATGGTGATCGATCAATACATATAACCGATCTTCGGTTTGCGCAAGCGAGCTGGCCACGCCGCGTTCATTCACGACGTCGCCGTAGGTCTTGATGAGCGGTAAACTCCACAGCTTTTTACCGTCATGCGACATCGCAGTAACATCGCCGCTGGCGAAAAAAGAATAAACCGCGTCTTTGTCGACACAGCAAGTTGGCGCAGCACGACTATTGCGGAAATAGTTTTCGACTTTAGTTGTTGCCTCGACATGCGATGTCCACAGAATATTTCCGCTTTCCAAATCGAAAGCATGGACCTGGCAGTCCTCCTGAAACGGTCCGTCGCTGCTAGTCACGTAGACCTGCTTGTTCCATACTACGGGCGACGACTGACCGTAGCCGGGAATACTCGATTGCCAAGCGACACCTTCCGTAGGCGACCACTGAGTCGGCACGTTCGCTTTCGCTATTCCACTGCCGTCGCCGCGAAAGCTGGGCCACGCATCATCCGCCATACACGCTGGCATCATCGCTAAGCCGCCTAAAACCACGAGTATCGTTCGGATTAGCGAAATGGCGAAGTGCTTGGATCTCTTAAAAACAGAAGCTAAGGCGCCGTTCATGATACAGCCTTTAGGACATGCTCAAACTCTTGGTTGTCGTAGCTCGGTTGTGTTCGAGCTGAATAGCCTTGGGGAACAAGACATTGTTTTCTTTGTGGATGTGCTGGTGCATATCTGCTTCTAGCCGCGCGAGCGAATCGAGCATCGCTCGATAGGTGTTGCAGGCCCAATCGGGCGGTGAGTAGGCGTCGGTGGATTCGCTGAGGATCGCCAGCGCATCACCAGCTAGGTCATGTTCATGTTCCATTTGCCGAATAGGATTTGCCACGCTACCGCAATGCAACTCCTGGCGCTCAGATGAAGCCTCAAGCTGCCGTACGATCGGAAACAGAATGTTCTCCTCTTTCATCATGTGCGGCTCGAGTTCTGCTTTGAGAGCCACAAAAGCCTCTCGCATCTTGAACAATCGGTCATTTTTGTCGCCGTGGACTCGCGCGACCTTTTCGGTCATGAAATCCAGTCGCGGCAATTCCTCGCGAAGGTAAGCGTGATGGGTCGCTTCGATATGATCCGCGAGTTCAGTCAGCCCCATCGAATCGACGTCGACGAGTGCTCCATTTTCAGCTTGTTCATCGCTTTTACTGATCGCTTGCAGCACCTCTTCCACGTCAATGCCGCGTTTCTCGCAAGCGCGAACGAGCGAAACCTTGCCTCCACAGCAGTAGTCGATCTTGAGCGATTCAAAGACACGGGCACGGGTTGGTTTTTGACGAACAAAGTCGCCGACGGTTTGTTCGGGATTGAGAGTGATCATTTTTGATTCCTTGGGGAGAGACGTTGGAGAAAAGCTATTTGAAATGGGCTGTGACAGCAGGTACACGAGACCTGCTTGGACGTTCACAAAAGTGCTGTATCGCGTTGCTCCTTCCGAGCGTCGGGATTGAGACTGGCCGAATCGTCACTATCGGGAGGATCAAAGCCATCATCAACATTCGAGAATGAATGTCCGGTCTTGAGCCCAAGAATGAACCAGACCAATGCGACGGCACCGAGAAAGAAAATTGTGTCACCAGGAACTCGCATCGATCGTAGAGTTTGCATGAGGTCGGTTTGCATGAATTCACTACTGCGGGCGAACCAATATCCGCTTTCCACCGATGCTTTGGTTTGCAACAGGCCAACTGGCAGAAGGCTCAATAGGCACATTAACATGAGCCCGATCCCGAGCATCCCATACACTCCGAACAAGGCGGCGTGCGCATGCAGCGGTGTCGTATTCAAGCCCTGCATATAATAGAGTGCGATGGGCGGATTGATCATGAACCCGAATAAGCCGGCACCAATCATGTTCCAGAAGGCGACCGACACAAAGAAATAGATCGGCCATTTGTAACGCTGGACCCATGGAGACGCCTGGCTTCGTCGCAGGTCTTCTACAGCATCGAAACCGATGAGCGTTAACGGCACCACTTCAAGTGCACTGAACACTGAACCCCATGCAAGTGCAACGGTCGGAGTTCCTGAAAAGTACAGATGGTGGCATGTTCCGATGATCCCGCCAGCGAGAAAAATTGTAGCTGACAGCAGTGCTGCCGCCGCTGCTAAACCCGGGCGAACCAGATTCAATCGCATGAATACGAACGCAATCACGGTAGTAGCGAAAACTTCAAAGAAGCCCTCAACCCAAAGGTGAACGACCCACCAACGCCAGTACTCAACCATTGTCTGATGTGAATGCTGTCCCCATGTCAAACCGGCGCCGTAGAACAATGCAATGGCAGCAGTCGCGACAGCCAGCAGGAGAGCTCCAAACAGAATATTGACTCCCAGGCGCTGGTACTTTGGCTCGTGATTGCTGACCAGTGGCCAGATGAACAGCCCGGCAGCTAGCCAAGCGGTGGCGATCAAGAACAAGCCGATTTGAACGTGCCAAGTCCGCGAGACACTGTAGGGTAAATACTCCGCAAGTGGAAATCCGTAGAATCCTTCGCCTTCAACACCATAGTGAGCCGTGATGATTCCCAGCGACATCTGGGCGAAGATCAAAGCCGTTACGATCCAAAAATACTTGATGGTTGCCTTTTGCGAAGGTGTCGCTTTCCATAGGCGTTTCATTGATTAAGCTTTCAGGGGTATCGAAACCCACTACAAAGGTCTCTTGATTTGATTTTGCGACTACGCGTTTCTCGGAATTCTTTCGGTCCGAAGAATTCATAGCGAACTCAGTCCGGCATTTGCGGCCACCAGTGGTGTAACTTCCTTGACAATCCGAATCGTTTGTTCACTCAGCATGGGTGGGGTACTCAATTTGGGAGAGGGTTATTTTGGCAAGTTGCCGCGAGCGCAAGGCGACGCAGCTAAAACATGTACGTCAAGGTACACTATTTAATGTACGCGTCAAGATGTATGTTTATGGCTACAAGCTAAAATTCGCCAGCGGGGAAAGACCATGCTCACGCAGACCACCGAATACGCACTAACCACCATTAGGTATACGATTGCGAACGATTTTGGTGGTGGGATTGCCAGGCAGGATGGTGTCGCACCATATCTCGCCTTCAAATACATATCGCACTTAAATCGCTTCTGCTTCGGCCGTTGCAAAAGCAGCTTCAGCAGCCGCAGCCGGTGCATGCTTCCTCGTTGACTATGGGCTTGCCATTGGTAACCGTCATTGCGCCAACGACGGGACAACGTTCACTACACACGGTGCAGGTGGTGTGATGATGAGCAAGGCACAGATAAAAGGCAGTTTGAATATAGCGTAGAGAGACCGCCAAAATACTAAAATTAAACGTGCAGAGAATCTTCCCTCCCGTTTTATCATCGTGCCTCCGCGACACCTGATACTATGGTAACCACATCAAGCGGCGGTAGCATCGGTACGGATTCGGACTCCGGCATTTGATCCAATGTCGCTGATGGGGCGTGGCACTGAATGCAGTTGGTTCGCCATGGATGCGTCGACTCCATTCCAGCCCAACCGTGAGGCCCGCCGTGGCAGGCATTGCAGTTCTCTCGCATCCAACGGGAATGCGGAATTGTCGGTGGCGCTCCTTTGAAAGCTCGCTGACCTTCTTTCGGCGGCGCACCATTGTGTGCTCGCCTTGATGCGCGCAGCTTGCTTGAAGCTTCTTTTTCAGCTTCACTAGTTTCGATCTTGGTATACAAGTTGCTGACTCTAACGGATTTTAAGCCCTGGTTTTCCGTTCATGGTCAGAACGTAGGAGGAGACGTGATGGTTCGCTTGGCCGCGCTGGTGTCCAGGCTT
>JAYVSE010000401.1:0-6957 GCA_043775635.1 Planctomycetaceae bacterium | reverse complement strand
TTCATCCCCGTCGGGCTATAATCACAACCAGAAGATGCTGGCCGAGTGAGCCTCGCTACCATGCGGCTTGTCCGCGTGGAGCGTTAATCAATCGTTATATGCATCGCTGCACAATCATTTTCTGATCATGGCCCGACGGAGACAAGCTCCGCCCGTGGCCGACGTCACTTCTTCTTCGCCAGCTGGTTGTGATCGTGGCCCGACGGGGACAAGCCCCGCACGCGGCAAGATTATGGAATTAAACTTGCGCAAAGGCTTTTTGATCACAATAGCAAATTTTTAACAGCCCAGCCTATGGCTGCGTGCAGCGGAGAATTGGGGAGTTCCGGAAAGGCTTTCACCCTAACTTCAAAACTTATTCACCTGGGCCTTTGGCGTAAGCGAGGGATAATTGCGATCCCTCGCTTACTCATTCGAATTATACGCAGCGGGTTATGTGGTCAATGAGTGACTCAATGCCACTGAGAAGATCAGATGCCTTGTTAGAAGTATTCATGGGCGGTCACCGTCCTCCTACGGTTCCCCGGCTGCTACTTTTCCTTCGCAATGATCGTCCGACCTTCTGTGTCAATTTTTTCGAAGACCAGGGAGGGGAAACATGGCCCTAAGTCAGCCAATGGCTTGTCGTAGTTTTGCACAGTGATCTTCAAGCTCCCATTTGAAATCGAGATTGACGGCGCGTACTGCAATAACCATTTGGGCAAGTCACGAAGATACGTGGCGGAATCTCCGTTTTTCACTTTTGCACAAGTGATCGTCACCAGCTTTGCCGGATCACCCTGAATGGCGGGAGGCGGTTGAAATCGATCTTGAGGCATTCCCGGCGGTCCGGCACCAAAGCTTGGAAAATTGGGCGGCTGCCCAGACTGTCGGCCATCTCCCATAGCGTCGATTGGCACGCCGCCGGGGCCTGTTGGGATGCCGATCGCGCCGGAACGGGGCCTTGCTCAGTTCCTTTCCGGACTCAACTGCTTGATCAATCAGCGAATGCAGCTTGTTCAAATCACTCGGCGACGGTGCTTTCGGGTCGATAATTGCGAGGGCACGCAAGGCGTAGCGCTCCATGGTGCCCTGAAGCCGAATGATCGCCAACACTCGTCGATCTTCGGCTGACCATTCAAACTCGGGACCGGTATAAGTCAGCGGGTCGGGAAAATCGATTAGCGACTCCGACATGATCGTGTTGATTGTTCTACACTGGTCTTTCCTCGTATTTGGCGGTGTCTCGCAAATCGGACCTCCTCCCAACGAGCGGGGACAAGGATGCTGGGACTTGCCGCAGGCTCGCAACTGATTGACAACACCGTCTTTGCGTTCCGCAAAGTCGAGAGGCAGCGGCTCACCTAGGGTACGTTATTATCTGCCGCTCGCCTAAGACTAAGGCGACGAGTTACTTAAAGATCATTTCCGAGACAGAATTCGTTTCGAATTTAGCAGGGTCGTTCAAGTATTTTGCGTCCAATCGCTTTCCATCGATCTGCACGTTGTCAAAAGTCCAATAGCGGATGTGCGCTTCGTTAGTCCCGATCAAACGATTTTTCCACCCCCAAGTTTGAGGATGTTGGTAGTCGATGTTATCAAAACGGATGCCTGCCCAGTCGTTCGCAAAAGGCGGGTTATCGCGAGTCGCGTCGAAGCTAAACAGATAGCGAACTGGTCTGGGATCTGAAATGCTAATATTGCGAAAAACTACGTGCTGGCCTGCAACCCACTCACGGGTTTAGCGAAGGCACCGGAGAAGGGCCGATAGTGTACCCAACTACCGGTGTGGCATACGTCAACGGTGCCAACGATCAGGCCCTTCGATGAATCGAGTCTTATCTCGACCATTCCACCTGCTCCCGGTGTTGCTCCTTGGATCGCCAAGAGGTTGGCATGGGATCCAAAATCAAAACCGCGATAAGCCACCCAAGAATCATCAGTAATCGACTCGACTACTTCATTCTTGATGACGATCGGGAAACTGGCTGGCGCTGATTCTAGATCGAAATCGGATGCACTAAACAAGCTACCATTTTGCTTAATCCCAGGTGTGATCCGTTGAAAATAAAAGCTTCGAGTATCGAAAATATACCCGCCACCGCCAACGAACTTGAAGTAAAGATCCCTCACACCTGTAGTCGACGGTGCTATGGATGATGAGAAGAGAACGCCATACGGTAACTATTGTGAAGGAACTGAATAGACGGGAATACGGAACTTGAGTTTGGAGACGCAGGTAAACTGGAGCGAGCACGTAGTGATATGCTAAACCGGCGGCTCAATTGTGATCCGTAAAACGCAGGTTATTCACATGGTCATTATGCTTGAAGTGATTCACGTTCATGATCACTTTTCCGCCGATGGTGACGTTCTCAAAGGTGAGATTCGTGATTTGGCCGTCAGGCATCCCCCAGAGAACGTCCGGCTCGCCGAGTATGCTGGGCGCGGCGATGGAGATATTTTGAAAACGAATGCCGGTAAAATCTCCGGGCTGTCGTTTATCGTTCGGATCGCGATAAGGGGTCAACCCTTGCATGAGGATCAAGAA
Source organism: Planctomycetaceae bacterium (assembly GCA_043775635.1). Taxonomy (GTDB): domain Bacteria; phylum Planctomycetota; class Planctomycetia; order Pirellulales; family Pirellulaceae; genus UBA6163. The sequence goes on along the minus strand of JAYVSE010000401.1, from coordinate 4,427 downwards.
ATGCTGAAGCGTCGGGCGTTTGTCTTCCACGCGAATATTCCGAAACGTAACCCCTGTACCAGCTTGGCCACCCCCTTCTGCACGCATATTGAAGAGGCGACCGCCGCTCCATTGATGCCAAACGGCACGAGCATAGACAATATCGCAGTCCTCAACGATAAGCGGGCGGTCGGGCAAGGAGCCTAACGCAAACGTTGAACCATTGACGTCGTTCCAGTAGACGACACGTCGGATGCCGCGACCATTCGCATAGGTTGAATCATCCTGCGTGCGGATAAAGCAGTCTTCAATCAAGCCGTTACCAAAGGGATTGATGCCATCGCCATTCACTCGCCATGTGAATATCTTCACCCAGCGGATATCGGTGGGTGCCTTTGGATTGTGTTCAGCGATGAGCATCAGCGAATGGTGAGCACTGTCGGCTAAGGTGATACCGCCCACGGAAGTGTTTGACGCTCCAACAATTTTAATCGGATCGTATAGATCGTGATCCTCCACCTTGGGTGTCAAATAACCTGGGTGCGTTAGCCGTGCACCGGAGAGCGTTCCCAACCCGTATATGCGAATGTGGTGGCCATCATCCCATTGGTTGTGATTGCTCAACGTGCCGTAAACAATGGCGTCGCCGGGGATGTAATAATCCTTGTTAGCGTGAACAGGGAAGCCGAGGCCGACATCATGCACACCGGGTAGGAAGTAGAGCGTTTTCCAGTCGCCTTCACTTGGTGGTTGCTCACCGGGCTTGACCGCATAAACCTGATCGCCAGCGGGATCTGGTCGGTTTTTCGGGATAGGATTGGCAAAGATTGTCAGCGTATGAATCGGCGGCCCGTTGTATGGCCCCTTCTTTGATAAACCGGTGTCCTGATCATCCATCTGGCCGTCAATATCCACGGTGATGAGGCAGGGTTTGGAAATCAGGACATAGGCTTTCCCTTTGCGGATCACGCACGAGTCCACCTTGCGCGAGGGATGCGCCGCAGCTTTGCGAATGGGCTGGCCGTTGGCGCGGCTAATCTCGACCTCGACCGGGCTGCCCATCTCGAAGTTGATATAGGTGTTGCTCCACCCAGCTAGCTTGTCGAAGTAGCCTTTGTTCTGGTCGTCATTTCCATCTTTGATGGCCTTGCTGGAGGTAATGAATGCAAAGGATGCCTGCCAAGCTGTCTCGTCGGACCCGGCCGTACGCACTCGGAAACTGTATTGGTCAGACGACGGCAAGCCTGGCACATTTTCATAGACTCGCAAGTCGTCGCTGAAATTGGCGGCATGCAGAGCAACCAGCGGCACCAGCAGCAGGGTGGCGAGACACGCGGTTGTATGTTTCACTACGTTTGAGTGAATCTTCATCATCGTTTTAAAGTCATTGAAGGAACTTGGGACAAGAGCAACTCCAGCTTGTTTCGCTAACGCTCCACATCGGCCCAGGGCGATGAAAAGTGATTAGAGCATGACGGGCACTTGACCGTACGACCCAGTGCCGAACCGCGAACCCGGAGTCGCTTACCGCATTTCGTGCATGAGATTCGGAGCGTGTGAGGTTGTTCGATCCACGCGTCAATTTGCTTTGACTTGACGCCAGGCATTGCAATGTCGGCAGGCGTGAGATGTGTCATCAACTCCTGCGTCAATGGCACGATACCGGCAATCCGATCCGCCATTGCACGAACGGAATCTTCAAACGAATTTCTGGCCAACCTGCCGTTACCGAAATGTCGGTCGCGGTCGCGGTACGATTGATCAAGTGCCATGAGCAGACGATGACGACTTTCGGGGGGAAGAACATAATCGTTTCGCTTGCAGAGCGTTTCAAAAATTTGGCCAAGTTCAGCAGGCCCATAATCATCAAACTTGATTCGCGTGTTGATTCGCGAACTGAGCCCAGGATTACTGCGAATCATTTGATCCATTTCATCAGGGTAGCCAGCAAGAATGACCGCTAAGCTTTCGCGTTCATCTTCCATTCGTCGCAGTAGTACTTGAATCGCTTCACGTCCGAAAGGATCGTCGCCAGATGAATCGATCAGGCTATACGCTTCGTCGATGAACAGCACTCCGCCGCGCGCCGAATCGCAAAGTGCTTGAGTCTTGATCGCAGTTTGGCCTGCGTATTGCGCAACCAAACCAGTGCGATCGGTTTCGACCAAGTGTCCTGAGGGTAGGATTCCCATCGCACCAAGGATTTGGCCAACGATTCGTGCGACTGTCGTTTTACCGGTACCCGGATTGCCAACAAACGCCATGTGGAGACTGATCGGCATCGTAGATAAACCGGCATTTTGACGCTTGCTTTGCAATTGCCAAAAATTCGACAACGATCGAACCCGCTCCTTGACCGCCTCGATTCCGATCAATGAATCGAGTTCCGAGAACGCTTCAGCCAGTCGAACCTCAGCCGGTTTTTCGTGATAGGTCACAACCGTATGATCGGAGACCGGACCCGACCGGGAGCTTCGTCCCGGTATTGAGACCGACTGGCTTGAACCCGTATCCGCAACCGTTGTCTTTTTCGCTGGACGCAGGACTTCGGATAATTCGGCTTGCAGTTTGAGCAGCGTGTTGGTTTCGTCTGGCGTTGTCAGTCCGTCGCTCTTAATGACCAAATTAGCCAGCCGAGTAACGATCGTCTCGACTTGCCCGACCATATCGCGAAGTGGCTCAAACCGTACAAACGGGCCAACCAGCGACGGCCACTGGAGCTGGTCAGATTGTCCCAGCAGTTTTTCGGAGGCTTCGCGAAGCTCTTCGCCGCGTAAATGCGCATCCCAAATGTGTTCGATTAACAAAGCACCGATGAATTTCTCCATCCGTGTCCATTTTCCATCGCTGCGAATCGTGGTTGTGTAGACCTTGATCAACAAGCCGCGATGCAGATCTTCCATTAATTCGCGAAAATCTGCTGTTGAGTTGCCCAAAAGCGTGGGGTGGCGGCGAACCATCAATTCAGCGGATTCCGCATAAAGCTTGCGGCAATCACGCATGACACGGCGGATGTGGGGCTCGATTTCGGCTGATTCAAGCGGCGATAGCATAAGGCAGAAAACTTTTACAAATCGGTTACAAATCTGGCCTTTGCCTGAGACAACCAGTTTACTTCAGATCGGTATCGTACTGAGTCAGGTCACCGAAGTACCATCCGAGACCGTTTCTCCCCCCGCGAGGTAATCCTGGAATGTCACCGAGCACCCATACTCCCACCAGCCCAGCTCCGACGCGACACAAAAGTTCGCCGGAAGTTGATTCTCATTACGGCCCACATTCGCACCATGTTCCACCAGCCCCCCATGGTCCATCCACGGACCATGGGCCGTCAATGGATCATGGGCCAAATCACGCGCATACCGAAGGCGCTGTAAAAGCACCCCACCGCCGAACTCGCGGTGAAGCCAAGGCGGAGTTGTCTCACGCAGAAAAATCACTGGTTGTTAACAAGACGCTTAGTAACGCAAGTTGGTGGGCAATTGGTTGGTTGTCGTTGGCACACATCGTATGCCTAGCGGCACCCTTCACATTCACCTGGACGGCGCTAGTGGTCACCCTATTTCTGCACTGGGTCACGGGAAGTCTTGGCATTTGCCTGGGATACCACCGAATGTTGACGCACGACGGAATGAAGACGTATCCATGGGTTCGTAACGTATTTGCCATGATCGGTACGTTAGCCGGCGAAGGCACACCGCTGGACTGGGTCGCCGATCACCGCAAACATCACAAGTACAGCGACCAAGTTGGAGATCCCCATACGCCGCATGACGGTCCTTGGTGGAGTCACATGTTTTGGTTGGCGTTCCACACGCACAACGGTGATCGGGACGCGCATTTGACCCGCTGGGTACCCGATCTTTACAAGCTGCGTTCGATGCGAATCATTGACAAGCTATTCCTGCCTGTGCACATTGCGACCGGGTTCATTCTGTTTGGCCTTGGTTATGCATTCAGCGGCACAGAAATGGCTGTTTCGTTGGTCGTTTGGGCAATGTTTTTGCGCCTAGTGGCTGTCTTGCACACTACGTGGATGGTCAACTCAGCAAGCCACATTTTTGGTTATCGCAATTACGAAACCACCGATGATAGTCGCAACAATTGGTTGGTCGCGATCATCGCTTACGGCGAAGGTTGGCACAACAATCATCATGCCTATCCGCGGATGGCGAAGCATGGACACAAGTGGTGGGAATTTGACATCACTTGGCAAGCCATCAAATTGCTTCGTCGCCTCGGCTTGGTTTGGGACGTTGTTGACTACCGAAATGCCCTCGAGAAGAGAGAGAAGGCGGAATCGGCCGCTGCCGCCTAACGCCGGAAACTGTTTGCGAGGCTCTGCTCTTTTAAGTAAGTGGGTAAGGCTGAGGCCCTTTCGGGCCTCATGCCTCCCCGTTGTCGCGAGAGGGTTAATTCCCTCTATTTACCGGCGTGCATCTTTCTTG
>JAYVSE010000400.1:0-21612 GCA_043775635.1 Planctomycetaceae bacterium | reverse complement strand
GCATTCTGGACTCGCCGCCAGCAGCGATGCGACGGATTCCGACATCGCCGCCGCAAGACCAATTCCAAAGTTTCCTAGCAAACCATGTCATGCACCCATCCGTACTATCGAGGTATGTCGGCGTTCTGGACCACTCGCAAAGTTGACCCACCTGATCGTCGTTGCCGTGTCGCCAACCGCGCCATGCAAATGTTTTTCAGTTGGTGGGAGGTCGACAGGTATGGCGTGGCACAACATCGATCGGCAACCTGTTGCTCCCGTTATTAATCCGTCTTGGAGTTAGTCGTCCCGAAACAGTAGAATCAGAACCGTCCGAAGCTCAAGGCCCTGTGTGACTTGTTGTGCAGCCAGCACACTGATCACGTCGACTGACGCCGAGGGTATCGACGAGACGCAAGTTTCGTTAAGCAAGCCCGTAGAAAAAGTGAGACGCTCTGTCAGCGGTTCAAACGCCGGATAAGACAGTGTGGGGCGGTTGAGCTTCGGATATCTACCAGGGTGGCGAGACTAAACCACAAACGCTGAACGAGCCGTGCTGGCAGCCTTCAATTCATTAGACAACGAGATCGCAAAAAGCTAGCATAAGGTAGTGCCGCTGAAAATAACTGCGCACGCCAAACTTCAAATCTGACAATGACAGTACTTTTCCGTTTTTGCGTGTACCGCGATATTTACGTCACGAGGGAGGCGAACACGCTCGCAAGGAGGCCTTGCTGGGTACCTCGGATGTACTTGAGTCACTGTTTGGAAAGTACAAGCGTTTGGTCGCACAAAACTCAGCCTGCAACGACTTCGCGGCTTCGCGAAACTCGCCACAGAACCAACGTGAAGATTGTGCACCGTCAAGACCTAGTTTTCAACAGCCTAATCGCTGGCAAATTTGTCGGGTTGTCGCCAACGATTCTTTTGCGAACGATGGCTACCTTGAAAAACGCGATCCGGCGGAGAGGGTGTTAATTCATGCGAGAGTCAAGCCCGCCATGGTTGCATTGAGGAGTGAATCGGGAAGTGGATATTTTCTTCGATTGTAATGACTACAAAGGAAATTCTCCAGAAAGTTCGATTTGGCAAAGTTCCGACGTCCGATTGCCCTGAGCGGATAGGCACCGCGAGTCGCAGGCAGCTGTGTATCGGACCGACTCAGGAAACTGTATTACGCGAAACTGCGGCGGTCTGGGTGACCGACACAGTGAAGCGGAATTCCCATTTGGTGACTCAGCACGGTTAGTCCTGAGTGCGCAGCGGAACCTGATTTTGACCCGCGTCTATGAGCTAAACCGACGCTGGATAGGCAACCGGCTCCTACCGAAAGGCTCTGACTTCAAAACCAAGCGAGCCACCGAGGCGATAGCATCGCCTCTATTGATCGCCTACTTCGACTTCGAAACAACCTCGACCCGCTTCCGATGCAGCAACCACTCCCAGAGGTCGGGATCGGCGTAGGCCAAGTCCCAGCAGTTGTGGCCGATGCCGGTGTATTCGACGTAGGTGACTCGACCGCCAGCGGACTGGATGGCTTGGATCATACGGCGGACGGCGTTCACGGTATCGATCACATCGGCGTCACCTTGAAAGCACCAACAGGGGATATCTTTCAGCTTGGCGACTGCCGCCTTTCTCTCACCGGGGCACATCGGGACGATGGCCGCCCAGCGGTGGGGATGGGCGGCTGCGAGGCTCCAGGTGCCTTCACCACCCATCGAGTAGCCCGTGAGGGAGATCCTGTGAGCATCCACCCGGTACGCCTTCTGGACTTCATCAAGGATGGCCAGAGCCCGGATTCCATCAGGAGTCTCGGCTTCCCAACTCCCCCTCTTGTGCTTGGGGGAAGACCGTGATGAACGGGAAGGTCTGTTCGCGTTGGCGAATCGCTGCGCCTAGTCCTCCATCGATCTGGTCGAGACCATCCTTCCCGATTTGCCCCGCTCCGTGGAGGAACAGAAGCGCGGGGGCATCTGATGTGCCATCGTAGGTATGCGGCACAAAGACGACGTATTTTGATTCGCCCCCATCGGAGCCACGGAAGGTCTGATGAATGAACCCTGTGGCTCCAGACTCGGCGGGGGCTGATCGAGGGAGATCCCCTTCAGGCGGCACTTCGCAAACCGAGAGGGCCGTTCCCAGGAGGACCCACATGCACCACCAGAGTCTGGTCATTGTCCTGCACTCACGTTCGATGTCACCTGCTTGGCATCGGTCTTCGCCTCATTCACCAAGTCGTCGACGGCTTTCTTGATCACTGCGGGCGAGCCTCCCCCAGAGAACCGCTTGCGCAAGATTCCTCGATGGTCGATGAGGTAGACGGTGGGGAATGCGGCCTGCCACTCTTCCGAGATCGGCTTCTGTCCGGTTCGAACGTCCCGAAAGGACGGCCACGGGATGTTGAGACCAGCCAAACTCTTCAGCGTTTCGTCATCTGTCTCATCGGCATTGACACCCAGAAGGACAAACGGTGCGTCGGCATGCTGTGTGGCGATTTCTCGCTCGTGGGGAATCAGCTTCATGCAAGGACCGCACCATGTGGCCCAGAACGAGACCATCACCACCTTGCCGCGATATTCCGAGAGCCGCAGCGGTTTCCCCGCCAGATCGACGCCGACCATCTCGGGAGCGGGCTTCCAGAGAGGAGAATGATGGAGTCTCTCCAACAGGGTCTTCGCGAGGTCTCGTTGAGAGAGTTCGAGATTCTGATACAGATAGGGATCCTTGCCATCGTAGGTCAGCAGGAATTCCTCTAACAGTTTCTCCGCTTCCGGCTGTCGGTCTGGATTCGCATGAATAAATGTGGCCAGGGAAAGCGCTGCACAACAGCGAATCCATCGGCTCGGGTTGACCTTGAGAATTGTCCGCAGATGGGGTTCAAACTGAGAGGCCCAATGCGGGCTGTAATAGCCATTCCCGACCGAGTTGATGAACCCCTCCAGTAGCGGACGCTCCGCGAAGTTCTTCACAATTAAATCGGCAGCCTCAGTAAATGCGGGAGGGACTTCCACTTCTTCAGACCCATACCCGGCGTCGACACACGCACGGACCAGAAGCTTGTAGGCATACGGATGATCCAGGTGTCCCTTAGCTCGCTCCACAATGAGGGGCGCAATGTCGGGAACATTCGCTCCACCCGGATTCTCGGTTCCAAGTGCAATCGTTTCCAGATCGGACGTTTTGACCTTCTGGCACAGCCTCTCCTTGGCTTGCTTCCCAAAATCAGTCTTCTTCGTCCAACTGGCCGCCATCTGTAGAGCGAAGATCTCGGACGCTGAGTTCGGATAGGTGTCCGAGAGTTCCAGGCAACGCTTGGCAAAGGCCGTCTTGAACACAGTCTTCTCCTCAGCTGACTTCAATCGAGTGGTCGGGTCGAGGCAAAAGCTCTGCCAGTCTGACAGGAGGGCGTAGACAGCCTTGACTTCGGGGGGGCGGCGGTCCCACATCAGGAAGGCGAGCGCCATCGAGATCGAAGTCACGAACGCGGCCAAGCTGATCGTGACGATCTTGACCCACCGACGCTTGAAGAGGTTGAACATCTGAGACTCCTTGAGGGGTGTTGGTGACCGGACAGTCGCAGCACTTGTGATCTGCCTGCTCCTGTTCACAACTTTTTGTGACGAGCGCAACAGATTTTCTGTTCGGTTTCGCTAAAAGAGTTGTATTCACTGGGGAAGGCCCGCATCGGCCCCCTTCGCCCCGGCCAATTTCGCCCGAACGCGACTCGCATGCCCGAGACTCCACAACCCGCCCCAAATGAGCGATCGCCACGACGTTTCCAGACGACTCATTGGAGTCTGGTGGTCGCGGCGTCGGGAGCCTCGCGCGAGGCCCTGGAGGAATTGTGCCAGGCGTACTGGTCGCCTCTGTTTTGGCATTTGCGGCGTTTCGGTTACGAAGAGGCGGAGGCGGAAGACCTGACGCAAGCGTTCTTCGCCAGACTACTCGACAAACATTTGCTTGTCGCCGCCGAACAGGGACGCGGACGTTTTCGAACATTTCTCATCACCGCTTTGCGGCGTTTTGTCGTCAATGAATGGAAGTACGAAACAGCGGCAAAACGCGGTGGTGGCAATCGGCACCTGTCGATCCATCCGGATGAAGAGTCCGCAGAAGTCGCAGCCGAGGTGGCTCACGATTTGACCCCGGACCGACTGTTTGATCGCCAATGGGCGCTTGTTGTGTTGCAACGTGCGTTTCAGGAACTGGAAACAGAGCAAGTCGAACTCGGCCATAAGGCCCAATTCGAGGCGCTCGTTCCCTGCCTCACACGAGACGCTGAGTCACTCAGTTACGAGGAACTCGCCGACCGATTTCAGTCGACTCCTGCAGCTCTGCGGATGGCTGTGGGACGCCTGCGAAAGCGGTTAGCGGAACTCGTTCGTGCCGAAATTCGACAGACCGTAAATAGTGACACTGATATCGAAGACGAGTTGCGTGATCTGTTCCGAGCCTTACAACCCTGACATAACCCTGACATCGGAGAGTTTTATGAACACAGTGGTTTGTGATCAGTGTGGGCAATCGTATGCGCCTTCGAAGCGGCTGCGCGGGCTTTGTCCGGTCTGCCTTCTAGCCGGGAGCTTGCCGGAAGCCGAGTCAACGAGTCTGTCGATTCCAACCAGCGAGAGCACGCCTCATTCCCGATTTGTTCCGCCGGCCATTCGAGACATCGCGGCGCACTTCCCGCAATTGGAGATCGAAGCATTGGCCGGGCACGGCGGGATGAGCTGCGTCTATCAGGTGCGGCAAACCCATCTCAATCGGTCTGCCGCTCTTAAATTATTGCCTCGCGAGGTGGCTGAGAGTGTCGGTGGCCTGGAGCGATTTCAACGCGAAGCAAAAACACTCGCCCAACTTCGACATCCTCAGATCGTCGAGGTCTACGATGCGGGTCAGGCCGGGCCGTGGTGCTTTATCCTGATGGAGTTCATCTCCGGACCGAACTTGCGGCAACTGCTGGGAGTTTCCAGCCTTCCTCCGATTGACGTGAAGCGAATCGTTTCGGAAATCAGCGATGGCCTGCAATATGCTCATGACCAGGGAATCGTGCATCGCGACATGAAGCCCGAAAACGTGCTGCTCGACAAACAGGGGCACGTCAAGCTCGTCGATTTTGGTCTCGCCAAATTGCTGATCGCGTTCCCGTTGCAATCGGTACGTTCGCAGACCGGGCAAGTGATGGGCACGCTCCACTACATGGCTCCCGAGCAAGCCAGAACGCCGTCGCTCGTCGACCATCGCGCTGATATCTATGCCGTGGGGGTGATACTCTATGAGATGCTGACTGGCGAGTTACCGCTTGGCCATTTCGAACCGCCTTCGAAGAGATCGGGTTGTGATCCAGCCTTCGACAGCGTTGTACTGCGGGCGATGTCACAAGACCCGTTAAAACGTTACCAGTCAGCCCGCGATCTTCAGACGGCCATGACTGTCGGTACAGTCACCACGTTCAATGACAACAACCACACGATCACGTCTGGTTGGTCGTTCAGCCGATTGGCGAGTGAACTGTTCTTGTCGACATGTTCCATGCTGCTCATAGTGTTTGGCTTGTTGAGCATCGGGAAAGCCATGCACCCCCAATTGCACGAGGGCCTGGAATATCTTGGACAATTCGTGATCGCATTGAGTCTCCTTCTCATCGGCTTTCTCTTGGCCCGCGTCAACGTTTCATCGAAGAATCGCTGGAGCGACCTGTCGTTCGCGCAGAGGCTGTGCGTGCCGAATCTCCTTCTCGCTTACACGTTGTTAGCAGTCATCCTGCTCATGGGACCGGGACTTGCGGTGCTGCTCCTCGGAGCAGCACCGCACTGGATGAATCTGGAAGAAAACTCCAGCATCCTGGGGACCACATTCGGCCAGCCAGATCGCGAATGGTTCCTCACTCCTTACTGGCTACGAGTCTATGGAATCAGCATGATCGCCAGTTCCGTCTGGTGCATTCTCCTCACACTCGCTGTTCACGCTCGCCCGGTCATCACCAAGCACATCTTTCATCCCAGCGATGAACAGACCGTCTCCGTCGTCACACGGGTATCTGCTCTTCTGGGAGCCGCACTTTTCCTCCCCACGGGCATCGTGCTGATCGTGATATCGTGGATCGCCCTACGGTCGTAGGCATCACGTCTGACTTCGCACGCCACTATGAATGAAGCGATGTGAACGATCGTAAAGGTCGTATAGGTGTCAGCGACGGTCTTAAGTATCAGCAAGTCCCGATTCAAAATATTTTTGAATTCCTTTTTTCGAGTTGAGGGTGCGTGAGCTCAGGCGGACGCCCAAACCGGGATTTTCTAGGCATGACTCACGTGTTCAATAATGCTTTGTTTGAACCCGCCTGAACATTGGACTATGGTTATAGCGCTGGGTGAAACGTAGCAGGTTCTGTGGGGACACAACCTGTCAGGGATAGCCCAGTCGACGGTGCGTCAATGACGTCGCCTAGAGCGTCAGAGCAACTGTTCAGACGCTCATTTTGTTCTCCCACCACTGGTCTGTCTTGATCAGTAGGTTCAAGATCGTGATAAACTTTCGCATGCAGTCCAGTGAAAATTATTCGCGTGACGCTACCGTAGTATCAACTTCTCTTGACCTATACAGTATCTTAATCTTGGCCATTTGCGTTAGTCCTCCCACGCGGGGTGGCGAGTGCGGCGCGATAGGCAAACAGTTGACGAGGAATACGATGGCTCGAATGGTTCGCGGTGCATTGATTCAGGCGACGACGTGTGAACCGACAACGTCGCCGGTTGCCAAGATTAAACAAGCGATGATTGACAAGCATGTCGCCATGATCGCTGCTGCGGCTGATCAAGGCGCCCAGGTTGTTTGTCTGCAAGAGTTATTTTACGGACCCTATTTTTGTGCCGAGCAGCAGACGAGATGGTATGACCTTACCGAACGAGTGCCAGATGGACCGACCGTCAAGCTGATGATGGCGTTGGCGAAGAAACACCAGATGGTCATGGTGATTCCGATTTACGAAGAAGAGATGACCGGGGTTTACTATAACACAGCGGCTGTGATCGATGCCGACGGAACGTATCTTGGCAAGTTTCGCAAGATGCATATTCCGCAGTGCCAACCGGGCTTCTTTGAGAAATTTTATTTTCGGCCCGGCAATCTCGGCTACCCAGTGTTTGACACGAAGATTGGCAAGGTTGGCGTCTACATCTGCTACGACCGCCACTTTCCTGATGGTGCGCGGTGTTTAGGGTTGGCGGGCGCGGAAATCGTGTTCAATCCATCAGCAACCGTGGCTGGGCTCAGCGAGTATCTCTGGAAATTGGAGCAGCCCGCTCATGCCGTTGCCAATCAATATTTTGTTGGGGCGATCAATCGGCCAGGTTGGGAAGAACCATGGCGGATCGGTGAGTTTTATGGCCAGAGTTACTTCTGCGACCCACGTGGTCAGTTCGTCAAGGTATCCGCCAAACGTGATGAAGATGACATTGTGATTGCTGACATGGATTTCGATTTGATCCGTGAAGTCAGAAACACGTGGCAATTCTTTCGCGATCGCCGCCCGGAAACGTACGGTGCGATCGTTGCACCATAGCCTTGATAATTTGATTCCTGGCTCGCGCGAAGAACGTTGGCTTGATATAATTTCTACTTTGGATCTAGCGGTAAATACGTGTCCCCTTTCGCTCCTAGGCTGTGAATTTATTGGCAACCCGACGCGTTAGCGAGGATCTGCCCGTCGCCTCGCTGACGCATCGGGTTACCATTTTACCGCAAATCCAACCGGCTCAAATAGATTCACAGCCTATCCGCGAAAGTTGCGTTTTTACATTCTTTCGCGGAGCGAAAGACGACAATAAAAGACCGCACGATAGTTTGGAGCAAGACGATGTCAGTTGAAGTTCGACCTTCACTTCCTGTGATACAACACCAGCCACAACCGTACGATGGACCAAGTCGCGATGAAGTCTTGGCGCTGCGTCACCAATTCGTCTCGCCCGGCGTGATTACTTATTACAAAGAGCCGTTGATGATCGTCGAAGGTCACATGCAATATGTGTGGGACGAAACGGGCACGCGATATTTAGACGCATTCGCTGGGATTGTTACGGTCAGCGTAGGTCATTGTCACCCCAAAGTTGCTGAGCGAGTGAAAGCACAAACGGGGAAATTGCAACATACGACAACGATTTACCTGCATCCGACCATCGCCCTGTTTGCGCAAAAACTTGCCTCGGTGATGCCCGCAGGGTTGTCGCGATCTTACTTTACGAACAGCGGCAGCGAAGCCAATGAGGTCGCCATCCTGTCGTCACGCGAGTACACCGGAAATACCGATGTCATCGCCTTGAGGAATGGTTATCACGGAGGCACATCGGCCACGATGGGGATCACCGCACATGGAACCTGGAAATTCAAATCAAACCCGCAAGCGAATATTCATCACACGCACGCTGGCTATTGCTATCGATGTCCCTATCAGTTGACTTACCCAGCTTGCGAGTTGAAATGTGCTCATGACATCAAGAACGTCATCACCTACCAATCACCGGGGGAGATTGCGTGCTTTATTGGCGAGCCGATCCAGGGAGTCGGCGGCACTGTCACGCCACCCAAGGAATTTTTTGAGATTGTCTATTCCATTGTTCGTGCTCACGGCGGATTATGCATCGCCGACGAAGTCCAAGGTGGCTTCGGTCGAACGGGAACACACTATTGGGCTCACCAAAACTGGGGCGTAAAGCCTGATATCATCACCATGGCAAAGGGGATCGGCAACGGCATCCCACTGGGCGCGATGACAACGACGGAACCGATTTCAATGGTGATGAAAAACCGAGTTCATTTCAACACCTTTGGCGGCAATCCGATCAGCATGACTCAAGGCTTAGCAACACTTGAAGTGATTGAAGAAGATGGTTTGCAAAACAATTCGCTCGTGGTTGGGAAATATCTCAAAGATGAGTTGCTGGCGTTACAAGATAAACATCCGCTGATTGGCGAGGTGCGTGGTATGGGCTTATTGTTAGGTGTTGAATTGGTGAAAGATCGCGAATCTCGTTTGCCCGCGTCGCCTGAAGCAGCGCATGTGATGGAAGCGATGAAACATCGTCAGGTGTTGATTGGTAAAGGCGGACTTTACGGCAACACGTTACGAATCAAGCCACCGATGTGTATTTCAAAAGATGATGCCGCGTATTTGGTCGCAATGCTTGATGAAGTCCTCACCGAATTGGAGTCTGGCTATGTCCACGCTTGAAACAACCGTCAACGGTCTGAAACTTCCCAATCCATTTGTGATCGGCTCTGGTCCGCCCGGAACCAACGCGAATGTGATTTGCAAGGCGTTCGACGAGGGTTGGGGCGCGGTGATCTGCAAAACGGTCAGCCTTGATGCGTCCAAAGTCGTTAACGTTCAGCCTCGATATCACCGCCTTCGCAGTCGTCAAAGCGGTGAAATTTACGGTTGGGAAAATATTGAGTTGATCAGCGATCGTGACTTCGCGACTTGGATTGATGAATTTAAACAGATCAAGGATTCGCATCCAACCCGCTGCCTGATTGCCTCGGTCATGGAGGAATACAACAAGGACGCTTGGCATGAGATCATCGGTCGATGCGAAGACGCCGGTGTCGACGCCTTTGAGCTGAATATGTCGTGCCCGCATGGCTTGCCAGAAAGAAAAATGGGCGCGGCGATGGGCCAAAGCCCGGAGATACTGACCGAAGTTTGCGGCTGGGTCATGGACGTGGCAACCAAGCCAGTCTGGGCCAAGATGACTCCAAACGTGACGCATATCGAAGATCCAACTCGCGTCAGTTTAGCTGCCGGTTGTGATGGGATCAGTGCCATCAACACGATCCGCAGCGTCATCGGTGTTGATTTGGATACGCTACGACCGGAGCCTTCAGTCGAAGGCTATACGACGCCCGGTGGATATTCGTGCCAAGCGATTCTGCCGATTGCGCTGCGAATGTGCATGGAGATTGCAACGGTCATTCGTGATGAGTACCCAGGGCGGACGCTCAGCGGAATGGGAGGTTGCGAAACTGGCAATGATGCGGCTCAATTCATTTTGCTGGGAAGCCATACAGTTCAGGTTTGCACGGGTGTTATGAAGATGGGCTACCGATGCGTCCAAGGCATGTGCGACGAATTGCTTGCGTTTATGGAAAAACACAAGTTTGAAACGCTCGACGATTTCCGTGGTCACAGCCTTCAGTTCTTTACCACTCACGCGGACCTAGTAAAACGCCAAGCAGACGCTCGTGCAGCCAAAAAAGCGGCTCACGATCGAAAGAGTATGATTCGCGCCGATGCCGAGTGGAACGGTGATGACTTTGTTGACCAAAGCGATGCACTAGCTCGTGGTTAAGCAATGAGCGGGAAATAAGTGTCCGGTACGTACCGGACACTTATTTCCCGCTCGATCCTAACCACGACCAGCCAGTTTGATTTGGCCGCTGGAAGCCCCATGAAGCGGCCAAAGCATCAGCCGCTTCCTCGATATCAGTAATGTCTCCCCAACCGCCATTTCGCAGAAATGCATGCGCAAATTCATGTGCGATCACATAAGTCGCAAATAGCTCCGAAGCGGTTGCGAGCTTGGGGCGAAGGACCACGCAACGACTGCCGCAACCTACGGCACCAGGAATCGGCATTAAAAACGACCAGCCAACCCCTGGTTCGAAATTATCAATGGTTATGCTAAACCGCTGATCTTCAAGAAAATCGCATCGAACCTCCTGTGGCAATCGCTCCAATACGATCAGGACGCGCTGTCGCAAGACGGGATGGTCAGCAAACGGCTCAAGATAGGCTGCGAACGGCATGCTTCACACAATGCAATAATGTTCTAAAAACGATGACGGTATAACTTATGCCTGATGAAAAATCCACTCGCTTGCCTATGTCACATGTTTATGAATTAGGCAAAGTCACCGTATTCTATATCCCATCTCACAAGCTTGATGATCCCCGTTACTTTCACGGGACTCAGACAGCTCGCATGGTGACCCATGAATTTTTAATGCACCGATACCGAGCGTACACGCAATCGCCGACTCCAGTCAAAGGGTACTGGGTCGATTTGAGCGGTCAATTAGTCCATGACGTGATGGAGCGATTTGAAGTTTCATTCGGCAGCGAATCGGAGTTTGAGCGGTTGATCGAGTTTCTTATCGAACTATGCGGCCGCTTGGCCGAAGACGCGATCTACGTCACTCGCGGCGAACGTAGTTTTCTTGTACAGCGTGAACCTGGATGATGGCGTGTGGTGACGGCAAATCCCGCAGGATTGCCCTGCGGATGCTTCGGCATTGGCCCTACTATGCGATGTTTCCCCGCAAGTGAATCCCGCTGGCTTGCCTAGCGGGCTGTTGATTTAGTAACCCGCTGCGTAAGTGCGTAAGCGAGGGACCACTGCGATCCCTCGCTTACGCATTCGGGTTATGATTTGCACGCTAAAAATCAAAACACAACTAAATCAACAGCCCGCTATCGATGCCAAAACGCGCGAAACGGCTGCGTCCGCCGCAAGTGGAGTTGATTTTGCTTCAAAGCTTGGTTTGATTCAATCACTTGCGATTGTGTCGGTGGATAGGTCGCCATCGCCCGGTACGGCAACGGCATTGAACTTTGCCCAGTCAACGTATTCAAGTCAGCATCTTTGTCCCAACCGACACAATGCAACACAAAATCGCGTTTCCACCCTTCGCGAACCGGCTCCAGTGAGGCCGCAAACTGTAGCCTTAGCTCATCACCACTGCCCATCACCACCATCGAATCGTCCCAACTTGTTACCAAGTCTTTGCATTCGCCAAAACGGCTGAATGGATCACGAAGCGGCGGCCACTTCGGCGATTGAGATGCTTGTGAAAAGTCGTAGGACTCCGGTGCGTTCGACGGTCCCTGAACTCGCTTGGAAAATCCGTGATACTGCAGCTCGGCACCCACAAGCTCCAGCGGCTGAGCAATAAAGTCGGTCGGCGACGCTTGAATTGCGATCTGGGCTCGATCCCAATAAATCTGTGCCGATGTTCGAATTCTAAAGCGAGGGTCGTCTTTGTTCAGGACTTTGGTGACATCAACGACGATCGTTTTTGTTTTGCCGCCTGGGAAACCCATGAATGGAATCGCATTTCGCCAACCCGCGGGCTGACTTGCATCCGGTATCCAAACCGACGGAAATTCGATCGCGGGGATTTCCGGGTTCTGGTCGATCTGGATATTCAGCGACGTGTCTGTTGGCAGAATCCAGCCAGTCAGCACAAGGTAAGTTGTTGCTGCATCGAATTCACTCTCAGGGATCGCACCAAAGTCGAGGTCAACCCAGTGCGGTGGGCAAAGCCCTTGGCGAATCCGCTGGTCAAAACCTTTGACAAATGATCGGTCGATACTGCTGAGTTCAGTTGTGACATCGCGGCCTTGTGTGTCCAGGCCATGCTCAATGGAGCGCAGGTTTTCAGGCTGGAACGCATAAATGGTCGGTTCCGCAATTTCCGCAGGTCCAACCTTTTCATTGGTCCACACCTCGACGTCTTGGGGGTGATCGACGGCGGTCAGTGACACATGATCGAAGTAGGCGACTTCCCACAATTCCTCTGTGATCCGGAGATCGTAGATTCCATCACGTTCCCTGACATAGTCGCCATCGACTTTGAGGTATTCCCACGGTCGGTCTTTCGCAACGACCCCAGCAGCAACTTGCAAACCCAGCGGTGCGGCCCACAAGCAGTCAGTCACAAACGCGTACTTTTCACCGTCCCATGCATACAAGTAGGGACACGAGCCTTTCAGCGTTTGCTCTTCTTCAACCAGCGCATCGATTGCCGGTTCGCTAATCGTTTGCGTTAGCCCATTGGGAAAGATGACTCGCAGCGAACCCGCTCGATCGAATCCGTCCAGACCAAAGTGCGTCGTGGGCTCCGTGATCACCTTGGCGCGGTAGTGTGGGCCGAACCGCAGCTCGACGACTGAGCCAATCGCATAATGGTTGACGCGACCGCTGTTAGCATTATTGTCATCGATGCCGCGAAAGCGAACGTCAACGTGGTGACCGGTCGACTCCGTTATGTTTTGAAATTGCACGACCTTGCCGCCAGCAACGGACAACACATCTTGCTTGCCATCCAGATTGTAATCGTCGGCAATGGCGACGGGTCCTGACAGATCGACGTCGGTTGTCCCACCGCTTTTCCAGCTTGAATCAACGGACCGAATCACGACTGCTTGCTGTTCAATTGCCGTGAGCAGTTCCGACCAACTATCATTGTCGAAATCGCCCAACAAAAACGTCGACTTCGCACCGGGGATAAGTTCGGTCCGATCAACGGTCCAGGCACCGGCAGCGGCGGTTTGCGAATAGACGACCCGAGTTTCACTGCCGCCACCGACGATCATATCCCAAGAGACGTTGCCATCGATCTCCGCAATTTCAATCTGTTTTGCACCGGCGGTCGTTGGGATCTCTTCAATGCTCCGATAGCGAAACTGAAGGTGGAGCAGATTCTCGAGCAGTCCAACTTGCCCAGTTTTGCCATTGATGGTGACAACGTCTAAGTCGAGGTCGCGGTCCAAGTCAACAATGGCCATCCCGGTGATGTCACGACGGTCAAAATCATCTTCAGTTTGCGGTGTCCGCGCTTCGAAAAAAGTTCGATTGCCTCGGTTGATGAAAATTCGCAGGCCGTGATTGCGAGTCGCGAACACAAGATCCAAATCGCCATCGCCTTCAAGATCGCCTGCCATGGCGCTCGCCACTTCCGACACGTCTTCTAGGCCGGTCGATTTTTCGACAATGGACAGACGGTCTTTATCATCGGTGACACTGCGGCCATCGACAACAATCAATTTCACTCCTTCGTTTCCATAGGCCAGCAAGCTCAATAGAGTTGAATGCCGCGATGAGCTTACCTTGGTAGACGATTCATCTGCTTGACCGCGAGCCGCTTGCAGTCGCTGCGAGTCACTGGCATCGACCATGAATAGGTCCGCTGCAATCACGCCGGTTACGTTTGCTGGCAATGAGACGGTACCGCTGTTTTTCCACTCAACTCCGTTCGTATTAGCCCAAACAGTGGCCAACCCGCTACTTGCGAACGTGACTAAATCCGCGTCCAAATCGAGATCAAAGTCAATTGACGCTGCAAACGCGATATCGGTTTGATCTCCGATAGGGACCGGCTTGAATTGAAGCGGCACCGTGCCCGCAATGATCGGTTGGGTTTTGGCGACTTCCCGAGAGAGCCTGCGCATCACATCAAAGCTGAGGCGATCAAGTGGGTGTGGCGATGTTCTACGACGATCGGTTTTCATCAAGTCGGTGCTGTTCAGAACGTTGAACCAGAGCAGCATTTGATAATTCGCCGTTTGCCAGTCTTTGGCCCTGATCAAATCCACAATTTTTTGCACCAGCTCATCAGGCGTCAGGCCAGTGGATTGTGTTTGAACTCGTAGCGTCGGTTCAATCGCGCGAGCGAGCAGCACCGTTCGCTGCACTGCGTCAATGGCTCGGTCTGATTTGGCGTCAATGTTCAGTCTCGCAGCTCGCAGCGCAACAAACAGGTTGTCCGGGTGCTGAGCCGAGAGGGCACTCATCGCGCTCGCCGCACGATCTTGAATGTCTTTGGGTAACCCGGTCGTCGGTGACTCAAGTTCGTCCAAGACTTGAGACAACGGCCCGCCCAGCACGACTGATGTGGGCTCGTCTTTGAGCTTCCCTTCGATACTACCGACCAAGCGATCAAAGATCTCTCGACGAAGCGATTTAGCCACCGATGCGGGCAACAGCGACGCTTCTTGTAGATCAACACAATTTTGCAGCCACGAAGCAGTCACTTGATCGTTGCTCAATGTCGCGAAATCGTTGATCGCCGATTTTGCCTGTTCAATCGCCCCAGGAAGTTGACGACGGGCCGCTTGTTTTTCTTCGGCATCAAGCAAATCATTGCTTGTCATTTTGGTCAGCGCGTCGACATGTAGCGATCGATTGAGCGCACGGTTCAAAGCAATCGAAACATCTTGAGGGAGTTGTTCGAAAAGTGCTGACCATGCTAGTTCGGCCGGCTGAGTTTCAAGATTTTCCGTAGCGGCCAGCGCCGTCCGCGCAAGGTCAAGTTGTTCTGCTGCGCGAGGTGACGTCACCGTGGCAAGGTTCTTTTTCTGAACAACAAAAGCCGTGTAAACCAGTCCGCCGAAAATCAGCATGAACGCAATGAGCGCGATCCAATATTTGTGCATTTTAATTTACAATCGGTTGGTGATTGCTTTGGTTTCATGATCGAACTGAAATACTTGCAACTTCTTCGGGTCAGCTACAAATATTGATTTTTCATCGATCGCAATTCCGACCGGTCCGACCAGTGGTTCACCCTCGAACCACTTTTCCGTTTTGCCATCCGCAGTGAACTTCCAGATCGACTTCCCGTAACCATCGGTGACATAGCCATGGTCACCTGCCCAAACGAGTCCGTTGGGATATTGGTAAGGACGCCCAGTGATGACTGGTTCGCTGGTGTTGGCCGTCACGTCAATACGATGAATAGCAGCGTCATCCGGCGTTACCGCCCACAGATTCCCATCGTTGTCGAATGCTAAGCCTCGTGCATTAACTCGTGCGACGAGTGCTGGCTTTCCACCCTCCATCGGTAATCGAAACACAGCTCGCTTCTCTGCATCACCGACGTAGATCGTCTTCTTGTCGGGTGAAACAGCAAGTGACATCGCGATGCCAAGATGTCCCTCGCAGAGCGGTTTTGGTTCCGCGTTTTGACTCGCAATATGATAGACCTCACGAGTGGCTGAATCGCCAACCAATATCCCGCCATCAGGATGAAGGACGACGCACCGCGGACGATTGAGCGGCTTGCGTAAAAACTTTGAACCCAACACAAATAACTCGCGTTTGCCATCAACAACTTGCCACACGCCGGGAAGATCGAGGTCCACGACGTACAAAGTACCGTTGTCTGAGACAACATTGAGGGGGTAGTGCAGTGTCGCTGGTTTTTCAGGTTCGGGTTTACTGTCATCTGCGATTGACCCGGCAGCGACAAACAACACTAAGTAGGAGAACAAAACCATTGCCGCCAATTGCCAATGCGACCTAACACTTGCGGAAACGAATCGTTGACGAGCTACCGAAAAGGACATCGCTTTTCCCTAAATGAGCCGAGAAAGAATTAAATGGCATGAAGAGAGTTTAGCTGGGCAACGTTCATGTTCCAAGGCTCCAGGCGGTTCTTGCTGGACAGCGACAACCAACGAGATTCTGTCACCGCCGAAGAAAATACATCGAATCCGGTAGGGTGCAACGATTAATTACCGGCCATGGCAGTTCCCAGGGTCACGCCAGGTGCCGGAAGATTGCTCGAACCCATTAAATGGATATCAATGGCTCGCGCAGCCCCGCGACCTTCGTTGATCGCCCACACGACGAGGCTTTGACCGCGACGGCAGTCACCGGCGGCAAAGACACCGGGGATGCTTGTCTTGAACTCACCATGCTTGGCTTCAAAGTTGCTTCTCGGATCGACTTTAAAGCCAAGGCTTTTCGCGAGGTAGGCTTCCGGACCGAGGAAACCCATCGCCAATAAAATCAATTGCGCGGGCCATTCCTTTTCAGAGCCAGCGACTTCTTCCATGGACCAGCCACCTTTGTCTGTTTTTGTCCAGCGAACCTGTACTGACCTTATACCGCGTAGGCGCCCTTGATCATCGGCAAGGAACTCCTTTGACAGTAGCTCATACTCACGTGGATCGCGACCGAACTTAGCTTCCGCCTCTTCATGGCCATAGTCAACACGGAACACACGCGGCCACTCAGGCCATGGATTGTCTGGTGCTCGGTCTTCAGGCGGCTTTGGCAAAAGCTCGAAATTAACAAGACTACGACATCCGTGACGAAGACTGGTTCCAATGCAATCGGTTCCCGTGTCACCGCCGCCGATGACGATCACGTCTTTGCCCTCGGCGCTAATGAATGATCCATTGAGCGAGTCGCCATGGATGCTTTGCTTCGTGTTGGAAGTCAGAAACTCCATCGCAAAATGAACACCCTTAAGGTCACGTCCTGCAAGCGGTAAATCGCGAGGCTTCGTTGCGCCACATGCAAGTAACAACGCGTCGTATTCATCCATCAGCTTCTTCGGATCGACGTTTTTGCCAACGTTTGCATTCGTGACAAACTTCACACCTTCGGCAGTCATCTTATCGACACGGCGTTGCACGGCGGTCTTAGCGAGCTTCATATTGGGAATCCCATATTGAAGCAGTCCACCGATACGATCAGCACGCTCGTAAACCGTGACCAAGTGACCGGCTTGGTTTAGTTGGTCTGCTGCGGACAAACCGGCTGGCCCGCTGCCGACGATTGCAACTGTCTTGCCAGTCCGTTCCACAGGCGGTTTGGGAACGATCCAACCTTCTGACCAGGCGCGATCGACAATCGCGTTTTCAATGTTCTTGATCGTGACCGGAGGATTGTTGATTCCAAGCACGCAAGCACCTTCGCATGGCGCTGGGCAAGTTCGACCGGTGAACTCGGGAAAGTTATTGGTCTTATGCAATCGTTCAATCGCTTCTTTCCAGCGATTGTTGTAGACCAAGTCATTCCACTCTGGGATCAAATTGTCGATCGGACATCCGGTCGTCGACTGACAAAACGGAACACCACAATCCATGCATCGCGAGCCTTGCTCTTTCAATTGCTCGTAACGCGGTTCAGTGTAAATCTCGTCGTAGTCATTGATGCGAACGACTGGCAAACGCCAAGGAACTTTTTTACGGTCAAACTCTTTGAATCCGGTGGGGTTACCCATGACTTTTTATTCTCTGCAAAATTTGGAAATTGACTGATAGTTGATATGAAGTAATGAGCGGTAAAAACTTATGCATTAACCGCCATTGGCAATGCTTGGTTACGTTTGTTTTCTTCCAATACCGCTTTGTAGTCGATTGGCATTACCTTGATACATTTCTTGAGAAATGCGGTCCAATCTGCGAGTGCTTGAGTTGCCTGCTCGCTGCCAGTGAATGCTTGATGACGTTGGATCATTCCTTTCACCATTTGTTCTTCTTCACCGGATGAGATTTTCTCGAGCACAACGGTTGCCAAGTTACAGTTAAGGTTGAACTTGCCGTCCATGTCCAAGTCCCAGACGTAAGCGATCCCGCCGGACATCCCAGCGGCAAAATTACGCCCAGTCTTGCCAAGGACCATCACATGTCCGCCGGTCATGTATTCACAGCCGTGATCACCAACCCCTTCGACGACCGCATTGGCTCCACTGTTGCGGACACAGAACCGTTCTGCGGCACGACCTCGGAAATAGGCTTCGCCACTGGTCGCACCGTACAAACAAACGTTGCCAACAATGATATTGTCTTCCGCGACAAAGCTGCTTTCACGCGGTGGATAAACAATCACATGTCCACCGGACAAGCCCTTGCCAACGTAATCGTTCGCATCGCCTTCCAGTTCTATCGTGATGCCATGTGCCAGGAATGCACCCAAGCTTTGGCCGGCGGAACCGGAGAGCCGAATGCGAATCGTGTCATCGGGAAGTCCCGCTTGCCCGTATCGTTTGGCAACGTTATGCGACAGAATGGTTCCCACGGTTCGGTTAATATTGACGATTGGCAATTCGATCAACACCGATTCGCGTCGTTCGAGCGCGGGCTTAGCAGCGTCAAGAATCTTGGTCATGTCAAGTGACTTTTCAAGTCCATGATCCTGAGGCATCGCCCAGCGAGTGCCCACGTTTTCATGCAATTTCGTGGCGGGCGCAAGCACGTCGGTCAGGTCAAGCCCGTCGCTTTTCCAATGCTTGATCGCATCGTCGGTATGCAACACTTCGCTGCGCCCGACCATGTCATCGATGGTGCGGAACCCCAGCCTTGCCATGATTCGACGAGCGTCTTCAGCAACCATGAACAGATAATTGACGACATGCTCTGGCTTGCCTTCGAATTTTTTCCTCAGCACGGGGTCCTGGGTAGCAATTCCGACAGGGCAGGTGTTCAAATGACACTTTCGCATCATGATGCACCCGAGTGCAATCAGCGGCGCGGTCGCGAACCCAAATTCTTCGGCACCTAACAGCGCCGCAATGACAACGTCGCGCCCCGTTTTCAAACCACCGTCCGTTTGCAAAACGACACGACTACGAAGATTATTCAGCACCAAGACTTGGTGAGCCTCGGCAATTCCCATCTCCCATGGCAAGCCGGCATGCTTGATACTTGTCAGCGGTGACGCCCCGGTGCCACCGGTGTCACCGGCAATCAAAATATGATCTGCGTGCGCCTTGGCAACGCCTGCAGCAACGACGCCAACGCCGACTTCGCTGACCAGCTTAACGCTGATTCGCGCCGACGGATTAGAGTTTTTCAAGTCGTGAATCAGTTGTGCGAGATCTTCGATCGAATAAATGTCGTGATGCGGAGGAGGGCTGATGAGGCCAACACCAGGAGTGCTGTAACGAATACGAGCGATGTTTTTATCGACCTTCTTACCTGGCAATTCGCCGCCTTCGCCGGGCTTTGCACCTTGCGAGATTTTGATCTGCAACTCGTCAGCATTGGTAAGGTATTCGATCGTGACGCCGAAACGTCCCGAAGCAACCTGCTTGATCGCTGAACGCTTGCTGTCACCATTGGGCAGCGGAATAAAGCGAACGGGATCTTCACCACCTTCACCGGTGTTGCTCTTGCCTCCCAAGCGATTCATCGCGATCGCCATCGTCTCATGCGACTCCGCGCTGATACTACCAAAGCTCATCGCACCCGAGCAGAATCGTTTGACAATTTCTTTCGCCGACTGAACTTCGTCCAAATGAATCGACGGTCCAGCGACACCTTCGCGGAAGTCCAGCAACCCACGTAGGCTACATCGGTTTTTATTATCTTCATTGATCGTGCGTGCGAACCGCCAATAGGCATCGTCATTATTATTTCGAGCAGCAACCTGTAAGTCCGAAATCGCGGCGGGCGACCAAGCGTGCTTTTCACCTTCCGCGCGCCAATGATACTCGCCAAGATTCGGCAACTGAGATAGATGATCATCCATGCGTTCGGGATAGCCTAATGCATGGCGACGCAACGCCTCCTCGGCGAGAATATCAAAACCAACGCCTTGGATACGACTCGCGGTTCCGCTGAAGCAAACGTCGATGACTTCGTCACGCAAGCCGAGTGCCTCGAAAATCTGCGCTCCCTTGTAGCTTTGCAACGTGCTGATGCCCATCTTGGCCATCACCTTCAACATCCCCTTGGCAACACTTTTGCGATACGCAGCGACGACCTTGTTGTCGTCTTGAAAATTGTTTGACAACAAGCCATCTCGTAGGGCCTGCCACAAAGATTCGAAGGCAAGATAAGGGTTGATGGCATCGACTCCGTATCCGATCAGCAAGCAATGATGGTGTACCTCGCGTGCTTCGCCGGATTCCAAGATCAAACCAACGCGAGTTCTTTTCGCCTTCTTCGTCAAATGTTGGTGGACCGCACCGACGGCTAACAGCGAACTGACTGGAACGTTTGATGCCGAGCAATTGCGATCGGACAAAATCAGCAACTGAATGCCCTCGTCCGCCGCAGCTTCCGCTTCGGTTGCAATTCGCTGAAGTGTTTGTAATAAACCCGGCTTGCCAAGCGACTTGTCAAAAGTAATATCGATCACGCAGCTTCGCCAGCCTGCATGATTGATATGCTTTAGTGCAGCGATTTCTTCATTGCTAATAATCGGATGATCGACCAGCAAACGATGGCAGTTCTCTGGAATGACTTCAAGAAGATTTTGTTCTGGTCCAATGTAACACTCCAGCGACATGATCACTTCTTCGCGAATCGAATCGATCGCAGGGTTCGTCACCTGTGCGAACAGTTGCTTGAAGTAGTCGTAAATCATCCGAGGTTTGTCAGACAAACATGCCAGCGCGCTGTCGTTGCCCATCGAACCAACAGGATCGCGAACCTCCTCAATCATGGGCCGAAGCATGAAGTTCATGGTCTCTGCGGTGTACCCGAACGCCTGCATACGCGCGAGCAACGTTTCGCTGTCGAAGCCATGGGGTTCGGAGTCGGGATGCAAATCGCTCAGCCGGATTCTTTGATCTTTGAGCCATTGACCGTAGGGTTTGCGTTTTGCGAAACTCGACTTCAGTTCCTCGTCTGGGATCAATCGGCCCTCGGCAAAATCGATCAAGAACATCCGTCCAGGCTGCAATCGCCCCTTCTCTTTCACAATCGCAGGATCGACCGGAAGCACACCAACTTCACTCGCCATGATCACGCGATCATCATGAGTGATGTAATAGCGACTTGGTCGCAAGCCGTTTCGGTCGAGTGTCGCACCGATGTAATGCCCGTCGGTGAAAACGATGGACGCTGGACCATCCCAGGGCTCCATCATGCAGGAGAAGTACTCGTACAACGCTCGTTTTTCGTCTGGCATCGATTCATGCAACTGCCACGCTTCGGGCACCATCATCATCATCGCTTCTTGCAATGTGCGTCCAGTCATCAGCAAGAACTCAAGCACGTTGTCAAAGGTTCCGGAGTCGCTGAGGTTGGGCTCAATGACTGGGAAAAGCTTCTGTAGATCGCCGCCGAATAGATCGCTTTTGGCCGAGCCCTCGCGGGCTTGCATCCAATTTTTATTG
>JAYVSE010000399.1:0-6928 GCA_043775635.1 Planctomycetaceae bacterium | reverse complement strand
CTGACCTGGAACAATGCCTATCGCGGATAAGATTCAACCGCGCCGAGGACTTCGCTCAGTGTCGCCTTTCGCTCCGCGAAAGAACGCTTTTTCGCGGAGGTAAAGGCGACACTAGTCTCTGGATTTGTGTATGGATGTCAAAAAGATGACTTCGATTTGCCGAAATTTGTTTATTCCGCTGTTCGCTGTCTTCGCAATTTCAAGTGTTGGACAGCAACTTTTTGCTCAGGAGGCTGCGGTCGTTGAGGCTGCGGTCGTTGAGGCTGCGGCCGTTGAGGCTGCGGCCGTTGAGGCTGCGCTCAATGAGCCTGTAGTCATTGACACCGCGCCCGTCAAAGCCGTCATGATTGAGTTCCATGAAGAAATCACGCCTCTCAGTAGTGCGTTGCTCTCGCGACGATTCAAACATGCAGTCGCGTCCGGTGCGAAAATCATTGTGCTCGACATCGATAGCCCCGGCGGATACGTCAGTTCAACGTTAGAACTCGTCGATCTGCTCGAATCGGCAAAAGGCATCACGACGGTCGCCTACATTCATCGCGAAGCGATCAGTGGTGCGGCGCTGCTGGCCCTTGCGACCGATAAGATCGCGATCGCTCCGCAAGCACTGATTGGTGACGCAGGGATGATCATGATGGGCGAGAACGCCGCCTATCGCTATGTGCCTGAAAAGGAACGTTCCTACTTGGCGCAGCGAGTTCGAACCATTGCATCGAAAGCCGGTCGTCCGCCGTCCCTGGCCGAGGCCATGGTGGATAAAGACCTGATCATCTTCAAGGCTGTGCAAAAAACCGACGGCAAAGTGGATTACTTCAGCGAACGTGAATGGAATTTGATGGAGAATACGGACCGCTGGGAGAAAGGGAAGCAGATTCTTGAAGCAGGCGGACACACGTTTTTCACGACAACGGGTACTCGCGCCGTGGAGCTTGGATTGGCCAACCTTGTCGTTGACGATCACGATCAATTGCCGGCGATGATTGGGGCGATCGGCCCGATCCCAGTGATGCGTGGGACATGGGTTGATACGTTGATCTTGCTCCTGAATTCGTCATTCGTCACGGGCCTGCTGGTAATCATTGGACTTGTCGCGCTAGTGATTGAGTTCAGCGCGCCAGGCATGGGAGCGGGTGGCCTGATATCGATCTTTTGTTTTGGACTGTTCTTTTGGAGTCGCTTTTTGGGTGGCACCTCCGACTGGTTTGAGTTAATCCTGTTCTTGATCGGCTTAAGCTTTATATTGCTCGAGATATTTGTCATTCCAGGAACTGGTGTCGCTGGCATCAGCGGTTTAGCGCTCGTCATTTTTTCGTTGGTGATGGCTTCCCGTCGTGACATCATGCCGGAAAGTATTAGGGACTCCAATAGCTTGATGTTCGATATCTTAACCGTGCTCGCATCGCTGATCGGCTTTATGGTAGCGATGGGCTTTGTCGCTAAATACTTGGGCGAGTTTCCTATCCTCAGTCGCTTAGCGCTCGCACCGCCCGGCGACGATACCTATCCGCCGATCGCGTCACTTGCCGCTTCGGCTGTCGCGTATTCGCTTGACGTAAATTCACTTGAAATCGGGACGGAGGGCCGATCGGTGGGACCGCTTCGTCCAAGCGGTCGCATTCGGGTCGGCAGCGAACTTGTCGATGTGGTTACTGAAGGCGACTATGTCGAAGGCGACACATTGGTGAGAATCGTGGAAAAAAATTCTAATCGAGTCGTTGTTCGCGCTGTTTAGGAACAGTCCCAAAAAACTTTCCCGATTTCAATCGTAGCGGAAGAGCGCGAGCTCTCCGGTTCCGCGATAACGGACGGCTCGCGGACTGTTGATCTAGTGGGTTTCGTCGTATTTGGTGAGCCGATGCGCTAGCCACGGGCCGTCAACGGTAAGCGTCCTGCTGTAGGGCCCGACGCTATCGCGTACGGCTCACTAAATCAACAAGTGAATTGGACCAAAACCAGACGACAAATACGAAATCTTATGATGCAACAAAACAAACGTGTGCTTCCGCGTCGAGATGCTTTGTTAGCCACCATGGCGGGCATCGGCTTATCTGGACTCGCATTCGAG
Source organism: Planctomycetaceae bacterium (assembly GCA_043775635.1). Classification (GTDB taxonomy): domain Bacteria; phylum Planctomycetota; class Planctomycetia; order Pirellulales; family Pirellulaceae; genus UBA6163. The sequence goes on along the minus strand of JAYVSE010000399.1, from coordinate 4,863 downwards.
CCAGTGCGGGCAGCCGAAACGGTGCAGCCCGATGTTCGGCGAGGTTCTTTAAAACGTTACGACATGAAGAAGTCGATCAACCTTTGGGCGTTTCCGTATCCCAACCGAATGAACTTGCGAGAATGCCTTCAACTGGCCAAAGACGCAGGCTTTGACGGAATTGAACTGAACTATGATTTGGACAACGATCTTTCACCCAAAGCAACGACCAAGGATTACACGGCTATTCGCCATCTGGCAGATGAAATTGGTATCGAAATCAGCGGTCTGTGTTCGTTTCTCTTTTGGCCCTATCCATTGACGTCCAATGACCTACAAAAGCGAAACCGCGGCTTAGAACTCGCCGGAATGATCGGTCAGGCGGCGCATGATCTAGGCGTTGAAAATGTCTTGGTCGTACCCGGCGCCGTGCACATTCCTTGGCGAGACGACCATGAACCAGTACCCAATGACATTTGCGACCGCCGTGCGAAAGAGGCGATCGGCAAGCTGGTAAAAGACGCTGAAAAACTGAAGATTTGCCTCAATATTGAAAACATATTTTTCAATGGCTATCTGATGACTCCGATGGAGATGAACGACTTTGTCGACAGTTTTGCTAGTCCGTCCGTTCGCGTGCATTTCGATACCGGTAACATCTCAATGTTCCAGCACGCCGAGCACTGGGCCAACATCCTTGGCAAGCGAACGAAGAATGTTCACTTGAAAGAATTTACTAAGAAGGGCACCGATTATTCGCTCGAAACCTTCAGGCCATTACTCGATGGAACCACGAATTGGCCGGCGGTTACTGAAGAACTTGACAAAGCTGGTTACAACGGTTTTCTGACGTTCGAGTATTTTCACCCTTACATCCACTATCCCGAAGCATTGATCTGGCAAACGTCCGATTCAATGGATCGCATCTTAGGGCGCAAGTCGTAATCGTGGCCCGACGGGGACAAGCCCTACGCCGTGAGGGATAATTTAGCGGAATGGCGCGAGCCATCCGGTGCCTCAAGCTTCAGCAACAAACGGTCGCCACCAAGAATGGCAATCGCTCCGAATTGGAGAGCGACCAATTCGACAATGCCGACCAGAATGAGAGTAAACGTCCGCCACCACGTCCGCTGGATCGTGATGGCCAGCAGTACTGCTAACCAGATGAATGCCGCAGACGCCAGACAATAAACTACGTAACTCGATAGCAGAGGTCTTTTAAGGATTGAATTCTCGGGGGCCAACGGAAGGACCAGCGGGATACACACGGCATAGCCCAACGCGATCAACAAACCGGGCCAGAAGTCGTGCCAAAGACTCCAGGTCAAATTGCTTGCGAATTCTTGGCGACTGACGGGCCGCATCAATTCTTGCGACAGCAACGGACGTCGCCCTACCATTCCTAGGGCTAACATCCACATTCCGAACGGGGCGGTCAACGGTCCTAACAGTATAGAAAAAAACAGAATTTTCTTCAGATCAACTGGGGTCTGACTAAGCAAACTGTACACGCCAAAGCCGATACAGCAAAATAACACCGGCATTAACATCCCAAACAAAATGATGCCGCGTTTGCGGAGTGTTGGTTCACCACAACGCCAGCGAGTAATGCGAGCCGACGTGGTCGAGAAATCGGTAAGACTGTTAACGCGTTCGATCTGCTGATCGAGCATTCCCCACGCTCCGCCCCATCGTCCGCCGCGCATCCCGGACCGCATATTCACTTTAGCCTCGGCGTTCGACTGGACCGTCATTTGCAGTTGCTGCTGGAATCGAAACCAACCTTGCCCGGTAGCGACACCAAGCTCAGCAAGCGAGTTCGTCAGCTCGGGCCAACGTCGCCAACTCCAGGCAATTGCTCCCAGATTGACCGCCAGCAAACCGGTCGCTTGCATCATGAGTTCTCCATTGAGAAAGGCGGCGATCCGTAATGGCGTGAAGAGTTTCAATGATAACGCCCCAATGCCCATGAAAATAAACGGCAAGAAACCGAACAGCGGAAGTAGAGTCAAGTGGCGCGAAAGATAAGCCAACATGACGGATATGAGCGCGGGCAAGATGGTCGCTAGCGCTAGCGAAGGGAACAGCACCGCGTCGTTATCCCTCATGATGAACATCGACTGAATCACGACGTGTGCAGCGAGGATGACAAGAGCAAAGGTCAAATGCGGGCGAGCGTATCCAGGCAGGACGCGCGACCAAGGCGACCCCATCTGCGCCACAAGCTGCCAACCCAAAAGACAAGCGAGCAATAGCGTGCACTGTCCCCCTAAAATCAATCCCATCCCCATGAATTCGCTCTGGGACGGATTGAGCCTCACCGCAGGGCGTCGCTCGGTCAGTGCTGCTCGCACGCCGAGATCGTTAACCATCTCTCTTGGCCAACTGCCGCTGGCACCGCGGACTTCGACATCGGTCAAGTTCGGGAGCTTAGCCAACTCTTTGCACAACTCCGGGTTTACAGGAACGGTTTGCGTGAAAGCGGTCGTTGGTATTTTTTCGTGAGGAACCCATTCCGCCAGTTGTCGCATGTGTTCGGACTGGGGGTAGATGATGATCTGTTGCAGTTGTGTTGCCTCATGCAACGTCGATGGCTTCGACCAACGATGCAGCTCTTCGTTAAAGGATAACGCGCCGGGAATTGGCTTCGGCGCGGGATGATCGGGCAATTCGATCAACCGCAAGTTCGGGTATTTGGCAAGCAGACCGAGGTCCGATGGTGGAACCCATGGAACTCGAAATGTGCTCAGGTTCGCAAGAGCGGGAAGATGTTCTAAGCTGGGAATCGGTGAACCGATAAGTGTCAGTTCCAGCTCTCGTAGGTTTTGAAGTTTCGCCAAGACGGCTCCAAGTTCAGGAGTCAGTTCGACTGTCAACAATCGCAATTCTCTTAGCGCGGTACAACGACCAAGTTTATCAAGTTGCTCGGCAGTCCATGAGTGGTCGTCCACCATATAACTCTGGCCAGGCTTCAGATGTTCAAGGTGCGGCAACGGTGGCCGTGCATCCGGTTGATCAGCGGGCGGATTCCACTGAACTAAATAATTCCCTTCGATCTTGAGTCCCTTCAATTCGCGGAGTTGTTCGTCGCTGGCGTTCCAATCGAGGAACGCCGTCGTGCCCTGGAACTCCTGCCGAGGCAACCAATGGGTCTCCATCTGCGGGCCAAGGACGGAAAACCGGCGTGGCGGCGACATGTAGCTGACAAACGTGAACAACGCGTAGAGCGCGGCCAGAAGCCATAGCAGCTTTCGCGAACGATAAGTAATCCACACGGCACGAAGTTGAGCAAACATAGGATTCAAATGTCAGGTTTCAGGCTGCGGGGACAGGTAATTTCAAGTTATGTTTTTGGTTCAACTCCAGGAAGATTTCCTCGAGGTTGAGGTCCTCGACAGTCACCTCGGCTTTCCAAGTAGTGCGCAATGACTCGACGAGCGCATCATCGACCTGCGCGACCGCCACGAGCGCTTCACTGCCATTGACCGTCGTGCGAAGTGCTCCAGGAACGGCAAACGATTTTGGGAAGTCATTTTCAGCCATCAGCCGCAGCCGTTTCACACGGTCCTTGAGGCCGTCCAGTTCCTCAAAACAGGCGATCTTGCCGTCCGCTAAAATTGCTACATGCGATGCGACACGCTCTAAGTCGCTGAGGATATGTGTTGAAAATAGAACGGTGTGCTCGCCATCTTGCGTGATGTCGATAAGCTGCCGCAGTGTCTCACGACGACCGATCGGGTCAAGACTGGCGACAGGTTCATCGAGCACCAACAACTCGGGGCGATGCCCCAAGGCCAAGACCAAAGCCAGTCGCTGCAATTGACCAGGCGACGAGGTTCCTACCCGTTGTTCACGCGGCAATTCCCAACGGTCCATCAATTCATAGACCCATGGTTTGTCCCACTTTTCGTAAAACGTCCCCCAGTAATCGACCACTTGCCGGACTTTCATCCAAGCATAAAACTTGGCTTCTTGCGGGACATAACCAAGCCAAGACTTCGTTGCAGCAGACAGGTCCCATCCGTTTTCGTCGAAGATCCGCAGTTCGCCGTTGTCGACTCGCAAGAGGCCCAGCAGGCACTTAATGAAAGTTGATTTGCCAGCTCCGTTTGTCCCCAATAAGCCGACCACCTGCCCACGTTCGATCATCAGATCGACTCCGTTCAAGACGGAATGGGAGCCGAATGTTTTCGTGACATCGCGAGCAGTGATAATGTTCATGGGAATGAGTGGCTCATGTCGTAGGATTCAAGGATTGTCAAGTTTCACAGGGTTGGCTATTCGCGAAATGCATCTTTGACAACGGAAATGATTTGTTCGTTGGTGAGTCCGAGTTGCCGGCCTCGTGTGATCAGCGGTTCGGCCAGCGGACGGAGTTGGGTTTGTCGAACTTTCACGCTTCCCGCGACCGACCCGGCTTTGACGCGCATCCCGGTGCCGCGAACCCGTTCCACGAGCCCCTCCGCTTCCAAACGGGCATAGGCCTTGGAGACGGTCATCATGTTGATCTGCAGTTCCGTGGCCATCTGTCTCACGGACGGCAGCAAGGTGTCAACCGTCCAACGCCCGCTGGCGATTAAGGCCTGCACCTGATCGATGATCTGCCGATAGATCGGCACTCCCGAGGAAGGCGTGATACGGAAAAGGGTGGGGGGATTGTGCATGTGTGTATTACTACTGTAATGCACAAGTCGTAAGAATCAATAGGAGAATTGCAAAAATTTGGACCTGTGCGATTGAAATTTGACGGCAGTGTAAAAGTTAGGGAAAATTGAAACTCCGAGGGTTAAGCACTCTTGCATAAGTTTTCGCACATTACTCGTTAAACCGCGTGCCCATCGGGCCGCGTGTTTTGAGGCAAACGCGCGGGGCGATGCCCACGCG
>JAYVSE010000398.1:0-4472 GCA_043775635.1 Planctomycetaceae bacterium | reverse complement strand
TCAATAACTGTCCGGTTTTTGAAGTGGGATAGGCTTCCAGCCTGTCATTTTCAATGCGACAGGCTGGAAGCCTATCCCACTAATTGATCGAGCGATCCTAACTAAGCCGCCTGGCGTAAGCCTGCGGGCCGACGGGATGGTCGCGTTCGATTAATGATTGAACGCTGCGAGTTGGATTCGGTGGCGTTCGGCATTCGGTCGTGGACCGTCCGCGCTCAGCAATTCAGCCCGCACGCTTACGCGTTGCGGCTTACCTTAGGATCGACGTGACTTGCTGGCGGCGGATTTCGTAGAGGAGGATGCCGGCGGCGACGGCGGCGTTGAGTGAAGTGACTCGACCGTACATTGGAATGCATAGTTGTTGATCGCAGGTGCTAAGTAAGTCGGGGTGAACGCCATGTGCTTCGCTGCCGATGACCAGTGCCGTCGGATTGTGGAGTTGCGAATTCCAAACGCTTGCCTTGGTGTTTGCGTCAGCCGCAACTAATTGAAGACCCAGAGATTTGATGGATTTTGCCGCGCTAACAAGATTCGGGGTTTTGACGATTGGGATATGGTTGACGGCACCTGACGAAGTCCTAGCAACGTGCGGCGTGACTTCGGCTTGAGCGTGCTCGCCCACGATCACGGCAACGACATTCGCTCCATCACAGCAACGCAAAATGGCACCGAAGTTAAACGTGTCTTGAATGCGATCGCAGATCACGATCAGCGGGGGTAGCGAATCGCCAACCGATGCATTAGCGCCTTGGCTTGTGTGTGCAGCAATGGCCTTTTGAATCAGATGCTCAAAGGTTTCCATCGTTTGATATGGGAACGAGCCCAGCCTAGCGACTAAGCCTTGATGTTCCGTTGATCGTGACAATTGCTCCAGGCGAGAAGCAGCGACGATTTCAACGGGGATTCCTTTGTTGCGCTTGGTGATCAGGAGATTCGATGACTGCTCGAACGCCTCTTGAGTTGCAAAGACTTCCAAGACAGGCCATTTCCCGGACATCAGAGTTTCGCATACTGCGTGATGGCCCCAGAGCCAACTGCGTTGGTGATTTCCGCTAAAGCTACTTTGCTTATTCTTCCTGCGTGATGGCTCAACCATTGGCCAAATTTTCAGTACCTATCGCGTGGAGAATGATCAAGCGGTGAGTTGCTATGAACCATCAGCTCGATTGCCGAGTTTTCGATACACGTCTTTTTCGATTTCGTAATTGTATGTTTGGACGCTGCCATCGCACAATACTGCATGAAAGCCTGCTTGGTGGGCGCTACCGTAACTGAACTGCACAACTTGATTGCGATCGACACTGGGTGGGTAATAAACTTCGTGGGTACTGCGGAAAAGGTCATTGTCGTACCCTACAAACAAATTCTCGTTGTCTGCGGCATCCTGGCCTGTTCCCCAGCGATCAACGGACAGATATTTTTCGCCAACACAAATGGTGTGAGATGTTCCATCGACAATGTCCTTGAAACTAATTCGACTGCAACGATAGGAAATGCCTGTTTCCAGTGTTGGAGTTGGTGGCGGGGTTGTTGAGCCAGGTGCTGGCCCACCATCGATCTCGTTACGAGGCTGGTCACCACAGTTAACGGCATAATCGCTTTTAGCAACCATCGGTCGAAAATCTGCGTTGTTCATTTGGTAGGGCGTCACAGTCCGCTCGCCACTACGACGTGAAGGGCAGGAAAAAACCTCAACCAATGCTTCGAGGCGATCCGCAGCCGCGGTCATCTTGCTTGGTCCTTGAAAACCTCGATCCATATCATGCAGATCGGACTGTTCAATGAATGGCAACAAGTTATATGTCCAGCCTCCTGGTTGACGTTCATCAAAGCCGCGGTCGCCGTCACCAGTCCAGCTCCAGCCCCAGCCACCCGTCGGAAGCCAACGAACGGTTGTGTGGTGCATATGGAATCCAAGTCCGATCTGTTTCAAATGATTTTGGCACACGACGCGGCGCGACGCTTCTCGAGCCGACTGTACCGCAGGTAACAGTATACCAATCATGACTCCTGTGATTGCGATTACTACCAACAGCTCGATGATCGTAAACGCAATCCTTGACAACGCATTTTTTATTCTGGATCGATTTCGAAACATGTGATGACTCGAATAGGGAATGGGTTGGAAAAGCTAGTGCCGCCATCAGAAAGTATGAGGCTTCCAGCCTTTTTATACCCCACATCTTTTCTAAGCCCCCTGCCAGCTTGCCTGGAATGGCGTGGACTTAAGTAGCGGAACGGCGCGAGCGGGCCGGTGCCGGTTCGAAACACCGGACGGTTCGCGCCGCACCGCTAAAAAAATGCTTCGCATTCCTTTGAAGTGATGGAATATAAAAGGCTGAAAGCGTATCCTACGTCAATTGGCACGAGTATCCTACCCGATTCCTGCCCCAATGCTGCATCACAAAAGAAATCTGCCCTGTTCGAAGTCTCGGGGACACGTCGGCTGATTCCAAACGCCAGTTATTGGTTAATCTCGCGAACGGCAGCGACGATATCGCGATGGATTTCGTCGATGGGGCGATCTGCCTGAATAATCGTCGTATTGTGGGCAGCCCTGGGCAATTGAACCAAAAACGCCATTCGAACGGCTTCCAAATAGTCGACTCCGCGTGATTCCATGCGATCTTTTGCTCGGTCCAACCGTGCCATCGCCGCCGCCGCAGGCATGTCTAAAAGCAACGTCAGATTTGGCCGCAAACCACCGCTGGCCCATTCGCCGACTCGCCAGAGGTCATCGGGAAGCAGGTCACTGCCAATGCTTTGGTAAACAACATTGGCTAATAAAAACCGATCCGAGACGACGATCTTGCCCAATTGCAACGCGGGGCGAATCACCTCTTCAACCAATTGGCACCTTGCAGCCAAAAACAACAACGCTTCGCAGCGGCGATGCATCGAGAATTCGGAGTCCAACAGCAATGCTCGAATCGCCTCGCTAGGTTCTGTACCGCCAGGATCACGCACGCGAACGACCGGCTGACCGGCTGCTTCGAGGTGTTCGCAAAGCATCGCCACTTGGCTTGACTTACCTACACCGTCGATCCCATCGAGCGTGATGAACATAGGCTTTAACTCGCGGCAACGCTTGCAGAATCGCGGTTGAGGCAGCGGGCGATCAGCCTCACAGCTTGGCGAAGTCGATGCTCGTTCTCGACCAATGCAAGCCGCAAATAGCCTTCGCCGGCGGGACCAAAGCCGCTGCCGGGACTGACGGCAACGTCGCCTTCCTCTAGCAGTTTCATGGCGAAATCCATCGTGCTCATCGAGCTGCGCCAAGGCTCAGGGATTTGCGCCCAAACGAACATCCCGGCGCGCGGTGGCGTCACACTCCAGCCCAATCGTCGTAGTCCGCTGACCAGTGCGTCGCGTCGACCAGCATAGATCAGCGACTGCTCAAGCACGGCGGATTCAGTTTCGCGCAACGCCACGATGGCAGCAATTTGAATCGCTTGGAACATACCGTAGTCGTAGTAGCCCTTTACGGTGCCTAGCCCACGAATCATTTCAGCATTGCCGGCGCAGAAGCCAACTCGCCAACCAGCCATGTTGTAGCCTTTGCTCATCGTCGTGAATTCGACGCCGACATCTTTCGCACCGCGAGCGGATAAGAAGCTGGGTGGCTTGTAGCCATCAAACGCAACGTCCGCATAAGCGAAATCGTGAATGACCAAGAACCCGTATTTTTTCGCCAAACGCACGACTTCCACGAAGAAATCGGGTTCGATCGTCGCTGACGATGGGTTGTGCGGATAGTTGACGATTAGCAACTTTGGCCTGGGCGTCAAGTTTTCGCAGGTGTATGCGACGTTTGACAAAAACTTGTCAGGATCTGCGACATCCAGCGCGACCACACTGCCGGACGCCAGAATCACGCTGTACATATGGATCGGAAAATATGGAGACGGGATCATTGCCGTGTCACCGGGGCCCATCAGCGCCAAGCACATGTGTGAAAAGCCTTCCTTGCTTCCTAAGCAGGCGATCACTTGGCTTTCCGGATCGAGCTGAACGTTGTATTTGCGTTCGTATTTCTTTGCGACTTCGCGGCGCAAGTTCAAAATTCCATTGGACTTGCTGTAGCCGTGGTTGCCTTCATCGGATGCTGCTGTGATCAATTTCTGGACAACAACGTCCTGCGGTGGGTCCGAGGGGTTACCCATGCCGAGATCGATCACATCGCTGCCAGCACGTCGCTTTTGATATAGAGCGTTGTTGATCCTGCCGAACATGTAAGGCGGCAGTCGATCGACGCGACTGGCGAACTTGACTTCGAATGGTTGAGGGGTAGGGTCTTCGGTCGGTGCATCGATTGCGGGACCGTCGAGATTAAATTGTTCGCCCATGGCGTTTCCGAATGCTGGCCTTGAGAAAGTGGCTGTGATTGAACCCGAATTCTACGGTTACTTGCCGGTTACGGGAACGACCGATCAGGGCGAGCCGGATTTTGTCCGGAAAAGCAACCCGCCTGG
>JAYVSE010000397.1:0-23914 GCA_043775635.1 Planctomycetaceae bacterium | reverse complement strand
GATTCGCCAGAATTCCTCAGCACACTAAAACGTTGGGAATTCTGGCGAATCCCACTACACAAAACGTTCTGCCCCAGCAACGAAGCGGGGCATTGTTTTTAACAGCCCAGCTTTGCCCATGCATCTACAAACCACTTCACTCTGGCCACATTATCGCGCTGTTTGGCGTTGGCATTTTTATGCAGGCCTGTTTTCACTTCCGTTCGTTCTCATCTTGTCGATCACCGGAGCGATCTATCTTTTCAAGCCGCAAATGGAAGCTTGGAATGAGGCTCCATTCGCAGGGCTGTCAACGCTTGATTCGGCAAGGCCCGTGTCAGAGCAAGTCAATGCGGCCTTGCAAGCGTCCCCGCAAGCCAAGTTTATCGGTTTTGAGATTCCAGAAAATAAGACCGATGCCGGACGCGTGATGGTTCGCGCTGGCAAAGATTCAATCCGATTCTATGTCCATCCCGAATCGCTTGCGATCTTACAGCAAAGCCATGACGACGAGCAATTCATCAGCATCGTTAAGAATATTCACGGCGAACTTCTGCTTGGTCATTGGGGCTCTTATTTAGTCGAACTTGCCGCTTGTTGGACCATTGTGATGATTTTGACAGGAATGTTTCTCTGGTGGCCTCGAAAAATGATCGGCCTTGCAGGTGTCATCTACCCTCGATTTCGCAGTGGTACAAAACTTTTCTGGAGAGACATTCATAGCGTAACTGGCGTTTGGATCTCCGTGTTTGCGTTAATTCTCATCGTGACAGGCTTGCCATGGGCTGCATTTTGGGGCGATTAATTCAAATCCATTCGACGTCTGACGGGCACGGCTGTCGCGAAACAGGATTGGACAAGTGGCACAGCTCAGAAGACTCCAAATCGCGGCGGTGGCCACAAAGAGCATGATCATTCAACGGCAATTGGCAATGACTCTGCCTCCGTTAATAGTGAGAAGCTGCTTTTCGACTTAACGCAGATCAATCGGGTTGTTGAGTCGGTTCGACCGGTTGGATTACTGCCTCCGATCGTCGTATCACCGCCGGATCGCGCCGATGGCGATTGGACCGTCAAGTCAAATACACCCAATCGCCCTCAACGCGTTACATTGAAAATCGCAGGAGCGACAGGCGAAGTTATAAGTCGAGAATCATTTGCTGACCGACATCTGATCGACCGCATCGTTGGTACCGGCATCGCACTTCATGAGGGACAACTATTTGGTTGGGTCAATCAGGCGATTGGCTTGATCACCGCGTTGGGACTAATGTTGCTTAGCATCAGCGGTACTGTCCTTTGGTGGCGTCGCCGACACGTCGGTTCGCTAGGTGCGCCAAAGCAAAGGCTGGGAACACGACGATCGCCAGCATTGGTTGTGTTGGTCGTCGCGCTGGCTATCTACCTGCCAATTTTTGGTGCATCGTTGGTTTTAGTGCTTTTGCTCGACAAGCTTGTTCTGCAATGTTTTCCTAGACTGAGCCGTTGGGCTGGATTAGCGGTTTAGCGTTGCTGTCGTCGGTTCGCTCGCGATTCTCGGTTCAGTGAGCGGAACGCGATCATTTTCGGCGATCAATTTCCGATTTTCTCGTTCGGGATCGTGCTGAGTCCAAGTTTCTCGGTAAGCCGGTGCGGATACTTGGCGTAGCAGCCCCTCATCGTGCCATACGCACTGAAATTGAGCCGGAAACCAATGACGACGCGGGAGTTGGGATTCCGATTTCACCAACCGCCATGCTCGGACCACATGTCGACGATGTTCATTTGACCAGTCGTAAAACAGAACCTGCCGAAATACTTCACGCCCCTCTTGGTCGATAAAATGATTCAGCTCGATCAAGTCGACACGCTGGCTGACCAATACGCTGTCGGTGACAATATCGGGGCCGACGCCGACCGCGATCAAAAAGAACCAGGGAGCTAATATCGCCAAAATAGATTCTCCACCTTCGTATGCCCCTCGTCTTGATTCGAGATACCGAAAAATCGCGTTCGATGGCAATATCAATCCAAAAATCCCAATGAATGCCATTGAAAATGCTGGACTCCGGCAGACGGAGATGGTGCCATTCGCAAATGTTCCCGAACCTGTGATGAAGGTTGCGAAGGAAAAGCTGCCTGGTGTAAAGTTCGATACGGCTTGGACTGAAAAAGACTGCAGGAACAAGATTCACACGAATGCCTTCCCCCCGCTGGTTGCTCCACGTTTCTGGAAGTTGATGTGAGGCTCGCCGGGCGCGGGTGCAGGATACAATAGCGCTGACTTGGGCGCTGACATCAGATCAATACGTCCGGGTTGGATGTACATATCCCGGGAGCGATCAGCGTTGTCGGCACAGCCGATTCGGCAATCACGGGTGGCGGTAACGTTATTGTGGAAGGAACTCTGACACAATCGGCCACGGGAAATATGCTCGTCGCCGGGGCCACCACGCTGAAGATTGCCTTGGGCGGCGTCTACAACATCGCTGGAGATGGAGATATTGTCTTGAGCGGAGCAGGTGGTGCGCTCGACATCGATGGCACGCCTCGCCAGAGCAATGGCAGCGGACTGAGTACAATCAATGTGCCAATTTCCAACTCCGGAACCGTGGAATCGCGGCGCGGGATTCTTCAACTATCTGGCAGCATTTCCGAATTCGTCGCGGGCAGCCTGAACGCCGGCAGTTGGAACGCTGTGAGTACAGCCAACACAACGGCCAGACTTGAACTCTAAACAGGTTGCTCGCTCTTGGGAGCCGAAACGAATAGGTGTCCCCAATCAATACGCAGGTCATCACCGCTTCGGTTGAGGATGTCTTGCGTCTCGGAACCTACGGCGATCGTGGACAGGCCATCGATTTCCGGAGAAGAGCAGACCGTTGCCTGATTTGGTTCGTTCACGGAAATTTCGGAAGACGCTTCCAAGGTCACGGAAACTCGGTGCGTGTTTCCGCCAATGCTTCTCGCATGATAACTCACGTAAGTGATTGGCCATGACAGCAAGTCGATGCTGTCCGGCAACGCTGGCGTCAAAAACATCAGCGTCAAAGCGACTCCGGCGGATTCAAATTCGTAAATCGTTCACGTTGGCAGCACCGAAACTTGCGTTTGCTTCATCGCTTCCTGTTCCTTCGGTTCGTTACCCATCAAGCGAAATGCTTTTCCATCGACCATGATGGAACTCATCAGACGATGTGGTCTGCCTGTCCAATGGGTTGTGTCGGCTCCGTTAAGATGATCCGCTGGCGACCAAATGCTAAAATACGGATCGCAAGTCACGAGCGGTACTCGCGGTGCTCGAAGGCCCGTCTAAGCAGAGGCGGCCGATACCATGAAACAGAGCGAAATGGCAAGTGAAAGGTTGTATCGCAAAATAGGTATCTCAAGTGAAGAGGGTTGGTCGGATAGGTTAGTGACAATGCCTGGAACTTAGGCGTCATTGTGATTGAGCGTTACGTCTCATGCCATGAGAGGTCAAGTCATCCGCCGGCCCCATGTCAGCTTGGGCCCCATGTCAGCTTGTCTGGCAAGAGCCAAGTTTTAACAATTAGCTCATCGCATAAACACCCAGCCTAATTCCAAAACTCGTTCACCTACGAGTCAAGCTCGTAGGAGTCAGGAGAACGATGTGTGGTACAACGAGGGATGTAAATAGTAGGAGTCTTTCACATCATTGTTGTTGCCAGCCGAAGAGAAATCACTCCCAAACATCCATTAACGCCTCACCAAAGAACGATTCCTGTGAAACACATTCTTGCAATTCCGTATGTGGTCCTGATGCTGATGGTCTCTCAACCTGGCGCGATTGCTGAGGCGATTTCCTGGCACGCATCGGGGAAAAACGGCGTGGTCGCTGCGGGACATGCGGATTCGGTGGCAGTTGGTCTGAGGATCCTAGACGGCGGTGGGCGAGCGGCCGATGCCGCTGCGGCGACGATCCTGGCGCTAGCCATCACGGATTATGGATCGTTTGCGATCGGCGGTGAGGTGCCTGTGCTGGTTTACGATGCGACGACGAAGCAGGTCAAATCGCTGAGCGGTGTCGGCGGTGCACCTCTGGATCCGGCGGCGATTGAATGGTTCTATCAGAACGGCATCCCGTCAACGGGCAGCATGAAGGCAGCACCGGTGCCGGGGGCGGTTGATCTGGTCGTCACTCTTTTGAAGCTCTACGGAACGATTTCTTTTGAGCAGGCTGTGACACCGACGCTGGAACTTCTCGACAAAGGCAAAGAAGCATGGCATCCTCATCTGGCTGTGACGCTGCGTAAGCTCGTCGATGCGGAGCGTGCTGAACAAGGAAGTCGTGAAGACAAACTCAAGGCGGCACGAGATCGCTTCTACATCGGTGATGTCGCTGATGAGCTGGAAGCATGGTATATCGCGACCGGTGCGTTTCAGCGGAAACCAGATCTGGCGGCTCAGACTACATGGGTGGAAGATCCGGTTTCGATCGAATATCGAGGCTACACGGTCTACAAATGCGGGCCGTGGACTCAAGGGCCCGTCCTTTGTCAGAACTTGCGTTTGCTGGAAGGATTCGATCTGACTGCGATGGGGCATCTCTCGGCCGACTGCATTCATGTGATGACGGAAGCCATGAAGTTGGGATATGCCGACCGGGACGAGTACTACGCGGACCCTCGCTTTTCGTCGGTGCCGATGACGGCACTGCTCTCCGACGACTATACAAGTCTCCGCCGTTCGCTAATCACGCTGCAACATGCGTCCTTGGACCGTCGGCCTGGCGATCCAATAAAAATGCAGGCACTACGAACCGATGCGACTCCGGACAACGAGACAGAAAAGATTCCAAAGCAGGATACAACAACCTGCGTCGTTGCCGATCGCTGGGGCAATGTGGTCGCTGCGACTCCGAGTTGTAATATGTTGACGAACACACCGGGTCCATCGGGCGTCAACACGGGAAATCGCGTGCGAAGTATGAATACCAATCCCAATCATCCAAATCGAGTTCAGGCAGGCAAGCGACCGCGAGTCACTTTAACGCCAACACTGGTTCTGAAGGATGGCTTGCCGGTGATTGCGATCAGCGTGGCTGGCGGAGACATACAGGATCAGACGACGTTGAACGTGCTTCTCAATCACATCGACTTCGGCATGTCACCGAAGGAGGCCGTAACGGCTCCGCGCTTCCAGATGAACCATCACCAGGATTCGTTCAATCCCAATCCCGATCGCAACGCCGCATTCGTCGGACGCGGTGAACTGAAGGTCAACGAAGAAATCCCGGAGGCCGTCCGCAAAAACTTGTCAGACCGGGGACACCTGCTGGGGATTGTTCCCTCGCCGATTGCTCATCCCGTGATGATTTTCATCGACCACAAGACCGGCCTGATGCACGCCGCCGGCGACCCCAAAGCCAAACGTAATGCGGGGGCTGCACGATAATGGCTCGCTTATTTCTCAACTGAGTTGACGGGAAGCCGGGGAAGAAAGGTGAAATGAATCTCGACAATGACTATGAAACGCATCTCACGCTGTTGGTGTTCGTGATAGCTTGATCGGAGTGGGCAACAAAACGCTTAATTGTCACTGTTTAACAATGCGACAAACACATCGATCTCCTCGTCCGTTAATCGTTGACGTGTTTCCTTTAACATCCTCGCGAAGTGCTTTTTGCCCGATACATTGGATGGGAAGCCGATGTTCTGCTTCGATTCGCTGTCGTTGCTCGTCGTCATGACATTCCCAGAATCATTGGGGTCGTAGTGTGGGACGACCTCTACGGAAGGAGCGGTTGGCACGTTTTCGGATCGGCACCCTCGGCGATTAAACGTTTGCCCAACTCCGCTATCCAATTTCCACCACGCCCCCGGAAATACTTGACGGCGTGCTTGGCGCGTGCTTCCGCATTCTCTGCCCGTAGATAATTCAGGACCAGCGCCACAGATGTCTCGTCCGCCGCCAGCTCTGGAGCCCGACGTCTGTACTTGGACAGCGCAGCCTCGATCAACTCGGCCGACCGTCGATCTTGCTGCTGCACGATCAAATCGAGGTAAGGGATGACGCACCATCCAAAGTTGACGCTCCTAGACGTGTCGCCAATAAATCGTTCGATCTGCTGATGAGCGAGCTGTATTCCCTCAGCGGCATCCAACATGGCAACCGAGTTGATCGCCATGGACGACAGGTACGCGTCGTCCCTAATATGCAGCTTTAGTCGAGGTATGTCCGTCGTGTCGCCCAGCCGACCCAGATACTGAATCAAATAGTCCTTTCGACTGTAGGTCGAGTGTGCCGTAGCGGGAATTTGGTCGAGCAGTGTGCGTATGATTTTCACCGCATCGGTGCGCCGCTTGCCGGTCTTGGTTGAGTACGCCAGCAACGCGTCGAGTGCGTCTTTCTCTGCCAAATAAACACCACTGCTGTCGTCCTTGAGGGGCACCGTCGCCAAAGGCATGAGTTCCTCAAAAGCAGTCGGGTCGTCGGCGGTCCATAATAGAAATCTCGCAGTCGCGACGCGTGAGCGCAATCCGTTGACCGTCTTGTGGAAATCCCGGACTCGCTGAATCTGCGCCGTGCTGACGTTCGCCATATCCAACGCCTTCAGCACTGCGGCAAATCGAAACTCAGCCTTCAACTGTGGCAATGAATCCAACATCACGTCGATGTTCTTTGGCGTTAGCGGTGTGGTCGCAAATCTCAGCGCGAATGAGTAGATTTCAAAATCTTCGCCTTCAAGGGCGTTTTTCAACAACTGGCTGGAATCGTCCGCTGTGGCGAGACGGAGCATTGCGAACTCCTTGTGCATTCCAATTCGAACCAGTTCTGGCAGAGCCTCTTTTGCTCGACAATCCACTACCAACTGCCCGTAAACGAGACACTCAATCTCGCTGAGATTCACTCGATTGTCCTCAGCTTCATTAACGTACTGATTCGTCTGGTCGAGACGAATTTCGCCGCCCTGCACCCGATCCTTCGACAGTTCTGACGTCGACGGAAGCTTTAGGTCTCGCAAACGCCGCGCTAACTCTTGTCCCAGTTCAGGCCCCAACTGCTCCTCAGGCAATCGCACCGCCATCGTGATCAAATCCCGCCAGAATCGGGCGTGGGCATAGTCGGTCACTCCCGAATCCGTCAGCCCAATTTTTCGTGCCAACGGTTGACGCGCATCGGTCTTCAAATGGAACGGGTGATCTGTGTCTCGCGAGATGACCTCGATCCGTTCATCCATGGTGTGATTGGCATAATGTTTACTCCGAAGATTGTTTTCGAGGTCGTGCTCATGAACGGTTTTCTCACGCTCAGTCGCCATTGCGGAATAGATCAGTTGCCGTGTCAGTGAATCGATCGCTTCGGCAGGGAGTTCGCCCCGACGAAATTCGCCCCGACGAAATTCAGTGCGTGGCGTGGCCAATTGCCCCGTCGCGTGGTCACCACGAACCTGGACCTCCAGTCGGCGCACCCATTTTGTGGCGTGCTGGCCGTAGATCAGGATGTCGTAGTCTCGCGGCAACCCCGTCGCTCGTTCGGGAACATCGACCGTAAAGTTACTGCGGAATTCTTCTTCCTGATTCTTATCGATGTGCTCAAGCAGTGCTTGGCGTGCTTCGACGTCTTGATCAGTCGCGCGACCCGCAGGTAAGTACATGCGAATCCATCCCAGACCGTATTTTATGCCATCCTGGCCAGACACCAGAAATGCCGCCGACGGTGACAGGATCATCCAGGCAAATATGAGGCGATAGAGGAAGTTCATAGGGGCCAAACGAGTTGACGAAACAGGTGTGAAACGTTTCTCATACTTTTATTCAGCGTTCAAGAACGGCTGGTTCTATCAATGAATTCGTCCTTGGAAATCACTTCGCTGATAAACATCTGCTGCGAAACCAAGATCGCATTTTGAAGTTGTTCAGCCGACGCTTTTCCCGCCGAATTCTCGACGTCGAGTGTTCCCGTCGCATCGCTTAAAAACTCAACTTTGAAGCCACGATGAAACGCTTCCCTCGCCGTCGTGTCGCAACAAACTTGTGTCATGTATCCAGCGATCGTGACGGTATCGATGCCGCGACGACGCAGAAACTCCTCTAGTCTCGTGTTCGTAAACGATCCTGGCAATTGTTTATCCAGGAGCAGATCGTGTGGCCGCGACGCAACTTCAGGGTGCAGGTCCCACTGCTCCGAATCTTTACGAAAAATGGGTGAATTTGGATCCGGCTGGTGATGGCGAATCACGACGGTCGTCAATGCGTTCGACGCGGCAGCGTCCATCGTTTCAAGAATATTCTGTAAATGATTTTGTGGGTGGCTGATCGGTAACGCTCCACCTGGGAAATACTCATTCTGAACGTCAATGACCAATAGTGCGCGTTTCATATTTTCACCAAGGAAAGGTATCGATTTGCGATTTTTTTCAAAAATGTTGACTGGTCTCCGGACCAATGCTCATGCGAGAATATCTCGACTTCTTCCCAACCTGTGAAGCCTGCCTCGCGCATCCAACGGCGAATCGTTGCGATGTCAATACATCCATCCCCCATCAGGGCACGATCGTTGAGCATGTCGCGGGTCGGACATCGCCAGTCACAAAGGTGGAAGGATCGATGTGACTCATGGGCTATCCGATTTCGACCCACCGACGCTCACGTACGGACGTTTCTCCAGCTTCCGCAAGTTCGACTCCTGCCGCACCAGCTCTTATTGTCCACGGGAACTCCGCATCGCCTACACAATGCCTTAAAAATAATTCCCATTGAATCTTGAAAGCGTTGTCGAACTCGGTTGCAGTGGGGAGTTTTTGCCAACTTTCAAAAAATGGAATCGGTTGTGCAATATCGGGGTTCCAAACGGGCTTTGGTGTTGACGCGAGGCATTGTATCCAGCACTCGCGAAGCCCCGCAACGGCGGACCCATGCGTGCCATCAACCTGGATGGTTAACAAATCATCGCGGCGAACCCGCGTCGCCCAGGAACTATTGAACTGGCATGTGATACCATTTTTTAACACAAAGATCGCATAAGCAGAGTCGTCAGCAGTGCAGCAATACGGCGTCCCGGATTCGTTCATCCGTTCAGGAATATCGGTCGTTGCATGCGCTATCACGCGATCAATTTCACCGAACAGATCCCCAATCAGGTATTGCCAGTGGCAAAACATGTCGATCATCATGCCGCCACCATCTTCACGACGATAATTCCACGATGCCCGCTGCGCAGGTTGGTCTAAATGATGTCCTGTGAACACCCAGTAACCAAATTCGCCACGAACACTTTTGATTTCGCCAAAGAATCCTTGCTCACGAAGCATTCGCAACTTCCGTATTCCTGGCAACCAAAGCTTATCTTGGACGACTCCGTTGGGCACACCGGCAGAGTCAACTAAATCGGCCAAACGCAATGCCTCTGCCGCGCTTGTCGCAATCGGCTTTTCGCAATAAATCGCTTTTCCGTTCTCAACTGCTTTGGCAACCACACGTGCTCGCTGCAAAGTCCCCGACGCATCGAAAACGATGTCGACTTCGGAATCGGAGATGACCGCATCTACATCGGTTGAATAATCAACATTGCTGCCAATGACTGATGGCGCAACACTCTCCGCCAGATGCCGAAGTTTTTCCTCGCTGCGTCCCAGC
Source organism: Planctomycetaceae bacterium (assembly GCA_043775635.1). GTDB lineage: Bacteria > Planctomycetota > Planctomycetia > Pirellulales > Pirellulaceae > UBA6163. The sequence continues at coordinate 14,357 of JAYVSE010000397.1, read as the reverse complement.
AAGATGGGTCGCACCTGAAGCCGTCGGCCATCGGAACAATTCACTCCGCCTTGCTTCATGATCGCAAGAATCGAACGCAGGAAATGCTGATTGGTTCCCATTCGCCCGGTCACGCCATTCATCGCAACCGTAATCACTTGATCACCCATATTTTCTTAACTGCTCCAAAATTCCGCTAATGATTTCCACATCCGAATCAGGACGTGCAGGACTCTGAGGATGAGTAAGCGATGTTTCGATCCAACCTCGAAGCTTAAGAAATTGCGCCGCAGTATGCTTGTATGCGGGAACAGGCGAACGAAACGCGAAGAATCCGAGGTACTGCAAAATGTCGTTCAGCTCATAAAAGCTGGGGTCGCCATTGGCCCACATCACATCACGGTGAGCAAACTCTTGTGGTGCAAACGTACTTAGGCCAAGCAGATAGTCGCTGCCGTACATCACCATGTCAATCGCCAGATCGTTACCGGTCAAAACCTTAAACTCAGGTCGAACGAGGTCACGAATCGCGAGCCGTTCCCATTCCAACACGCGGCTTAATGATGAATGCTTCGCACCCAGGCAGTGCGTTATTCCCAATAGACCACGAAAAACATCCAGGCTGTAAATGCTTCCAAACGGTGCAAACATCGATTCCAACTCAAAGGCATAGAAATCACCAGCATGCGCACCGATTCGTGCGTAGCTTTCTACTATTTGGTCGGCACTCTGTTGAGTCAATCCAAAGGATTGGAAGATGATTGGCGTGCCTCCGGAGGCCTTAATCAAATCAATCTCAATGCGGTACGCATCGAAGTTAAATGCATCGCCAGACCGATCCTTAACGAATGCACCGGCAATGAATGGAGAGCACTCCATCACGGCCGACGTTTCGCTAAGAACCTTTGACTTGACCGAGCGATCGATCAGATTTCCATATCCCGTGTCCATGTTCACGGCCGGCGTCAAGCCTGCTGATGCCGTCCGCTCAACATGGTCAACAAAGCCACGCCAATCCACAACCGACAAATCAACTTCGGCATTTGCGTGGTTGAGCGTTTCATGGAAAGGCAACAGGATCGCTGACATGCCAACGATCTTACGCCGCTGTTTCAAGGCAGGGATTTTTTGAATGTCAAAGTTTGCAGTCAACGCGTTCACTCCTAGTTGCTCCGCACAAATAAATTACTACGAAATCTGGCTTCCTTCTCCCGCAGGACCGTTCAATCATTCCATCTGATTCGATGGACTCGTTGGAGTCTGGCTACCTTGTTTGGATTGAGCATCATTTTTTCGAGCCATTAACTCTGGACTCAGGTGCCAGTGCCTGTGGCATGTCGCGACGACAGTTCTCAGCCGTCTTCAAAAAGCATGTAGGCATGACATGGCTTCAGCATCTCCATCGCTTAAGAGTCAAGCATGCGATTGAGCTTCTGAGAAACACCGATCGTAAGATTACATCCGTCGCGTTCCAGTGTGGCTTCGATGATCTGACGACGTTCTATCGCGTCGTGGCCAAGGTCACCGGCAAGCGTCCTGGCGAATTACGTGATGACGAACAGATCACTTAGCTCATTCATCAGCAACGTTCACAAAGACTTTCAATGCGTTATCGTCTTCGACAAGCAAACGCATCATTTCTTTGTAATTTGCCAACCCGTCAACGGGTGTGGTCAAGATTCGTTGCGCGACGCCTGGGTACATCATTTCACCGAGCGCTAGGTCGCGAATGCCCATTTCAAAATGCTCGCGATTCGCATTGACACTGCCAAGCAACAGTTTGTTGCCTAAAACCCATTGAATGTTGATGTTGTCGGCAGGAATTTCGATCTTTCGCGAGCCGCCTGTGATGCTGGTCCAAACCACAACGCCATTGTGACCAATGACGGACATCGCATCAAAAGCGAGTTGGCTGTTACCTGTCGCATCAACGATCAAGTCAGGCTTTCCCGTGGTTTTCGCAAGCTCTTGCATCGAAGTTCCCGATGTGCTGACGTAGTGAGCCTCAAAGCCAGTTGCAATCTCGCTCTTCAAGCAGGGAGCCTTGCCGCGAGCCAGCGTGTAAACTTGCAGCCCCTTCAGTCGAAGCACTAACGTCGTTAACAAGCCGATTTGACCCGCTCCAAGTACATAGGCGACTTCCGGCCGCCAAACTCGCATACGTCGCTGCGCCTCGTACGCCTGATGCACCGCCTTTGCCGCGCAACTCATCGGCTCCATCAACACATGTAAGTGCTTCAAACCTTCTGGCACGCGCACGATATAGTCTTCGTGATCAACAAATGCTTCGGTCAGAAATCCATGGCGAAGATTGATACCGCGTTCGTAATAAGTTTCCTCACTGGTCATGTCATACGTACCGATCAGATCATAGATTGATCCACCCGGTCGGCGAACGGTTGCCGTTACATAATCACCAGGCTTAAAACGCTTGACAGCGGTGCCGACCTGCTGCACGATGCCAAATGACTCGTGCCCAATGACCAGATAATCGTCACCAGGAGGCGCATTGCCGTACAACGCATCATTGATTTCGCGGTCCGTCGCATCGACGCCGACTTTCAGTGTTTTTACTAGTACACCGCGTTCATCTGGAATCTGGCTAAGCGTTGGCTTAGCGATTTCTTGAAGGTGGACGCTGTTTGGCTTCCCAGGTGTAACTGCGACCGCTTTCATCTTCGTTCTGCTTTTGATTTGACAGTTAAATGGAATTCCTCAGTTAAATGTAATTCCGAACAACGGATGTTAACAAGCGGATAAGTCCGCGTCAGCGGGGGATGCGTCAACTTAGCAACGATAAATCAATTCGTGGGATAGGCTTCCAGCCTGTCGAGTTGAAAATGACAGGCAGGAAGCCTATCCCACGGTCCTTAGCAAAAAGCGGTAAGCACCGTGCGGTCTTTTATTGTCGTTTTTCGCTCCGCGAAAGAACGGAGAAACACGCCTTTCGCGGAGCGAAAAACGACACATATTTGCCGCACGATGCTAAATCCGAGTCACGCGGTGGCCAGTGCGGCGGCACCGACGAAACCGGCGTTTGCGTTAAGGCTCGCTTTGACGATCTGCACCTGTTTTCCAGGAATCATCGTGGCTTTGATGATGGATTGACAGCCAGCGTCGGAAAATAAATCAAAGTGGTCTGCCATGATTCCACCGCCAAAAATGATTCGCTTGGGAAGAAAAGCATGCGAGATCGTCCAGATGGCAGACGATGTCGCCTGCAATGCTCGGCTAACGATCGCCCGCGCGGAATCGTTTCCGGCCTCTGCTGCGTGAAACACGGCGCGACTGTCTTTGAAACCGGCCTGTCGGCCTGCTGCGTCAATCGCAGTTCCTGATGCGAAAGATTCGAAGCAATTCCGGATGCCACAGTAACAGGGAACAACGCAATTTTCGCTCCGCAGTTCATCGATCGGCGTCGGGATGTGCCCCAATTCCGGATGTAAACCGTCGAGGCCGCGATAAATTTGCCCGTGAACAATCGCCGCAAAACCGATTCCCGTGCCAAACGTCAACATCACGATCGGGTCGGATCCTTGGTCTGCACCAGCGCCAAATTTGAATTCTCCGTAGACAGCCGCGTCGGCATCGTTCTCCATTCGAACCGGCACACCGAACCGATCGCGCAGCGGTGCCACGATATTGCAGTCATCCCAGGTCGGCAGCGTATGTGGGTTGTGGATCGTACCCCGAATCGGATCGATAGGCCCCGAGCATCCAATGCCGATTCCGCAGAAGGATCTCATTGACTTGCTGTTTAGAGATGTCAGCGTTTCGACTTCATTAATAATCTTACGTAACGCTTCCGAAAACCCGCGTTGCGGATCCGTTGGGAAACTCGCTTGAGAGATTACACTCCCTTGCGGATCGACGAGTCCGATCGCAATCTTTGTTCCACCGATGTCAATTCCAATTGTCTTCATGGTTCCAGCCGCCGGATGCATCCATTTAACATAACACTTAGTTGACAGCCCGCTTACGCCGGCGGTAAGTCCACGCCATTCCAGACAAAGTGGCAGGGGTGTATAAAAAGGCTGGAAGCCTATCCTACATTCAATTCGGAGCCTCGGCACTTCACAGAAGCATACGGCATATTTTAAAAGGTGCGCTGGTGTATAGCCTTTAGGCGACTCTTTTTTGGGATCAAAGAGGCGGCTAAGTGGTCAAGCGGTTCCCTAACGCAGGATTCAAGGTTGGATGGATGAAACTCGGTTTGCTTTTCTTTCTGACCCCCATCTTTTTGTCCAGCAGCGCGTTTGCACAACAAACTCGCATTTACATCGCCAACGACGACCACACCGATTTTATGTGGACCGCAGATGCGGCAACTTACGAAAGTACATTCGTCGAAATGCTCGACTGGCATTTAAAATTAGCTGACGAAACGGCAACGAATCCGGCTCCGTACCGTAATCGTTTTAACGCCGACGGAAGCTACTGGCTGTGGAACTATGAACAAAAGAAAACGCCAGCCGAGTTCAATCGACTGATGGAACGTGTCGAAGATGGGACGATCAGCGCACCGTTGAACACGCTTGTTTCTTGTTACGGTGGCCAACCGGTTGAAGCCGTGCTCCGTGGCATGTACTTTTCCGGACGCTTGGAGCGAAAATACGATTTGCGTTTCTCGCTCGCTGTCGCGATGGAAAACCAGACGTTGCCGCTCGGACTGGCATCGCTGTTCGCCGGGGCCGGTGCTAAATACTCGTGGCGAGGTGTTTGCGGATGTGCATCGAAAATGAACCAAAAGCCCCTTGGCGAACGATTCCGCGAGATCTATTGGTGGACTGGTCACGATGGCCAACGCATCTTGCTAAAATGGCATTCGCTGGTTCCACCAGGAAACAAACAAAGCGGCGGGTACAGCGAAGCGTTCGATCCGGTCGCCGCTGTCGATTTTCTTGATTCGAACGAAGCCTTCTTAAGTCGATATCGATCAAACAATGCAGCAGAGCCGTATCACATACGTGCGGCCTTTGGCTTCGGTTGGGACGCGCTGAATCGCAAGACAGGGCAACCCTACCTACCTGACCCAAAAGCCTATCCGATTGTCGACCATTTTCATGAAGTCGCAAAACAGCAAAGCAATGAACGTCGTCAAGTCGTTGTGTCCAACGAGCATGACTTCTTCGAAAACTTTGAAAAGGAACATGGATCAACCCTTGACACGCAATCCGTAACCTACGGTAATGAATGGGACCTGTTGTCGGCGTCGATGTCGGAAACATCAGCTCGCGTCAGACGCGCCGTTGAAAAACTTCGCGCGGCTGAATTACTCGCCGCGATTGTCAGCCTAAAAGCTCCTGACTTCATGCCAGGTCGCGTTGCTTCAAGAGATCGAGCCTTCAATGGACTCGGCATTTTTTGGGAGCACAATTGGACTGCGGACGGGCCGATTTCACGTGCCGAGCGAGCTGCTTGGCAAGAACAAGTAGCGTCCGAAATAGAAGACTATGTCGATACCCTGCATAGAGACGCAATCAAGCAGTTGAGTGGTCTGATCTCTTGTCCAGTGAATACGAATCGCTTCTTTGTCCTCAATCCGCTGAGCTGGTCAAGGACCGAAGCGGCTGATTTCGCCTTTGCCGGGTCGGACGATATTCATGTTATTGACGTTGATACTGGCAAAGATGTACTGCACCAGTTCATTGAACTTAACGGCACCCGATACCTCCGAATTCACGCCAGCAATATTCCACCGGTAGGTTACAAGGTATTTGAAATACAACCTGGCCCCGGAAATACATTAATCGAAAAGGCAGCGCAGGTTAGCGGCCCTGGAAACTCAAGCATTGAAAACAATTCTGTGAAGCTGGTTATCGATCGCGATGGTGCCGTTCGTAGCATGGTCGACAAGCATCGCGGCGACACGGAGCTAGCCGCAAACATCGGTGGGCTATGGCTCAATGATTTCGCGGCGAACTCCGCCGCAGGCGAGCCGCTGCAAGTCGTCAATAGCGGCCCCGTGTCAGTGACGATTTTTGCGCAAAACAATGCTGGCCTCGACCATGCTACGACCATCACACTCTATCGAGACTCCGACAGAATCGATGTTTGCAATGACATCAACGCAAATTTTGGAGATGTGCGCTACTGGACCTTCAGTTTCGCCTTCGATCAAGTTGTCGTACACACCGAAGAAGTTGGCGCGATCAACTTGAATAAGCTACAGTCTGCCGGCGGTGACTATGCCGACACTCACGCTCGTTACGACTATATCACGGTCAATCATTTCGCTGACGTAACGAGCGGTTCCCGCAAAAATGGTGTGACCATTTCCAATCCTGATCTGGCGTTCGCGAAATTGGGGAATAGCACGGTCACGACCCTTGATACGACGACTCCACGATTGCAAATGCTTGCTGGTGGCCAAGTGGATGGCGCGCAGCTTGGCATAACGGGCCAAAACGGAAACAAGCATTTTCAACAGCGTTTTTCCCTCCGTCCCCACGGCGATTTTAATCCAACCGAAGCGATGAAGTTTGCGCTGGAACACCAAAACCCGTTGGTGACGGGTGCCATCAAAAGTGCCATTGATTCTGCTTACCCAGCGGACCGCTTTTCGCTGCTGAAGATCAGTAATCCCGATGTTTTGCTGTGGGCGCTTAAGGTAGCTGAAGAAGGGCCTCATCGTGGATTGATTACGCGATTCTGGAATTTATCGGATGCTGCTACAGAAGCTGAGATCACGTTTCATTCAACGCTCAAAACGGCACACCGGACGACACACATTGAGACCGATTTGGAAGCGGCAACGCTAAGCAGCGACGGGTCGTTGCCAACAACCTTTACCCGCGAACAATTGCAAACATACCGCATTGAATTCGATGAATAAGCATCCGCATGTAATTGAAGGTGCATACCTTTGCGACCTGCTCGCGCAGCCCGACGTTCTGCAACTTGTATGCAAGAAACTTTCGAACACTGAACTTGACAGTGCAATCGCGTTGGGATTCCGATCGTCGCGTTTTCGTCGAATCGTGCTGACAGGAATGGGCAGCTCGCTGCATGCAAGTTACCCGTTACATCGAACTCTGATGAGCGATGGAATTTGTTCGCACTGGATTGAATGCTCCGAGTTGTTGCTCGGCTTTGAATCTCTCTACAGGCATGACACGCTTCTTGTTGCCGTTTCACAATCCGGTGAAAGTGCTGAGGTTGCGACACTCACGACTCGCGCTGCTGAGTTCGGGCATTTGATAGGCATTACCAATCATCCGAATTCACGACTCGGTCGAGCATCTGGCACGGTGCTCAACATGGAAGCAGGCGTTGAGTCAACGGTTTCTTGCAAGACGTACCTGTCGACGCTTGCGGTCCTTGACTGGCTCTCCACGCGGTTGATTGGCGGCGATGTCGATGAGGTGCTGAGTGAACTAAGCCAAGCCGAGCGTGCTGTGCGGAGCTATTTGTCTGGTTGGCGCGAACATGTTGCGGAGTTGTTGCCATCGCTAAACGGCATCACAAGCATCTTTGTCACAGGTCGAGGTAATTCACTTGCGACGACAGGAACAGGAGGGTTGATCCTTAAAGAATCCACTCGATTGCATGCCGAGGGCATGAGCGCGGCCGCATTTCGACATGGACCGCTTGAGATGGCGGGCAAGAACGTCCTCGTGCTTATATTTGAAGGCGACGCAGATACTTCCGAAATGCATCGGCGACTTGCGAATGATATCGTTCGAGGCGGTGGCAACGCGATGTTGATTGGCTCACGTACCTTGGGTCTGAATCTATTGAGAACGCCAGACGTTCCTAAGTCAGTGCAACCGATCATTGAGATCCTGCCGATTCAAATGCTTTCGCTAGCCTTAGCATCACGCGATGGATTTGAAGCAGGGCGGTTCGAGCGAGCGTCAAAGATTACCAACGTTTCTTAAATTCTTCCTGTTAGAATTGAATTCACTATGCCGCTAAGCCGAGTCATTCCGCCCTGGTTGCTCTGTGCGATCGTCGCTGCAACGTGCTGGGGCATCTGGGGCGTTTTGTCGAAGGGCCCCAGTCGCGAGCTGTCAGGCTGGATGACACAAATTCTCTTCACGTTTGCGCTCATACCTTCGGTAATCTTCGCTGGTTGTTCGAAAAACGTGCGAGTTGGGTCTAACAAACCGCACGGTCTGTTTTGGGGTTTTGTATCGGGCTTGATCGCTGCTGCCGGGACAATTGCTTTACTCTAAACGATTAATTTTATCATGGACAAACCACTAGATTCAATGGAACTGCTTGTTCCCGTCGTGGTCGTGGGTCGTGGACGCTATTTTTTCGGTGTCGGACACGTACGGGTCAGTTTTTATCCGAAAGCCGGTTGCATCTGTTGCTTGTCAGCTCGTATTCGTTCATAAATTCGGGGTAAAGCTGCCAAAATTGTCGCTTGTTTCTTGCCCATTCGCTGAACTCTGATTCACTCACCGGTAGTCCCCATTATGACCAAGAAGAATCTGTGGAACTTGAGTCGATTATTTCGTAAGAAACGAGTTGCAGACCAAAATACAAACCGGTCACGTCGTCGTGCGCAGACCGTGTTGCATTTGGCCATGGAGCGACTCGAACCTCGAAATCTCCTTGCCTCCGATTGGCAAAACCCGCTGATGCGGCTCGATGTCGATAACAACGCGAAAGTAAGTCCCCTAGACGCCCTGATTGTGATCAATGCGATAAGCAGGTCGCTGCGCCGACTAGGCGGGACGGTGGATTTCAGTAAGCCGGTGGGCGACAACCCATATTTGGCTGAAAACGGAGACTCAAAGTTAACAGCCCTCGACGCCCTCAACGTCATTAATTATATCGCGCGCAGAGGAACGTCGCCCGAACTCACTCTCCAATTAAAAAATGACACTGGATCTTCTGCACAAGACACAATCACAAGTGATATTGCTTTGGAGGGTTCCTCAGCAATAGGTAGCGCTATCAAGGCTCGCATCGACAGGGGGCCGGTTGTCGAGATTCCCATGGACGGCCAAGGGAAGTTCATCGTGAATCCTTCAATCTTTGGGACGGTGCCTGATGGTACTCATACAGTTACGTTCGCGGTGTCAAACGGTGGCCCCAAGCAAGCGCTAAAAAATCAATCATTCACTTTGGATACTTTATCGCCGCCGGTGTCAATTCCGCAGCTTCAACGGGCGGACGACACGGGTATGCACGACGATGACAATATTACTAGCAATTCATCGCCGCACGTTAAAGCGACAACTGAACCAGGTGCAATCGCAATGCTGATGTTAGGGTCCAAAGTGCTTTTCTCTGGCTCGGCTAGCGCGGAAATCGTTGTACCAACGGGTGTGTTGACGGATGGCACCTATCCACTATCGCTCACCGTCGTTGATGTCGCCGGCAATGCTGCACCGATCGGGAATGCAAGTTTAGTCATCGACAGTAAAACTCCCGCTGTTCCCGCAATTGATTTGGCACTCACATCCGACAGTGACACGAAGGGGGATCGTGCAACAAGCAGTTCGCGGGTCACCTTGCAAGGAACCACTGAAGCAAACACGTTCGTCAGTATCGAAGGAAACGCTGGCGTTTCTCGCAGTTCGGGAGATGGCTCATTTCAAGTCCCCAACCTCTCGCTGGCACTGGGCAGCAACCTCTTGAAATTGACTGCGACCGACTTAGCAGGCAACTTCAGCACCGGTCAGCAAACGTTCACACGGGTCAATGCGACAAGTTCGACCGATCCCGTGCTGCGATGGAATCAGGCTAACCTCGCTGCCATCCAACTCGACGCCAGCCCTCCACCCATCGCGACTCGTGGCATGGCCATGATGAGCATTGCGATGTTGGATGTGATCAACTCCATCGAACACAAACCTAGCTTTCTCGTTTCGCTGACGGCCCCTACTGTGATCTCAACGGAAGCGGCGGTTTCGACTGCGGCGTTTACCGTGCTTAAGTATCTCTATCCGGCTCAACAAGCCTCGCTCGATGCCGTTCAATCCGCTGCATTGACTGGGATCGCCGCAGGCACTGCCCAGACCAACGGCATCAGTTTCGGAGCTCTGATCGCCAACACCGTCATCAGCTTGCGAGATCGCGATGGTTGGAATCGTTTCATCGATTACCAACCAAGCTCGTCCATCGGCAAGTGGCAAGAAACGGCACCGATGTACGCGCTTGCCGCACAGCCACAGTGGGCTCAACTGCAACCTTTTGCAATTGCCGACGTCGAATCGTTGTTGCCCGGCGGTCCACCTGATTTGTCGAGCAAGCAAAATGCCGACGCCGTCAATGAAGTACAATCGATCGGTTCTGCCACAAGCACGACGCGGACCGCCGACCAGACTCAATCCGCGAGATTTTGGGCCGATGGTGGCGGCACGTACACGCCGCCCGGTCATTGGAATCAGATCGCAGCGCAGATTTCCGCCGCTCAAGGCCTCAGCCTCGGCGAGAACGCGCGGCTATTCGCGATGCTCAACATTTCCTTCGGCGATGCAAGTATCGCTGCCTGGGATGCAAAGTATAAGTACGAGTCGTGGCGACCGATCACTGCGATTCGTTCAACTGCCGATGATGGCAACGCTATGACGATTTCGGACGCGAACTGGAGACCCCTGCTGATCACACCTGCCCACCCCGAATATGTTTCCGGTCACAGCACGTACAGCGCCGCTGCCGCAACGATCCTCTCGAATTACTTCGGATCGAACGTTGCATTCAGCACGACGTCGCCCGGTTTGCCCGGCGTCACCCGCAGTTTCACAAACTTCAATGCCGCCGCCGCTGAAGCGGGTCGCAGCCGTATCTACGGTGGCATCCACTTCGAATTCTCGAATCAAGACGGTCAAACCTTAGGTCGCAACGTCGCCGATGAAGTCCTCAAACGGTTCACGGTCGCTGACGATAAACTCCCGCCCCAAATCATTTTCGATTCGCCATCCGACAAACTTGTGACCCGTATCTCGCCAACGATTTCGGGTCGAGCGATTGACAATCTCGCCGGTGTCGCCAGTGCCACGGCGCAACTCGACAGCGGGACTTCGACCGCGCTAACGCTCGATTCAACGGGTCATTTCACCTTTAAGCCAACCCTCGCGTTAAGCGCCGCCACCAACGGCCCACACGTTGTTCACTTCCAAGCCAAAGACAAGTCAGGCCTCGTTTCCGAATCGTTCGATTTCAACTTCACGCTCGATACGCTGGTGCCAACGATCACGGTCACCTCCGTCGTCGAAGGTGCCAAGATCGCCGGCAGTCAAAATCTAATCGGTACCGCTGACGGCACTGGCTCGCCGCTGACGTCGCTGGTTTACCAGATCGACAGCGGCTCGCGGATGCCAATCTCGGTCGAAGCGGGTTCGATGACCTTCGACGTACCGTTGGATCTTTCCCGACTTGCCATCGGTGCCCATACGATTGCGACGACTACCGGCGACGCTGCCGGACTGCTGACCACGGTAACGAGACATTTCACGCTTACTAATGCCGCACCGTTTACCATCCAAGAGTTCGCACCCGAAAGCGGAGCCAGCGACGTAGGCAGCACGTTCCGGCCAAAGATCGTTTTTTCTCGTCCGATCAAAACATCTTCGTTGAACGGCAACAACTTCTTCGCGACGGATACAACCGGCGCAAAACTTCCAGCCACGATCGTCCCCGCCAATGACGGTTCATTCGCTTGGTTGTTCCCGACCAACCCAATGCCGGGCGGTTCAACGATTTCCGTTCATGTCCTCGGAGACAGCATTGTCGCCAACGATGGAACGAAGCTCGATGCCGATGCGGATGGTGTCGCGGGGGGAGAATTCACGTCTTCGTTCACGACGGTCAGTCTGGCTCCGCTGCCTGGCACTTCGCTGGCCGGGAAAATTGTCGGACCGGGTCTCGACTTGGTGCCGATGACGTTTGATGACATTCGCGTCGGACCCGACGGCGTGTTGCACACGTCCGATGATCTGTTCCTCAACCCCATCGGTCACGTGAAGGTCTACGTCTTGGGCTTCGAGAACGAAGCTGTCTTCACCGACGCTAACGGGTTGTTCCATTTCGATTCGGTTCCGGCCGGGAAAATCAAGCTGGCCATCGACGGCCGCACGGCGACCAACGCGCCCAACGGTTTCTTCTATCCCGAAATGGTCATGGATTTGGACATCCAACCGGTTCAGTCCAACACGGTGATGGGCACGATGGGAGGCCGTGATTTCCAGAACGCGAACCTCGACCGAACCGAGATGTATTTGCCGCTGTTGCAGCAAACCATTCTCACGAACGTCAGCTCGACGGCCGCGACAACGGTTGGTGTCGATGCACACGCAGCACCAAACCTCACGCCGGCGCAGCAGTCGCAGCTCAAGTTGCTGGTTCAACCGGGCAGCCTGATTGGCCCGGATGGCCAACCGGTTGCGAACGGCCAAGTAGGCGTCAGCATGGTGCCTCAAGAGTTCGTCCGTGACATGCTGCCGGAAGGCCTGCGTGCCTCGCACGCAATGGAGATCACGATTCAAGCTCCCGGCACCGCTGCGTTCAGCACGCCGGTCCAAATTAGTTTCCCAAATACTTTCAACGCAGCACCCGGCACCAAGGTCACGGTAATGTCGTTCGACCACACCACCGGTCTCGTAGTGCCGGATGGAACGGGTACGGTCTCAGCGGATGGTTTAACCGTCGTTTCTGACCCCGAAAGCGGCATCCGCACGCCGGGTTGGCACTTCTTTTGGAGGGGATTTTTTAACGGGTCGTCCGGATCCGGTGAAGGCGGATGCAAGAAGGGGCATCCGGCAGATCCGAGTTACGTTGAAGGGTGCAAAGCACGAGCAGTCGCGAATTACTTAGCAAACCTCGCTCTTGCTGCGAACGAAAATTATATTTGTCTGGCACCAATCATAGTAGAAATCGCCACTATTTACATCGCGCTCGAAAAAACGACCGTAGATGTAAAAAGGTTGGCCCTTCTCTCGCAACTTACTAAATTACACCGTGAATTGCTTGAGTGTAAGGAAAAACTCTCACAAGCCGAAAAGGAGGCATTTCTCAAGCTCAAAGCCGACATCGCACTTTGCAAATTGCTTGCCGACCCCGACTGTGGTGGTATCAATTCGGATCCAACCGCAAGCGTGAAGTCGCGTCGGAGTCTGGCGACTGCCGATGAAGACCTACCGCCAGATTTTGACGATGAGGTGCTTCAGACCGGCCTCAGTGAAATCCATCGTCTGAACAGCCTGCTTGCGGCATACACGAGCCGCCCCAATGACATTCCCCAAAGCCTCATTGAAGACGTATCGACGACCTTTCAGAGCCTCGACAACAGTACGACTGACGGGTTTAGCTCGCACGCGATTCGACAAGCTGAAGTGATCGAACGTTCTGCGAACGCTGCCATGAGTGATGTTCCTCGTCCGGAAAGAACGCTCCGGTATCTTGCAGAAATAGTGACTGCAAGCGGGGATACTGTCGAGCAACGTGGTATCACTGACGCAAAAGGCGATTTTCAATTTTTCGTTTCAAATACATCCCGCGTCCGACAAGTCAGTTTCTTCGACACCACAAACCAAAGTTTCGGTATCAGCTACCCGTACTTGCAACCAGAATTCAGGTCTACGATCCCGTATCCCCAGTTTCTGAGTCTTGACGAGACGTTCGTTGACACTGACAACGATGGACTCAAAGACATTGAAGAACATGTCATTGGTACCGCCATTGGGACAGCCGATACCGATCATGACGGAATTTCTGACTTGGCCGAACTTCAGCAAGGTCTCGATCCACTTGGAGGTCGCACATTTCCCACCGGTGTGATCGCGAGCCTGCCGATTCCCGGTAGCGTGCGAGAAGTCGTGGTCGGTGGAACCACGCAGGACGTTCAACAACAGACGGGCTACGTCGCTGCGGGAACCGGTGGTCTAGCGATCGTCGATGCTTCGCAGTTCAACAAGCCGCTCCTTGTCAGCCAATTGACTCTGCTCGGTGATTCCACCGACGTGGATGTCGATTCAATCTCCAATGTCGCGGTAGTCGCCGCTAACGACGGTGGGCTGCACTTCGTCGATGTTTCCGACCCAATGCGGCCGAACCTCATTCGCACGGCCAACGTCGTGGCAAGCCAAGTTGAAGTCATTGACGGGATCGCCTACGCGGCGGTGGGGAGTCAAATCGTTTCTTGTGAATCGCTGACCGGCGATCTCCTCAACACCTTGAACGTCCCGAATGGTGCAGCTATCACGGGCATGACCCATGAACGAGGCGTCCTCTACACGATGGATGCCAATCGCAGTTTGCGGGCGTTCGAGATCACCGATGCTGGACTCGACGCTCGCGGCTCGGTGCAAATGACGCATGGTGGCGGCAAAATCTCGGTGTCAAATGGCGTGGTCTATGCCGCAGCGCAGCCGAGTTTTCTACAAGGTGGCTTCGCCACGGCGAATGTCGCCAACATCAATAGC
>JAYVSE010000396.1:0-43960 GCA_043775635.1 Planctomycetaceae bacterium | reverse complement strand
AAACCGTGTGGGCAACGCCCCGCGCGAGGCTCGCGGCCCGCTGGGCACGCGGTTTAACGATTCTTTCAAGCGGCATCAATTAGTTCTCGGACCACTAGTTGGCGCCGCCAGCGAGCAAACAGCGCGGTAACTGGTTCCGATATTGATGGTACCATCCGATCACCTGAATCGCTGTTTGCGAGCCAGTTACAAAAGAGCGCTGGCACCCGCAATGTGCGCTGCGTACTGCGCGACGAATGACTTGAGACTGGTCATTTCGGAAAGGGATTTGTATTCACCGGTCGTTACGGCGGTGCGGTTGGAGGTGATGAGGGCGGCGGACGTGTATAGCTTTTCTCGGACAAGCTTTTGACAAAGCAAGTCGTATCGTTGCAAGTAACTGGCACCGCGAAACTCGGGAAAAATCGGGAAGTGGGGCGAGCGATCGGTGACACTCCGCAATCAGCTTGTGCCTCGCTTTCTCGCGATTGCCCCAAAACGCCATAACCGCCTCTTTGAACAGTCCGCCAATGGGACGAGGCACGGAGTTTACCAGTTTGCCGACGGCGTGCGCAATCACCTTCCGAAATCAATCCGGATGGAGGTTTTCGCTGAATAAAAAGCTTGCTGGGTTACGAGAGTTCGTTGTTGTTTAGCAAAGGGCCTTGCTAATTGATAAGATACTTTTTTTGTAAAATGACGATGCGGAATGCGCAAAGTCGTTCGATTGCAGATTTTCTACGGATTTGTGAGTCCGCAGTAGTCTTCAAAAACCAGTTCGTTGCCATACTTCCGCTTCAGCGCTGCCAATTTGAACAACTGGTCAACTGTGTTTTCTCAACGCGCACGCCAGACGCGTCAGCCAATCTGCATCGCAAACAGATTTCACGTTGTCTTGATACCGATGATAGGAAACCAAATTGTCCCGTCAAATGAAACGCAATACTAACTTTTAGCAGGCCCGGCGATGGGAACGAGAAACGATTGGGGACAAGCGTTTTACACTTAAAAAAGCTGGGCGATTGCGGAGTCATTGATTGACTCGCTGGTTGTGGTGGATGGATCTTTCGTTGCGGGAGCTGCTTTTTTAATGTCGACTTGTTGCTCGCCTGAGGCTTTGGATTGACGTCGTCGGCGCGCGATTTCGTTGATCACTTGCAATGCATCTATCGCTGTGACCTTGTTGTCGCCGTTGACGTCTGCGTACAAACCGTTGGGTGATTCGGTTTTGGAATCAAGCGTCGCGCGATCTTTTCTGCGACTGATGAAATTGATGATACGTAACGCGTCCAGTGGTGTGACGTCTCCAGTCCCATCCACGTTGAATCGGTCGACCGCGTTTTGAAACATCGGTTTCTGAGTTTCAACTGGTAGGACGGCGCCATTCGCTGGCTGGCTAAGTTCACCGGCAGGGACGCTCGGCGAACCGGAGAGTCGTAGTGCCGGTGCCGGTTGCTTGATCCAGCGCTCGGTGATGCTGGTGGTCAGTAGGTTGCCAGCAGCGTCGCGAATGTTTGATCCAGCGGCGTTGAGCGTCAGCGCGTAGCTGCCGTTGACGGTCGATTTTGTCGTCAGGTTTAGCTGGTATTGACTGGGGGTGACCGCCGTGAACGCGGCACCGGTCAGGTCAATCGGAAGACCGTTCAGGGTGAGGCTGAAGTCGCTTAGGTCAACTTCCGAAACGGGTTCACTGAAGTTGAATGTAACGTTGCCAACAGGCGTTGTGCGTGGGTCGGGTGTGATGGCGACCACAGCGACTGTCGGTACCGTTAGATCAGTCGTCCAGCGAGCGATAGCAGCGGCGGCGAGCAAATTGTTGGCCCGATCAATGATGCCCGATGCAGCGGCCCTGAGCGTAAGCACATAGTCGCCGGCGGCGGCCGTCACCGTCGTCAAGTTGATGGTGTAGTTGGCAGCGTTGATTGCAAGCACGCTTAGCCCTGCCAAACTTACGTTCGCGCCATTGCGAGTCAACGAGAAATCTGCGAGATCGACGCCGGTTACCGTTTCGCTGAACGTCGCCGTGACAACGCCGACTCTCGCGTTGCGTGGCGACGCAAGTTCTCCGGTCAATGTAACGGTGGGTGCTTGAGTGTCCATTGTCCATTGACGCTGAGCCCCGGCCGCCAAGCGGTTGCCAGCGGCATCGATGATGCCTGACGGGGCGGCGTTGAGTATGAAGACATAGTCGCCGGGCGTGGCGGTGACAGTGGATAGATCCAGCGTGTAGCGCGTTGTGCTGACGGTTGTAAGCGCCAAGCTCGACAGGTTGACCGTGGAACCGTTTCGAACCAACGCAAAATCGGACAGGTCCAAGCCAGTGACCGGTTTGCTGAAGTCGAGCGTGATCACACCGACAGCGGTGTTGCGTGGATTCACAGTAACTTGCGTCATGCTGACCGTCGGAGCGGTCAAGTCGGTCACCCAACTGATTGTAGCGTTGCTGGCCAGTCCGTTGCCAGCTTGGTCGATAATGCCTGAAGTGGTCGCACTCAATGTGAGTACATAGCTGCCCGCAAGCTTTGTGACACTGGTGAGATCCATCTCGAAGAACGTCGAGGAGTCGACGCGGCTGCCAAACGGGATACCGGTCAGAGGCACCACGACGCCATTGCGAGTTAAGGTGAAGTCGGCGAGGTCGACCCCAGTGATGCGTTCGCTGAACGGGATCGTCACAAGACCCACGACTGCACTACGCGGGCTTTGAACGGTCGCAATGTTTGCAACGGGCTTGATCAGATCGATGTTGAACGGTGCGATCAGATCCGCTGCCATAGGATTGGCCAGGGAGTCCTGGATACCAGACCCAGCGGCCGTCAATTTGAACTCGTAAAGTCCATTGTCCTGCGTCACGGTGGACAAGTTAATCGTGTACCGCGATGGATTCACTTGGGTAATCGGCAACACAGAGATGTTGACTTTCGACCCAAAGAATGAAAGCGCAAAATCGGCGATGTTGACCCCGGTGACCGGCTCATCGAAATCGATGGTCACGATACCTAGGGGCGAATTGCGCGGCACCGTGGGGATTCCGCTGAACGTTGCAATGGGGCCGGACAGATCGACCTTCCACGTATCGCTCGCTGGCACGGACAGCAAGTTGCCAGCCAAGTCGGTGATACCGGAGTTTGCTGAATTCAACGTCAACAAGAAGACACCTTCGAGCGCCGTATCCACCGTCGCGGTATCGACAAAGGTTACCGGAGTTAAGTTAATTTCGAATCGAGTCGAATCGATCTGTGTGACCGAAACTCCCGTCAGATCAAGCGGGACACCATTGCGAGTCAGCGTGAAGTCAGCAAGGTTTACACCCAGCACGGGCTCGCTGAACGTGATGGAGACAACGCCGACGTGGGTCTTTCGCGGATCAGGAGTGATATCGATGATGTCGGCCGTCGGTTTGGTGAGATCGATCCGCCAGTTCAATGTCGGACTGTTCCCCAAAACGTTCGCCACGCGATCTTGAATACCAGAGCCCGCCGCATTCAATGTTAAGACGTAGGCACCTGCTGTGGCGGTAACGGTCGTTAGGTCGATGGTGTAACCAGTAGCGCCGACGTTAGCCAAACTTAGGCCAGCCAAGGAGACAGCCACACCGCCACGTGTTAGCGTCAGATCGGCCAAGTCGAAGCCAGTGACCGGTTCACTGAAATCAATCGTAACCATATTCACGGGAACGTTTCGCGTTGCCGAACCGGGGAGCGTCAGCGTCGCAATCGGCGCTACACGTTCGATTGTCCAACTGCTGACGACGTTCGCGAGCAAAAGATTGCCAGCCAGGTCACGGACGTTACCGGCAGCCGCAGCCGAGAGCGTCAGCACGTAGTCACCGCTTGTTGCTGCGACGCTCGAAAGATTGATCGCGAACGAGGTCGGAGAAACTCTGTTTAAAACGAGGCCAGTGAGACTGACGTTCACGCCGTTGCGGGTGAGCGTCAGGTCGGCGAGATCAAAGCCCGTTACCTCTTCGCTAAACACAATCGTCGCGGTGCCAACGCCCGTCGTTAATGTTGTTCCAAAGTTGGTTAACGTGGCGGTGGGCCGGATGAAGTCTGCGAGCCATTCTTCGGTGGCATCGGCTGCGAGCGACGTGCCGGAGGCGTCCGCAATACCTGAGCCTCCGGCGCGCAGCACCAACCGATACAAGCCGCTGATGCCAGTCAAGCTGCCGAGATCGAGCCTGTACTGTCGCGGCGAGACTTGCGTTACCTCATTTGTCAGCGTGACTGCATTACCATCGCGAGTGAGAATTAAATCCGCTCGGTCAACGCCCGTAACATCTTCGCTGAAGTTAATGGTAAACAGTCCGGAGTTTGTCGACCGCGGATCAGGAGTGAGGTCGACAATATCGGCCGTTGGACCGGTGATGTCAGAAACGATCACGGTTTTCGTTAACGCACCGCCGTCGTTGTCTGTGACGGTCACGGTCACGGTTCGCGCCCCTTGAGCCACATAGGTGTGCGGCACGCTGAAGATTCCAGCCCGACCGCTACTGGTCGCTGTGCTTGATGCCGTACCCGTTGAGTTCGCTGTTCCGTCGCCCCAGTTGATCGAGTAGGTAAACGTATCGACCGAACCTGCATCGGCGAACGCAACTCGCACGCCTGACTGTTGTCCACCAGCGACCGGAACGAACGGATCAGCTTCGAGTGTGAACGAAGGCGTTGCATTGACAGGGTTGATGATCAACTGCTTAGACTGTTGAACTGCTTTCGTTCCAAAGGTATCGGTAACCGTCAGATCGATCGTGTACTGGCCTTCGTCTTGCGGCTTGAAGGAGAGCACGGTGCTTGTCGCATTCGGGATGACTTGGCCATTGTTGGAAGTCACTGTCCAGAGGTAAGTGCGATTGCCAAGAACGACACCGCTTGCCGTTGGTTGCGGCAATAGGTTGGCAGCACTGAACGTCAACAGATCGCCTTCGGCGGCTTGTCGCACAATGCGGACGTCGTCGATCATGGTCGAGCGGTCGCCTGTCAGTGCTCCGCCATTCAGTGTCGAACGAATCGTCAGTGTGTAGCTGTCCTTGATCGCGAAAAATGTGTTCGAGGCGGCGCGAGTAAAGGCGTTGAAGTTGACCTGATCGATTTCAAGGATTTTGAGTTCCGTTGGAAGGCCTTGATCCAGCACGATTTCTAGGTCACTTCCAAACGGAGCGAGCTGGCGAGCCATTGTCAGCAGGTGCACGGCGTACGGAGCGCCGACAATGAAACCGCTAATGGATTGCGTGAGATTGGCGACGTTGGTCAGCACGCCATGTTGAATTCCTTCGGGAGCAGCGATACCGCTTTGCAAGGAGCTGAGATTGCTGGTGAGTCCTGCCGTCGTTGGTGTTCCGGTGGTCCAGACGGTTGCAGCTTGCTCCGTTGGCGTCATCGTTGAGAAGAACTTGAAGGAATTCGCTGGCAATGCGGCCAATTCGAATCCAGCATTGGGTAGCGATGGCGCAGCAAGGACGGCGGTTGTAATGTCCAGCGATGGTGACGGTGCTGCACTGGTCAGCGTCATGGTGCTGGTGTCGGACAATTGCAGTGTACCGCCTTGTTCTATGGCGAGCGATTGAACTTGGAAGTTTCCGTTCGCGGAGCGACCGGGGCCTGTGGTTGGCAACAATGCATCGGTCAAGGCTTCGAGTCGGAAGCCGGTGATGCTTGCGAGGCTGGACAGTACCTGAATCGTGTAGGTATCGCCGGCCACAACGGTATCGCTGGCGATGATCGTGCGGTCGGCGTTCATCGTCAGCGTCGCTGATGTCGCCGAGGCACTGACCGGTGTGAGCTCGATCCACGTTGCCGTCACATCGCCTCCGGTGCTCAGACCATCCGCAAAACTGGAGCGATTGTCGGTCGTGGCCGAAAGACGGAACTTGCCGAGGTTCTCTCCAGCGTTACCGCCCGAGACGATACGGATGGTGTAGAGCACGAGATCGCCGGCTTGATTCAGCGAAGTCGCGGTTTCAAACACGGCGGTGTTGTTGCGAGGGTTGGCGGTGTTGCCTACGTTGCCCCAGAACGTCAATGCATTGCCATCGATCAGATTCGCGGGGCTGGTGGTAGCCTGCGAGAAAGCAGCCGTTGCCTGTTGCAGGTTCACGGCCGATATAGCGGAATTGAAAGCATCAATGACGGTCAGGCTCGCCGTGTGAACAGCAGCGGTCAGCGGCACTACGTGTACGTTCAAACCTTCGGGATTCACCGGTTGAACAAACAAATTCGTCGTTGACGACCAGATGTAATTGCGGCTGAAGTTCTGAACGTCGCCACGGAAGCTGCTCTGGTCTGGCGCCGCGCTGGAGGTAGCGCTACTGAGCGTTGTTGCCGTACCAGTGGTTACCGTTGTGGTCGGGGCACCGCTTATTTCTGAGTCTGGCCGAACAACGACGGTCTGACGAACGACTGATGAAGCGCCGTCGTTGTCGGTAACGGTAAGTATGACTTCGTAGACACCGGAATTCTGCGGCACGAGGCTGAATTGACGTGCATCCGACGAGCTGACCGTATGACCATTGTTGGACGCGACATCCCAGCGATAGGTCAGCGTATCCAATACGCCTGGATCGGTTGTTCCAACGGCAGACAGATTTACTGAACCACCGATTTTCATGAAGATGCCCGGAGGCGGAACGGTCAGCGGGTTAGTTGTGCTACCGGGAGTCGTAGATCTTCCGAGGGCAATCACTGGCGCGAGGTTGTTGACAGTAAACGTCGATTGCGAGGTCGCCACACCGCCATCGCGATCGGAGGTTGCAACGTTCAGCGTGTAAGCACCGTTGTCGAGCAACTTTACCTGGGCTGGGAACACGGTGGCGACGTTACTGCTCCAGTTGCTGGCCACTGCATTCGCAGGAAGCGAGACTCGGTCACTTGTGGCACGACGATAGTGCTGCTGCACATCCACAGGAGCCAACGCAGTACCGTAGATTGCAACTTCGTCGATGCCACCGTTGAAGAAACCATAGCCCGCCGTCGTTTCTGAGCCGCTCGCGCCAATCCGAGTCACGCTGGACGTGTTCGGTTTGAATTTAGCCGCAATTCTTGAAATCAATTCGCCGTTCGCATAAAGCGACGAGAATCCGGAGAACGCGCCGTTTACATCCAACAGTGGCGATGTTGCTTGGAAAGTGGCGACAAGGTGTGTCCAGATGCCAAGCTGTACAGCGGGTCCGATTGCCGTATCGAATTGGTTAGTGCCCGCGGAGGTGCCGAACGTCCAATGGTTGTCGGCCGACGCCTCAATGAAGAAACCTTGCAAATCGGGAACAATCGCAACGGAATCGAACACCCCGCGCGTCGTGTTGGCGCCACCGTCAACTCGTGCCCACAATTCAAGTGAAAAACTTCCCGCTGGATTTAGCGCCGCGTTGAATGGGACATCGATCTTGTCCGCCGTTCCGTTGAACTGCAGTGCCCGGCCGCCGCGTAGGCCGCCTACAAGCGGACTTTCCGTCAGAGCGATACCGGTGACGGTGCCATTGCGCCCGGCGATTTCATCGACGGTCGGACTTGTCGTGGCATTGAGTCGGTAATAGGCGATCGGACCATCGGCAACGACTGCGCTGCGGTAGTTGGACGCGGTGAGCACTCCGTCGTTATGCGCAAGTGAATAATCTCGGGCGATCGAACCCAAGGCATCATTCAACGGCCAATAGCCGATCAGATCTGCAGAGTCAGCAGCAACGGGGCCATCATCGAGCGCGTCAAGCTCGATGGCGGAGAGCGGCCGACTCCAAACGCGGAATTCGTCTACGCTGCCGACGAAACGATTCGTGGAATTTCCCGCTGCATCAGCACCGATGGTGAGCGTGCCGCCGGACGTCGTGAATCCAATGATCGCATTCGTCGAAGTCGTCACGGCGGTCGAACCGTCCAATCGCTGGTAGACCGTGACGCCCTTTGCCGGATCGAAGACCACCGAGATTCGTTGCCACTGATTAGGGCTGACGGTTAGCGACGTGGTGAATTGAGAGGTGCCATTGTCGATGATCCAGTTTGTGCCGTTGTGAAGCAATGCCCAGCCTTGATTGCCGTTACCGAGAGTGTCGAATACGTAACGATTGCCCGTGCTCACCGAAGGCCGCAGCCACATTTCAAACGTTGCACCGCCCGTGGACGCGGACTGGTCGACTTTCAAACCGGTGGAGACGTATCCGCCGTTGGTGTCACCAAGCGACAGCGATGTTTGGGTCAGGTCGGTTGTTAGGCCAGTATTGTCAGTGACCGAGAATCGCGAAACAAAGGTACTGCGATCGCTTGACGACGGTTCCGAAACGATCAACGTATCGAACGTGACTCCGTCGGCACGAAGGTTGTAGCGAACTGTGTTTCCAGCGGTCGTTGCGGGTGCGACGGTCAGCATCTGGCCTTCGTTCGCGCCTGTGTTCGCATTTGCCTTATCAGGGTCTGGTGTTTGCGTGATGACTGGGGCAACGTTGCGAACGATGAGCGGGAATTGGAAATTCCGCACCGTGACGATTGGGATTCCGTCGTCGGTGGGGCTGAATGCAATCGGGCTGGCCGTGCCACTGGCGGTAACCGCTCCGGAGACCGTCCAAGGGATGGTCGTTTCGGACGTTCTCAGTGGTCCATTGACCAGGACGCCGGTCAGCTTGCTGTTGCTGCGATCGAGGGTGGCAGCGCCACTGGTTTCGTTCAGTGGCCAGTAGCCGATCAAGTTCGCCCCAACACGATCAGGGAACGACGCGCGAATGACGGAGAGCTCACTTTGCGTTAGCGCGCGGTCCCAAACACCAACTTCGCCGAGCTTGCCATTAAAACCTTCCGTGCCAGCGACTCCCAAGCCGATTTGGAATCCGCTTGTGGTCGGCGTCGAGGGAACGGTGCCAACGCGTGAACCAATCGAAACGCCGTTAACAAAGAATTCAACGAAGTTGCTTGACTTCATGACTGCGGCGACATGGGTCCATTGACCAACGGCGATCGAGCCGGGAATGTCATAGAACTGGTTACCGTAGGTAATGAATCGAAGCCCTGATCCATTCAATGCAAAGCCCCAACCGTTGGCGTTCGACTTGGACGTGATGACATTCTGAATGCCTGTCACTGCGTCTGGCTTCACCCATGTGGCCACGGTGAAGTTATTCTGCAAATCTCCGAGTACTTGAGCTTGGTCCAGATCAACACTTTGATTGATGCCATTGAAATCGAGTGCCGGAACACTGAACGGCAGGCTGATGTTTTGCCCTTCGTTAAAGACCAAATTGGTGCTATCTGCGAGGACTCGCGTTGGCAGGTTGAGCGTTTGCAGATTGGATAGCACACCAAGCGTGGAGAGCGTGGCGGGATCAACGGGGTTGACGCCTGTGCGATCGAGCCGCAGTGTTCGCAACTCTTTGGCATCAACGAGCGAGGAGATGTCGGTGACATTCCGCTGATTGTTGAGGGTCAAGTTTTGAAGTCGTGGGAGTCCAACGAGCTCGCCAGCCTGCGGTCCAGACGTCAGTCGACGTGGAGCAAGATTTGCGAGATCTTCATCATCGAGATTGGCAAAGCCAGGCGCGTCGCTGAGAGAAACCACCAGTTGCGGAACGTTGCCAGCGCTCCCATTGTTACTGGTAATGAACAGTTCGTTGCCCGGGGTCGTCGTCAGCGATTGCAATACCAAGCCGCGATTGCTGGCAGGATCGTCAATCCAGCGCTGGACGACGGAAGCGGGAATGGTAAGCGTACCAGTCACGTCGCCAAAGATCGTATGATCGTAGAAGAATGTGACGGATTCAAGGACTGTGCCGGAGACGGATCCGGATGGTGGACCTCCAGGGATACTCAACCAAGTTGAATCGTTGTTCCAGTCGGCCGTGGACTCACGCAGTTCAACTAATTGCGTTGCACCAACGGCCAACGGATTATTGACCGCCTGCAATGAGATTCGGAACTGCGCGTCGGAATCAACCGTTCTTCCAGCCAGTGAGCTGAGATCGAATCGAATGAGCGGCGTGGCGCGATTCGGAGCACTGCCGTCGAGCTTGAGAACCGTTTCAAATCCGTCCGAGGTTAAAGGGTCTGATTCGGAAATGTAGGTATCGCCGACGAGAGCAAGACCAAGCCCAGGGTTAAACGCGAGCCGTGGCGGAGTCAGAACTACGACGCTTGTAGTTTCGGCAGTGAGGTCGAGGGAGGTTAGGTTGACCAAGCGTTCGAGCCCCGTCAGGTCGCTGATATGCGTGCCCGACAGATCCAGACTCTGCAATGTCGCAACATCGGTAGAACGGAAGTCTCCCTTCACCAACGGCAAGTTCATCGGCGCGTCCGTCGACCACACCGGTACCGAAAGTCCCGGAGAAAAGACGCCATCGAAGTTATTGGTAGAACTGTCGTGCGCAGTCGTTCCGAAGCCTTCTTCAAACGACCATTTGCCGACCAATCCTGATTCGAGACCAGTCGATGGTCGGTACTGACGTGACTGAATCTCTGCCGGAGAAAGCAATCGATCCCAGATCGTCAACTCATCCAGCTTGCCATGCAGATCATCACCCATCAAGACGCCACTGGCAAACGGGCCCAGGTCGATCTGGTCAACAATTGCCGTTCGCGATCCAAGTGAAACTCCGTCAATGAAGGCTTCGACTTGATCATTCGAGTCATCACGGACGATCGCAAAGTGGTGCCACTGGTTGATCAGCCGAGAGGTTGGCAAGTCCCAGGCGACGCTTGCACTGCCACTGCTGTAGACAAGTTGCCCGAGGAAATTGAGCTCCAACTTGAGTGCGTTGGTTTCAAACGTACGCGGGGAGATGATCTGTGAACCAAAGAACGTCTCAATCTCAGGGTTCATCCAGAACTCAATCGTCAGATTGGTACGTCCTTGCAGGACCTCGTTGGGCAGAAGCACCGAGTTGATTTCAAAGCTGAGAGACAGGTTTCCACTGGTAGTGATCGCCTGGCCCAGTTTGTCGCCAACAAATGCGGCAACCTGCGGATCGTTGAACGTCACGATCGGATCAAGGTCGCGAGCGTTATTGCCGAAGCTGGATTCGCTGGAAGCCACTGTACCGAGTGCACGATCAGCGATATCGCTGTCTCGGACTTCGATCGGTTCAGCAGTCACTCGGTCGGCACCGCTGCCAGCAAAAATCTGATCGAGGTCGTTATTGCCGAAGATCGTGTCATCGCCATCGCCACCAAAGATCACATCGCGATCCGGCAGGGTCGAAGATTCGTGAGTATGGCCTCGAACCGGCGCAGTGAAATCAATGACAAACGGGCTCTTCGTCCCATCGGTATCATACACACGTAGGAAGTAAGTCCCTGCCACAGTTGCTCGCAGATCGAAGATCACCCTGCCGACCGAAAGGACAGAACCATCGGCCCCAAGCAAGTCGGCTTTCAAGCCTGTGTCGGCTACATCGCTAGTCACTAGTCGGATGACGTCGCCGGCTTTGCCGTCGCCCAAAGTGCTGAAGCGGAACCAGCGATCGGCAGCAGTACCGATCGTGAACGGAGCACCGGCTCCGGCATCAAAACGTTCTGGTTGTCCCGTTCCGCGATCGACCACGAACGCACCGCTGCCAGGCACGGAGATATTCTCCAGAGTATCAAACGTTGTTGGGAGAGCGATCGTGGCGCGCGAACCATAGATCGTGTAGATGCGACCAGCATTCTCGACCTGGCCATTGACGACGCCCAACGCAGCCGTCGCTCCGACGAGCAGATCGTCGATCCCGTCAGCATTGATGTCCAACTGCGGAGTGTTCGCCAAAGACGAGAACGTCGTCGTCTGAAACTCGCGAACTCGCAGGCTCAAGTCGACACTTGTCACAGTCAATGAAGACACAGGCGCGGCGCGGCCGGAAAACTTCAACCGGTTGTTAGCACCAGACGCGGTCACCAGACCTGCCAAACGCGTGGTTGCGAGTGCCGCATTGATCTTCGTGACCAGTGAGGTGAGCGTGTCGGTTACAACGGTGGTGATTGCAATCGTTTCATTGAACGCGAAGTCCGAAAGTTGGTTGAAGACCGTACCACCCAGCGTCTGATTCGTCGATTTCGTACCTGTGAATTCAATCTGAAAACTGGTTTGTACTGCTGGGATCGCGACCAAGTCCGTCCGCCCGGTGGTTGTGACCGTCAGCACGCGAGGAACGGTATCGCTAGCCAGCGCAGTGACGGGCAATTCATATCCGAGCGGCTTCGCGGCCGACGGCGTGGTGCCAACAAACTGAGTATCGAATGCTGTCTGGCGGATCAGCGCACCGGCAGATGCGATGGAGTTGTAGATAAATGTCCTGTCGGTCGCAGTATCCACTACGGCCAAGTCAACTTTTCCGTCAGCGTTAAAATCGCCGGACGTTACGCTGACTTGCGAGAAATCACCGAAGCCGCGAATGGTCTTGTCAGGCTTTTCAAAGTTCATCTGCATTGCATCAGCCTTGCCAAAGACCAATCCAAGGTCACGACCTTTACGCACCGCGACGTCATCAAATCCGTCCGCGTTCAAATCACCCACGGCATGCAATTCAAGTCCGCGCGCCGCCACAAGGGACGCGTTGACCTCGAACGATACATCGGTAAAGTCGTTGTCTGAATTGCCTGCGTTGTTCGTATTGCCCACCGCACGGGACAAATCTTCAAACGTAAAGAACGTCTTGCCGCTGCCGACAAACGCCAGCATCTGGTCCCGTTCGCCTGGATTCGCGTTGGGTAACGAGAACAAAGGAGCGTCGTTTGCTGGGTAGAAGCTGTTCGCGTTCCCGAGGAAGTCCAGAACCGTGGCATTGGGAATCAGGAAGAATCCGATCTCTGTCCCGGCTGGGATGTTCTTTGTTACGGTGTCGCCAGGGTTATTGACGAGATTGTCAAAGATCAGGGTATTGAAAGCGAGTGCCTGTTCAATCGCCGACACCGCGTATTCACGACGCTGGGTGATCGGATCGAATGGAACCAGGCCGACATCGAAGTAACCGAATGAAAAGCTGTAGGCCCCCGTGTCGGATTTCAGCGTGAAGGTCAGTGGAGCTGAGCCGCTGGTTCCGGGCACGACGAATGAACTGGCGGCTGATTCGAACGCATCATCATTGGCAATTCCAGCATTACTTAGCAGCGTACCAAGATTTTTGGCGGGGTTCGTCGACGTTCTTACGGTCTTGCGAGAGGCCACGTCGTTCTTGATCAGACTTTGGCGATTCAAAGCGAGATTCCCTGGTCCGGTGAAGACAACGTCATCGCGTCCGTCACCGTTCACATCGCCAACGACTTCTGCGTTAAACGACGTGGTGTCCTGAAGGCCAAGCGCTCTTCGCGTGAAGGTGAATTCTGCGGCGCGAACATCGACAGACGTTGAGCCTGGCAAAGTTGGTAAACCGCCCACAATGTCTTGTCCGCCGAAGATGTAGCCAGCATTTGCAGGTTCGTATCGGGCCACTCGGAGGTTTGTTTTGAAAGGATCGTCGTTGTGCAGCAACCATGTTGAATCACTGCGGCCGCTGGAGTTTACCAGGGGTGTGGCATTGACCGTTCCTGTTGCAATCCGAACCAAATCGATACCATCGAATCGCCAAGTGTCTGCCGCGCGTTGAACCAACAATGCACCGTCAACGTTAATCAGGTCCGTAACGCCACCAATGCCCTGCTGATTCGAGTCCAGCACGCGGCTAATGGTGCCAATCGCCGTGCGATTTGAGCCCGGAACGTATCGCCACAGTTGCTCGCCTTCTGGTCCACCGGTTGCCGTGAAATAGACCACCCCATTCACGATGGCAGTTCGTGCTCCGATAGTCGCACCTGCAGCACCAGGAAGGATCTCCAGTGGAATGGAAACGGGCACTAACGGATTGGAAACATCGATTCGCCACAGTTCATTGCCCGTCGATGCCGAAGTCGCCCGCATGTAGAGGAAGTTGTCTGCTGATGCGCTCGCGAACACGGCATCGAAGAGGCTAATCGTCGGACCACTATTTTCGATGTCCTGAAGGTAGATCGACTTCGCGGGGCCCGTAACGCCATGCAACTGCGGATCGAAATAGACAAGGTTATTGTCGAGCACATTCAATGTGTTAGTGCCTGATATGAACTTGAGACTATTTCCAACCGGCAGAGACGTGGCGACGAGTACCTGAGAGGCATCAGCGATCTCGGCTAAATTCCCAGTGGCGACGTCAATGTGGAATAGTCGAACGTCGGCACTGTTATTGGCCAACAGAGCGTAGAGTTCTTCATTGCCAGTCGCTGCGTCCGACTTGAGCGAATAGAGGGCTCTGAAGAACCCAGGAACGCCACGGAACGTGACTGGTTCTGCGGTCAAGTCAGGGTTAACGCGATAGATGTTTCCAATACCAGTATTGGTGTCAAAACTCTGTGTATAAACCGTTCCATTGACCGCAGTGATCGGGAAGAAAGATTGGTTGTTGGTGATCAGCCCCGGCAAATTCGTGACAGGCGTTTCGCCATTCTCATCAACGCGGACGAGCGTCGTGGACGTCGGATTGTTTCCCGAGTTGGAAAAGCCCTTGGCGACGAACAACTGATCATTGGCAACCACTTGTGCCTGTCGCCTGAGGTCGGTTCCCGAAGGAATACCAATGTTAAACTCACTGGACAGCGAAAACGTTCCGGTCGTGGTCGGGGCGGACAGCAACAGATCGTCTCGATTGTCGCCGTTGTAGTTCAGCACCTGGGCCTTCACGTCGCGTGGCGACAGTTGACTTCCGTCGAGCGTCAACTTGCGACTGTTCGTGCTGTTTAGCACGTTAGAGGCGAAAGAAGCGTTCCATGTTCGAGGCCAAAGCACGGATTGATCAAGCGCATCGGTACCAGCGGTCGAGTTGCCGAAGATCACTGTGACTTCCGTGCGATTCAGTGCATTCTTTACGAACACGAGGTCGGCTCGTCCATCGCCATCGATATCACCGAAGCGATCCGCAGGCTGTCCCAATGCCGATTGATCAATGATGATTTCGGACTGCGGAGCGACCGAGGCAAAGTTCTCCAGATTGATCGGTCCGAACAGCAAGTAACTTTGCGTTGCACCCGAGGCCAGGAAATCAGTCTGCCCGTCGCCGTTGAAGTCACCGATTTCGGTGAGGTTCGACAATCGTTCGCCTGGCGAGCTGCCGTCCAGACCAAACGCCTTGTCATCAAAATTCGCGATCGTGCCACCAGTGATCGTGACTCCAGGTCGCGCGGTCGATGGAAGATTCAGGAACGGTGCAGCGAGATCGTAGACATAGTCTTCGGTTACTGCTCCGACTGGGAAGCCCTGCGGCTTCGCTTGCGCCGCGACAGGATACGCGGTCAGGCCTGTCCCGACGGCTGGTGAATGGCCAAAGATCTGGTCCGCACCACCGCCGCCGAACAGGTTGTCGTTGCCTAGGTTGCCGACGAGATAGTCGATTCCAGAACCACCTTCGATCGTGTCGTTCAGAACTCCGCCGAACAGGAAGTCGTTGCCTTCACCGCCATCAATGTTGAGCGCCGCTTCGGAGGCTCCCTGTTCAAAATCACCCAAAGCAATTCCATACTCATCGAACGAAGCTGCGTTCGCCGCGGGATCGAGAATGAAGTTTGGACCGTTGGGTGGCGAAATTGGCAGGAACTTAAAACCGGGATCAGCGTGAACGACATCGTTCCCGGAGCGAGTGACGAACTGCGTGTTTTCGACATCGCGTGTTTGATAGAACAAATGCTGTTGCTGATAGACGGTGAACTCCGTCGATTGCTTAACCTTGTCCTCGTTTGCATCAATGAACGTCGTCTTGAATTGCTGCAAACCGATATCCCACACCAGGCTTGAAAATTCGTAACGATGCAGTCCCGAGTTGTAGGTAATGGCTGAGTAATCCGGGACATCAAATCCTCGTCGGTCTTTATCTCCGCCAAGATAAAGCACGCGATCTGTGCCCGCTCCACCGATGAATTGATCGCTGTATGTCGGCAGGAAGGTCTTGGTTCCTGGATCGAATTGAGTGCTTGCTTGATTGCCAAGCAAAGGCAACGCATCAGGAATAATTTGGAACGTGTCGTCCCCGCTGCCGCCGAATAACAAGTCACTGGCTTGATGATCGCTGCCGCCAGTCAGAACGTCGTTGCCATCTTGTCCGAAGATGAAGTCTTCACCCGATCCGCCCTGAAGAATGTCGTTGCCTGTTCCCCCGAGAATCAAGTCACGGCGTTCTTCGCTCGCACGTATGGCGAGACTGGTGGTCGGCATTGCGGCGAGCGCTGACGGAACGGTGGTGCCAGACAGATTCAAACGCAAGTCGTAAAGGGTAGGTACAAGACTTGGAGTGTTAACTCGAAGCAGATACTTTGTGTTCGGCAATAGTCCGGTCAATGCAACGGAACCAGCGTCGCCTGTGGTTGTGCCGGTGGCTCGCTGAGTTCCAGCCATGCCATCGGCGTTCGCGTCAAATATCGCAAGTCCCAATTTGTCGATGACCGCTCCACTGGCCAATTCGAACTTCGCAAGCGATCCCGGAGTCGAGGCGAGCGTGAACGAATACCAATCGACGTCGGATGCCGAGTCGATGGTCAGACCGGTGAACAGAGCACCTGCGGAAGTACCCGATGGAATTGTCTGACCGTCTGATGTGAGCGTCAAAGCGCCGGTGACTTGAGTCAATCCGAAAGCCTGTTGCGGAATATCGTTTCTACTACGCAGTCGACCTGTGGGCGCGCTGTTCTCGGCTTTGTCCGAGAGAATCGAATTTCCACCACGGATCTTCACAACGTCGTCACCGGCACCTGCATCGACCCAAACGGATTTTTGCACGGTCGGTCCAATGGTGATCTTGTCATTACCGTCCAGGGCATCGATCAGAATGACCTGGAAATCACCTTCCGGCGGAAGCAAGCTTGTGATCAGGTTCGTCTGTGCAAGAGAAACTTGACTCAGCAAACCGCCAACCTTTGCCGCGTCACCGGCGGCCTGAGCGGTCAGCAGATTCTGCAAGTCGAAGATCCGATCGCGTGCATCCCAAATGAGTCGGCCTTCGCTGTCCGTGGCAGTGAAGTCGAGTTTGACCTGTGCGGCGAAAGAGAAATTGCCATTGTTGTTTGTCAACCGCGTGAGCAAGTGATGGTCAGCCAGCAGACCGGGCTCGGTGACAAAGTCCACGTTGATTTCGTCGTCCGCGTTGGTTCCACCCACGTACCAGATCTGGTCGGATTCGCGTGCGTACGTTTTCCAATCGTCCCCAGCTAAGCCGCCATCGAGCGATTCCAGCGTTGAACCGTTGGCACGGAACAAAGTGTTGATGCCACCATTGCCATACATAAAATCGAGCGTTGTACCGCCGAACAGATTGTCCGCCAGTTCGTTACCGATCATGCGATTCAGGCCGGTTGTTTCCAACACGAAGCCTTCCTGTGGCACACCAGCGACAAGTGCGTTGGCACCTCGCAGGATGGCTCCAGTGGATGCGTTGAAGTAAACGCCAAACGACGACGTCGGTCCGCCAGCAATCAGGCCTGCAATGTCGCCGGGATTAAAGGCCGCGCCTGGCGTTGGAACAAGTCGGGCTTCGGGTGCAATCGACCAAGCGTAGAGAGCGTTCTTGCCAGTCCCGCCCACAAGATCGTCGTTGCCTTGACCAGCAAACAGCACATCGTAATCGCTGGCTGAACCGCCGCCCTGATCGCCCCAAAGTCGGTCATTGCCACCGAAACCGTACAAGACATCGCTGCCTGAACCACCGTCCAATTGGTCGCGTCCGGCACCGCCAATCAACAGGTCGTTACCACTGTTGCCATCGAACACGCCGATGAAATCGTTGCTACGACTCGACAACGCGCTGAAGTCAAGAGCTTTTGACAGACCCGTGGCCACAGGATTGGTGATTCCAACAGGCAATTGCGTTGCAGCCGTAACGAATCCGATTGTGTCGTTGCCAGTCAGGCCGGCGATTTGGAACTGCTCCACCAATGGCTTTCCGGTGCGGTCGAGCATTGTCAGGGTGCGCACAGCACCATTGAAGTCGAAGCGAACCTGTCCATTTGCGCCAAGTTGCTGGCTTAGCAAAATCGTGTCATTGGAGGTTGTTCCATTGAGCACCAGAATATCGGTTGCATTGTCGTCGATCGTTGTGTCGCCAACCGTGTTTCCTCGGTGCCCATCGATCGTGTCATTACCGGCCAAAGCGCCAGTCCAAACGGTGAAGAGGTCAATACCGCTTCCGCCAAAGGCACTGTTGCTGCCAGCCTGCGGATCGATGAGGTCCGTTCCTGCACCGCCCCAGATGGTGTCGTTACCGCCGCCACCGAGCAGTTGATCGTCACCGCTGTCGCCAAACAGCGTGTCGTTGCCGCCGACAGTCGCAGCGCTGGGGTTAACCGCATACAAGGCACCGGAAAGTTTGTCACCTTGCAGGAAGTCGTTGCCACCGCCGCCAACCAGCGTTTCACCTGCGATGTTGCCGTACAGGAAGTCGCCATCGTCTTCGCCGAACAACTGGTCACCGCCGATGGTGGATGTGGTCGCGAAAGCGAACAAAGTGTCGCGCCCCATTCCACCAAACAATCGCTGTCCAAGTTGACTATTGCTGGTTCCCGCATCGCCGAAGAGCTGATCGTCACCAGCGTCTCCGTAGAGTTGATCGATCCCGGTGCCGCCTTTAATAGCATCATTGCCAGCTCCGCCTCGAATCACGTCATCGCCGCTGCCGCCATCGACCTGCAAGTCATCCCCAGCGCCGGCATCAAGATAATCAGCATCATCGCCGCCTAGCAGCACATCGACATCCGCACCGCCGAAGAGCACGTCATTGCCAACACCTCCGATCAACGTGTCACGACCGTCATTGAGGGCACCGTCGATCGAGACTCCACCTGCGATTCCCGGCGTGATGTTCAGTGCGGGAACATAAGGTGCTACGGGATACAGTGCGTTCGTGGCGGTGAATTGCGGCGGCAGCGCGAAGTCGCTTGTGTTCAGCTTGTAGTTCAAGGTCGTGCCAATCGCTCTACCACCGAACAGGACGTCATTGCCAGTTCCGCCATCGATAGAATCGTCGCCCGTTCCACCGGCGACAAAGTCGTCATTGGCACCAGCATTGATCGTGTCATTGCCGCTGCCACCATCAACGCTGTCGTTGCCACCATTGGTCGTGACCGTGTCGTTGCCACCGCCAGCGGAGACGATGTCAATGCCGTTGCCTGTGGTTATCGTATCGGTTCCATCAAACACGCTTTCCAGGGGCGCGATCGATGCTGGTAGTCCACCGACGTAGTTGACTGAACCGTTGTCGCCCAGAACAAAGTGATTGCCGCCATCGAGCGTTGTTCCCGCGAACGACTTGATCGTGTCAGCACCACCGCCTCCGATCAGCGTTTCGTTTCCGGTGCTGCCAGTCAGCGTATCAGCGCTGTCGCCAGCGGCTGCGACGGTCGACACACTGCGGACCAATCCAGCGACAAAAGTGACGATGCCCAAGTCGCCAATCAAAACATGGTTGGTGCCAGCGTTCGCAGTTAGAATATCGTTGCCGAGCCCACCGACGACGATCGCTGCACCCGCACCGACCGTTACGTTGTCATTAGCCGACACGCTCGCGTCGCTCGCATCGAGTGACGTGATCAAGTTGCCAGCGAAGGCCATCACGCCAAGATCGGCAGCGATCACGTCGCTTCCGCCGCCGCCGGAAATCGTGTCAATGCCTTGACCGCCCAAGATGTAATCTTCACGAGTGCCGCCAGTGATTTCATCATTGCCGCTGCTGAGTGACGCAGTGGTTGCAATGCGAAGGATTCTGCTCGACGCGAACGTCACCGTCCCGCGATCACCGAGCAGAATATTACGTCCGTCGCCACCGTTGATCGTATCGTTGCCAGGGCCACCGATCAGAACATCATTGCCCGTTGTACCTGTGAGGGTATCCGCGCCGCCTTCATTCGGTTCGGTGGCATCGACGAAAGTCACGACGCCTCCGGTCAAGGTGATGACTCCGAAATCGCCGATCGCAACGTTATTACCGGCACCAGCGTTGACCGTATCGCCGCCAGCACCGGCGATGACGAGATCGTCTCCGGTGGAACCAGTGAAGGTGTCGGCTGCTCCGGTGTTACCGAGCGATTCGATCCGGCTCACCAATAGCCCAGCAAACGTGACGATGCCTTCGTCGCCAACGAGCGCATTTTGGCCGCCATTTTCTGTGAACGAGTCGCTGCCGAATCCTCCCACAGCCACATCGTTGCCAATGCCAAGTGTGATCACATCGTTGCCGCCGACCGTGGGTTCGGTGGTTGTGGCCGAGACCGCGCGACCGGATGCGAACGACATCGTTCCGTAATCGCCGAGCACGATGTTGTTGCCAGCGCCGGAGTTGATTCTGTCAATGGCGGCCCCGCCGACGATGCAATCATTGCCAAAACCTCCGGTGATCGTGTCGCCCGCTGCGCCTGTGGATGAAGCACTGGTTACAGACGTGAAGAACGACCCCGTAAACGTGACGCTCGCTTCATCGCCGACAAGCAAGTTGGCTCCGTTGGTGGCGGTGATTGTATCGGCGCCTGCTCCACCAACGATGACGTTCTGTGTGCCTCCGGCAACGGTAATTGTGTCAGCCGCGCCGATCGTTGAGTTGGTGCTTTGGAAGCTGGTTAGAACGCCAGCCGTGAACAGTAGATTGCCATGGTCTCCCACGACGATCGTGCGGCCTGAGCCGGCATTGAGCGTATCGGTGCCGCTGCCGCCAAGGATCAATGTAAAGCTCGCACCGGCAGTGCCGCTGGAGATCGTGTCGTCACCGGTGAAATTGGTCAGAGTGGAAACTCGAACCAGCACATTGCCGTCAAGATCAATGGACGCGGTGTCACCGACAAGAATGTCGTCGCCGCCAGCGCCAGAAATCGTGTCATTGCCTGGGCCGCCGATGAGCCAGTTGGCTGTTGCAGCGCCGATCAAAGAATCGTTCGCCGCTCCGCCGATGACGCGCAGGATGTTGGAGACCGTTCCGCCGTTTCGAATGCCAGTGGTCAGATTCACATCGACGACCGTCGCAGCGGAAAAACCCGAGTAATCGAGCGTGTCGATGCCGCCGGCCCCGTTGGTCAGACCCGTGTTGGAAAAACCTTCGCGATAGACAAAGCGATCATTCTGCAGTCCGCCTTGGAGCCCCTCGAATAACGAAAATGAATAGACATTATCGACGTTGCCAGCGTTGTTGCCGGTGATGTTCCAGACCGTCTCAGTTCGCCCAGGCAGAACTAGGTTTGAAATCACCAGACGATCGCTGTCTGCACCGCCCAATAACTCAATCTTTGGAGCCGTCAATGTACCACCGACAGTCACCGTACTGCCGATGGCATTTAAAACTCCATCATCGCCGGTCACGAGAATACGATCAAAGGCGGTGATGACGCTGGTCGCCCGCATGTCCACATCGTTGAACGCTCGTAGGAATGCATTGCCACCGGTTTCGATCAAGCCAGCAAGGATCAGATTGTCAGCCGAGGTCAACGATACGTTTTGAAACGCACTTCGAACCTTCACACCGGGCGCAACGGTCAAGTGATCAACAGCGGCAGTTTCGGTTGTTGTCAGAACGAGCGAACCATCGGTCACGATGTCTTCTAAGACTGTCAGCGGACCGCTGGTGCTGACGTTGACGCCACCACGTGTGACGATGGAGAAGAGGCCAAAGTTGAGCGTACGGTCACTGCCACCACGAAGTCCCACGGTACTGCTGATGCCACCAATCGTTAAGGCACCGACGTCCGTCACGAACAAACCGCTAAGACCTGCATCTCCTTCTAACCTATTGACTGCCAAATCGATGGGATCGCTTGATGTCCCGACGCCATCACCGGCAATCAAGATTGCTGAACCAGCCGAG
The DNA here is from genome assembly GCA_043775635.1 of Planctomycetaceae bacterium. Lineage (GTDB taxonomy): Bacteria > Planctomycetota > Planctomycetia > Pirellulales > Pirellulaceae > UBA6163. Next base: position 22,200 of record JAYVSE010000396.1, on the reverse strand, counting down.
ATGTCGATGCTGGCGGTGTTATTGTCACGAATTTTGCCGCCATCGGTTGTTTTGATAAAAACAACTTTGGACGCGCCTGCGGTGACGGTTCCCGCGAGCACAAAATCGACGCTGCCAAGCGTTGGCTGATCGGCTTGCAAAACCACATCGCCGAAAGCCGTGATCGATCGTAAATTCGCCGTCATTGCCATGGACGTCTGCGAGAACCCGGCCGCATCCGACTTCGTCTTGAGACCGTCGCGGAAACGCAAATTCACGTCGCCAGCGGATGAACTGGCGTTAACGATGTCGATGCTAAGCGTATCGAGACTGGTCACGCCGCCGATATTGAGGAAAACACCATCGCGGCCGCTTGCTTGGTCAAGTCGAGCGACACTGCCACTGTATACAGGCAGTTGCACCGGAATGTACGCATTGGCACGACCGAGCGTTCCCATCGAATTGGCATCGAAGATACGAGTAAAAATGACTGCGGATGGCCCCACAAGAAAGTCGGAACCAATTTTAGTTGAGCGGAAAGATGTTGATCCACGAGCATTGTCGATCACGCCTCGCAACGTCACATCGCCAGTGCCTGTGTTGACGATTGAAACAGCGGACGTGTCGGCATTTGTCGTTACCGCAGTATCGATCTCTATGACTGACGCTTTGATAATTAGCTGCGGACTGTCGGCTGATTGGCTATAGACAGAGATCGTTCCGATAGAGAGATCCAAGTTCGATCGATTGATCACATCGACAGTGCCGAAGGCGATGCCTAAGTTCCATGTCGGTGACCCTTTGACGGTGCCCCATTCCGCCGTGAGGGTTCCACTTCCACCTGCTCGGTTGACAATATCGGCAACGCTCACCGGCCCCACCGCCGTCTCGTTCAGCGCCAACGCTTTGATCGGACCGGGAATCGCGGTTTGCCCGAAAAGTGTGACACCATCCAGCGCGATCACTTTGCCTGTTGCGTCGATCTCTACTTTCGGGTTAGCGACACCCGAACCGAGGTTCACGGTCGAGTTGAAGTTGATTGTGTTCTCGACCCGATTCAATCCAAGATAGCTGGCTTCATTCACGGCTGTGAGGACTTTACGAATCCCCTTAGAAGCCTTTAATTTCGCTGGCTCTGGATCGCATCCAAATGTGAAACAGGTACTATTGATGATGGCGTCGGTTACCGTCTCCAATCCTTGGCTGATGTATTCCGTGGCGGTCTGGGCGTTGGTTTCCGCTGACTGAATGTAGGAATCGTCTCGCACGACAAATCCAGCAATCGCGAGAACAGCCACTAGTTCGCGTGTCAGTCCGAAGGTGGGAACGAAGGCGACGACGTCCAGTCGCTGCGTATTGATCGTCGAGCCCAAGTTGGTGATCACGTCAGCCGTGATGACGCGATTGTTGTCCGACGTCGAGTACAAATTTCCCGAAACGCCAGTCGTCGTCGCTTTCGCCAAAGCTTTGGTGATTGCCTGATTGGCATCTGCGTGAATCGACACTTTTTCCGGCGAGTTGATTACCGTACCAACGCCAGCGATTTGGGCGTTTGTCGCGATGACCGCGTCGGTGTCTGCCTCTGCCTGATTGCTACCAACCAAATTGAATGGGACATCACCCGTTGCAGACGAAGCGACATTGGTGTCTGAGTTTGCATCGAGGCTGAGCGCGCTGACGGTGATCACATTGGCATCGCCGATATCTACCAGACTTCTGCCAGTGAATACGCCAGCGCGGGCTGCGGTGTTGTTGCTTGCAACGATGCCCCCAACGGTTTGTGTTGTGGTGGAGTCGAGATTCGTCACCATGTTCGTCGTCACGTTCAGCGTCGCTTGGGGTGCCGCGACAGTGACGAAATCGCCTAATGCTGCTTTGGTAACGGGCGAGTTCAGCTTGTACGTCGATTCCGCAGCACCACCTCCGTAAAGTCCGCCTGCGCCACCATCAACGTCCACATCGGAACTGTTATTGGATCTGGCATCAAAGTTCAGATTACGTCCACCGATGATTCTCGTTCTCGCCGCCAATGTTGCGTCGTCCGTTAGCGCGTTGACATCGTCGGTCACGTTAGCAGTAAAGACGGTTGAGCCAACGCCAACGGCTCCACCCGCCGACCCATCCGCATCACCGTCAACTCGATTTCGCGACCAAGCACGGACATTCAAGTCACGCCCAACATTCAGCGTTGCGCCACGACCGACACGCGAATTGACATCGGCATTGACGTCAACGATTACATCCGCACCACGAACGCCGACCAAGCCACCGCCAGTGGATGTTGCTGCCGCAGAAACAATGCGGCTAGTATCTTCAGTTCCAGCAGCGGTGTAATTGTTGTAGGCCGCGAGCGTAATGTCTTGGCCAGCAGTAATCGTTGTGTCGTTGCCAATCATTGCATCGACAGTCGGAGTCCAGCGACCGGTTGCCTTCGAGGTCCCAACGTTGACAAGCAACCCAACACCGGCACCGTAGGCATTGACGGTACTGTTTCCCAGGGCAGTGCTGATGATCGAAACCGCACCATCCGCCGTGATTGGGGTAGCACTGTCGACAATCGCAGCAACCGTTGGAAACACGGTGGTCTCAGCTCTGGAGCCAGCGACGTCGATGACCCCGCCGGTTCCTGCGGTCGCGTTCGACTTGCCGCTGTTGGTTCCCTGTGCCAAGATCTTCAGTCCACCGACAAAGCTGGTCGACTCGCCCGCTCGCAGCGATTGAATCGTGTTCAAGTCGACCCGTGTCGTTCCCCGTGATTCGGCCACAGAGCCCACTTCGCCCCCAGAGATGACTCCGCCGCCTTGTCCATCGGAAGAGGCTTCCGCCACGTTGCCTGACAACGCATTCAAGGTCACATCACGACCGACGTTGAGTACAACGCTCGCACCAATGATCGTCCTCGCGTTGGCGTTGGCGACGGCATTGGAGGAAGTCCCGATGCCGCTGACAACACCACCACTGGCGGCGGTCGCTTCGGCATACGCTTTTTGAGTGCCTTGGTTGTGACGCGCTTCGGCAAGCAAATTGCCGGTGCTGGTCGTGACACTCGAACCGCTGCCGATCGAGGTCGTAATCGTCGGCGTCATCGTTGCATTGGTCTTAACGACACCGACGCCAACCAGTCCACCGGTCTTGCCGCGACCAATCGCGCTGGTCGAGGTCTCTGTGATGCTTTGCAGAGTCACATTGCCGACCGTAACGACACTCGAAGCGGCCGTGCCGTTACCAATTCGCGATGTCACCGTTGGAGTCGCGTCGGCAGTGACGTTGGCGACATTCACACCGACGATACCACCACCAGACGCGGTTCCCTCAGCATTCGCGGTATGCGTTGACTGCGCGACAACCGTCAATGAATTGGCACCAAGCAATGAACCATCCAGCCGTGCATTCGTTTGGCCGTCCGCGTTTGCGTCGATTGAAACCACGCCTACGCCGATGAAACCGATCGTAATCGCGGTGCTCTCCGCAATCGCGACGTTGTTAGCTCGAGCCGCGAGCATCACGTCGCCGTTGTTCGATCGCAGTGAAACGTTGGGACTGATCGTTGCGTTGACCACAGCGGAAGCGATCGCGTCGATATCGGCACCGTTGACGCCGATTAGCGCCCCGCCAGAAGGATTGCCTTTCGCACGCACTTGCGCCGGGAACAGCGTGCCATCACCGCTAACGTTACTGAGCGCTTGAATGGTCACATCATCGGCCGCAACGATCGACCCACTCGAAAAATATGCATCCACGCTAGGCCGCAACTGCGCGATCGCAATCGACGCGCCAACCGCTAATCCCAGACTCACGGAAACTCCGGTCGCATTCGCATCGACAGCACCGACGGTTCGGGCTGAGATGATCACATCATCACCCGCATTAAGAACCGCAGTTCCCTGGACGAACGAATCAACATCAGAGCTGACATCGGCATTGGCTCGATTCGCGTTGATCGAACCATATAACCCACCGGCTCCGGCCACAGCGTTCGCGTCAGCATCATGGAACCAATCCGATGTGACTTCGATCGTCCCGGTTGACGACGTAACATTCGCACCATCAATCCGTGCCCGGCCGATGCCCGCCACGATCGCGTCCGCAAGCGCCGCACCGACCCCTGCCTTGACGCCGATGCCTACGCCGGTCCCCTTAGCGTCAGCATCGTTGTTGGCGAGCGAGAGCACCTGAATGTTACCAGACATCGTCACCGTAGCGGCGGGAGAGATCACTGCGTTGATCACTGGGGCAACATTCGTATCAGCGTCGGCTCCAGCCGCTCCGACAACCAGCGAACCAGCACCAGCGATTGCTCCGGCACGAGCGCCCACGGGCAGCAGAGTCCCATCGCTGTTGATGTTGTGCCGAGCGCGTTGCCGAAGACTTCTACCGCGAACCGTGGTGTTGTTACCAATCGACACCTGCATCACCGGCGCCAAGCTGGCAAAAGCCACCGCTGCGCCACCGGCTAAACCACCACTAATCGCCACGCTTGCGGAATCTGCATCTGCGCTATCGATCGCATTGGCGTCAATCGCGACATCTTCTGAAACCTTAACATCTGAATTCGCGCTAATGCCAGCGGTGATCGTAGGCGCAATCTCGGACCTTGCCACCGCAGCGCTGACACCCACAAACAACCCACCACTCACCGCGACCGCACTGGTTTTAACAATGTTGCTGCTTTCCGCTTTGACATCAAGACTGCGCACCACGGCAGCCGTTTGGCCCACATTCGCACCGCGCACCTCAGCAGTCGTTGAACCGCGCAGGTCAGCAATCGCAATCGACGCCCCGATCGCGGCAGCGCCAGAAACGGTAACTCCAACGGTCTGCACGGTCGCGGTACGATCCGCCAGCGCTTCGACGGTGACCTTGCCACCGGCGCGAAGAATGTTCGCGTTGTCAGCAAGGAATGCCGATTGCACCGACGTATCCCGCAGCACGACGGCTTGCGCCGCAAACGAACCGAAAGCCGTGAATGAACCCGCGTAAGCTCGACCGTTCACATCCAAATCGAGCTTCGCATGAACAAGAACGTCGTCTGCCGTACCAGCACCCGCGGTAACGTTGGCCCCCGTGGCGATGAACGCTTCGGTCCTTTGTCCAATGTTGATGATCGCCACGGATGCTCCCAGCGCACCAGCACCCGCCGTGACGCCGCCGACCAACACTGCAAAATCAATCTTGTCGTCAGCTCTCACGTTGATGTCATCGCCAGCGTCGATAATCGCATTGGCTCCGATGAACGCAATCGTTCCGCTGGTCGCGGCCGCACCCGTCGCGGTGGTAGCGCTGCTGACCAAATTGCTTCGTGAGCGACTGTTGACGGTGCCCGTCGCTGTCGTGGTGGTGCTGCCGACGATGCGGGACAGCGAGTGAATGGTACCGGTTGCTCCTGCACTGGTAACATCGATGGAGCGATCGGTAAATGAGTTGCTAAAGAGAGCTTTGGTGCGCGTTGAGGCAAGCTTGAGCTTGTCCGCTGAAACGTTCACAACATAGTAGGTTGAACCGTTGACCAAACCTGGAATGCTCGCCCCGCCTCCATTGCGATAGACAACGATGTCACCGGTGGCAAACCCGTGGCCCACGAGTGTGAACTCGTTTGTTAAAGAATCGACTGCTGTCGGCGCAAACGTGGGCCCAGTTCTGTGACCACCGAGTGTTTTGGAATAGCCATCCGTCTCTTGTCCGCCCGCAACCTTATCGCCAGAACTGGTGACGTTGACACCTGTGTCATTGAGCGGATTGTCGGTTTGGCCATCGGACGCATACGTAGAATCGAATACGGAGCCAATCGACCAGACACTGACTGACCCCGCAGCCGCTACAAGGCCGGCTCCGCCGCTGATCGCATACGAATCGATTTCCTTACTGGCGAGCGCATTGACATCGATGTCGCGGTTGGCTGACGTCGTCGCACCAGCATCAATGAACGCGGTTGTGTCGTTTCGCAAGATCCCCACATCAACACCGGCTCCACCACCAGCACCACCAACGCCACCGCCAGCTCCCGCGGACAGGATTTTTGCGACGTTCACCGCCGAAACGTTAACACCCTGATTTGCATTCGCGGCAGCCCGATCTTCATTGATGTTGGCGTTGTTGTCGATGAACGCCGATGTGTTCGCATCAATGATATCGACGGTCACGCCGCCACCGGCTGCAAAGGCTAACCCAGCGGCAACGGAGACGCTGACGTTCAACACGTCTTCTCTGGAAAACGCTTGGACTGCAAGTCCTTTGATCGCTTCGGCTGAAGTCACGTCATCGGAACCACGCTCACCGGAGTAGACGGTCAGTATGCTCGTGCTGCCACCTAACGCATTGATCGTTGCATTCGTACCAACAAACGCGCGAGTGTTCTTGGTCAGGTGAACCACGCCAGCCGAAACGCCCACGCCTCCACCACCGATTCCAATCCCAGCACTGCCGCTGATCGAATCGATGTCGCTGTCATCAAATGCCCGGATCAACACGTTGCCGCCCGCACGAACCTTGGCACCGGTGGGATCAGTGGTCGCATCGAGACCGACGAACGCTTCGGTGGTCGAGTTGATGACGTTGACCGCTCCCGAACCAGCAACACCTGCCGCACCTGAAGCCGCCACACCGCTGGCGATCGACAGAATCTTCTCACGCGACGTTGCCAAGACAGTTACGTCTCGAACTGCTCCCACGCTGGCTCCATCGTCGATGATCGATTGCGTGACAAAGGTCGCCACAGTGACATCTGCGTTCGCAGTTGCCGACGCTCCGGCCGATCCACCAAACGCAATGCCTGTTCCGAGATGATAGTGATCATTGCCCGCCGCTACATGCACGTCCTGTTCGGCACTGGCACCTGTCACGCCTTGATTGATCAGCGAATTCGATTCGATCGCGGCGGTGGTGATGATGTTGGCCACGTTGACGGCAGCGCCAACATTGACGGTAACAAACAGTGCGCCCGAGCCGGTGACTGCGGCAACTTCGATGTTGTCGCGATTGATCGCGGTGACCGATAAACCTTTGATCAGTCGAGTCAATGGCGTCACGACTCGTTGTTGTTTTAGCGACGGGTCGGTCAGGTCGTTGCTGCCGTCGCCGCTGAAATCTTGAGACGACGATCCCGGCGCGCGCACTTCGATATTGGTCCCGGTCACCGTGCCGCCTGCTTGGCCCTGCGGGAAAGCTTGATTGCTCACGTCGGCTACGTAAGTGATTGCAAAATCGCCCGTCGGCACGGCGACGGCGTCGCGATTTCCTTTGGCGACGACGACTGCATTCTGACCGATCGAAGCTTCGGTGTTCTTCGTGACGATAGGCACGGCCGCCGCAACTCCCACACTGACCTTCCCAGCGCCAGCGATGTTACCCGAAACCATGTCCATCTCATGGTTCTCCCTTGCGTCAACGATTACGTTCCCTTCGGCCTGCAGTTTGACACCGTTAATTGCCGTCGCGGCATCGTTCACAAGGGCTCGCGTCGTAACATCAAGGATATAGACGCTTGTCGATCCAGCGATCGCTACGGAACCGCCGCCCGCCACAGACGCCGAAACAGAGACGATGTCTTCATTGGAAAAAGCTTCCACACGGATATCGCGATTCGCTTTGACGTCCGCTTTCTCATCAACATACGCTTCGGTGGTTTTGTTGATCTTGCCGACATCGATACCAGCCCCAATGCCCACCGTTCCGCCGCCTGCAAGTGCCCCGCCCACGCCGACAATGCTCGTTTGATCCGAAGCCCGAACAACGACATCCTGAAGCAGATTCGCTCCGGTGCTATTGAAATTGATTCGCGATCCAAAATCCAAATAGGCTCTTGTCGTTTCATTCAGAACGCTGACAGACGCTGAACCTGCGATGCCCGTATTGCCGCTGCCCGCACCGCCTGCCGCCACCAGCACAAGATCTTCGAACGAGATTGCTGTCACCGCGACACCGCGGCGCGTCTCGGCGACCGCTTTACCGGCTGAATCTTTCGCACCGGTAAAGACGGGAACGCCGACGCCACCGCCGATTGCCGCAATGAACGTGTTTGATCCCACGAAGGCTTCAACCACGTTGTTCGTTAACACGGTTGCGTTGCCAAGGCCTACGGCAGCAGTGCCCGAACCCGCGAACCCGCCGCCGATGACGACGACCTTGCTATCGTCAACTGCCGAAATTTGGAGCGAGTGCAAGCTGGTGACATCGCCACCAATGACATACGCTTGAGTGGTCTTTGAAACATCACCGAGCGAAACGGAACCGCCAAGTGCAAACTGCTTTCCAGCCGCCGCGCCGATCGTAATCGACTGAATATCAGCGGCTGATGTCGCAATGATTCTCAAGTCACCGCCCGCCGATGTCACCGTCGCATTTTCAGCAAACGCGCGCGTCACGGTGGCAATGTCGCTGACCGCTAACGACGCACCAAAGCCAGCTTTCTGGCCCAGCCCTACACCGCCACCATAAACCTGAATTGTCGAGCGATCTGTCGCCAAGATCGAGATTCCAACACCGCTGTAAGTCCCGTTAGTAACGATCGCATTGACGACGTTCGAAACATCGTTGATAGAAACCGATACGGCCGCTGCCATCCCTTCACGGCTGGCTCCAATCGCGGCCGAGATGTCAAAGATCTCTCCAATCGAATTCGCGTTGACAAGGATCGCGCCACCAGCAGCAACTGTTGAAGCATCCATGCGGGCTTCGATCCGGTTCTGAATTTCATTGAGCGCAATCGATGCACCGATGCCAGCCTTGCCACCATAAGCGACCGCACCGGCAACGGAGACAATCGACGTGTCATCGTAAGCTCGCACCGACACGCCACCAACCGTCGTCACTGTGCTGCTGCGCTCGATCGTTGCCAGCGTTTGATTATTGACGTCGTTATTCGTCACCTGACCAGCGATCCCGATCTTGCCAGCCGCCGTACCGCTCGCCGCTTGCGAAGCCAGAGTTCCGCCCGTTTTGGCTGACAGGCCGAGACTGCCTTGCAGATTGAGATTGGCCCGCGATACGTAAGCGCGCGTCTCCGCATCAATGGTGTTTTGAGAGAACGATCCCGCGATGCCATTCGAATTTTTATCGGCCAAACGGAATGCGACCGAGCCGGAGAACGCCTCGACAAGCATTTGCAATCCTGTCGATTCGGCTAGCAAGATCGCTTGCGAACTGCTCATGTTCGATAGGCCAGGGACGCTATCCTCCAAAGTTAAAGTCAACGTGCTGGACGTAACCTCAGCAATCACGAAGCGACCGCTGTTCGTACCCGCGTTTCGCACGATCAGCGTTTGGTCGGGACGGAAACCCTCGGCAAGGAAGCTTCCTGTCGTTCTTGTAATCGTGTCCGCATTAAAGCCGCCATTGCGAAACGTGAGCGTTGGCCCAGCGGCACGAGCCGCGCCACCGGTAAACTTTGCCCCCGTCGACGTTTCCTGAACAAGCGTTGCACCAGAGACCGTGATCACTAGGTCCGTCACTGCGTCGATAACGAAAGTATTGTTGTTACCACTGTTGGAAGCTCCTCGAATCGTGATCGACTGCCCCGCGCGGAACCCATCGGCAAGCCAGCTTCCCGTGGTGCGGGTCAGCGTATCAGGGTTCGTGCCGTTGGGCGCAAGGACCACCTCTTCATCGTTGGCCGCTTCGTACAGCGGACGGCCAGTGGTCGCCGCCCAAACTTGTGCGTTTCTGGAAGCAATTGGAACCGTGGCATCCACATAAGCGCGCGTGGAGCTGGTGACATCGTTGATCGAAATGTCTCCCGATGCTCCGATGCTGAACTTACCGCTGGAACCGGCATCAGCGCCGCTTCCCGAACCACCACCACTACCACCGCTACCCGAACCACCACTACCAGGAGCCGAAGCAGCGCTGGAGGTGGCTTGCCCCGTGTTCTTTTCGGTCGCGATCGCGCCTGCCAACGCAACCGAAACCGCTTGCGCGCCCGATGTCGCGTTGATGAGCAAATCGCCCGTGCTGGTCACCGTCCCAGTCGATACGGTCGCATCGCTACCGATACTGGCTACCGAAGTCGTCTCATCAACGAGCGAATCCGCCAGTCGCAACGTCAACACCGTCGCGGTGACGGTGCCAATCTCGAACGTGCCGTTATTCAGTCCTGAGCCCGCGATCGTGATGACTTGGCCAGGCTTAAAACCATCCTTCGACCAATCTCCCGAGCTGCGAGTGATCGTGTCTGCGGCGATTATAGAACTGCCTAGATTCACTTCGGTGCGAAGCCGGTCATTCGGTGCCAGAATAAGGCGGTTGCCCCTGACAATGTCAGCAATTGTGTAGGTGCCGTTGTTTGACGTCGTGCCAGTAATGTTGATCTCTTGGCCGACTAAAAAACCGTCGCCGTCCCATGTGCCGCTGCCGCGTGTGATCGTATCGGCCCCGGTCACTGTCGCACCAAGTCGCGACTCTGCTGTTAGCCTTTCGCCTGTTTCTAACGTCAACACGGTTTCAGTCATCGACGCAATTCTGTAGGTACCGTTGTTGTTTATTGTACCGTCGACGGTGATGAATTGCCCCTCTTCAAAGCCGTCGGTGAACCAGCTTCCGATGTTGCGCGTGATCGTATCGCTCCTCGTCGTGCCGTCAGGATTCAGTCCCGTGTCGGCAAACGCTAGCTGAGCTGCTCCCGTCATCGCTGTGTCTTGAAATGCCAGCAAAGAACCGCCGAACGATGCGACGTTTGTGAATGTGACTGCTGGATTGCCTTCCAGTCGCGCTTCGTCACCGACGAAGGCACGCGTGACGCTGTTCAAGTCAATGAGCGACACGGAAACACCGATGCCAACATTGCCGCCGGTAACGACCCCGCCAGTCAAGTTATAAATCCGTGGATCACCGTGCGCATCAATGATAATATCGCCACCGGCTCTGACCCTGGCCCCATCTTCAATGAACGCCTCCGCATTGGAATTCACGAAGAACAAACCACCTGCACCGGAGACGCCGAGCTTTTCGGCTGCGCCGGATGCTGCGGTGATGGCAATGAAGATATCTTTTGCCTCCGCAGTCACCGAGACATCATCTAACGCATTGGCATTCGCATTGTCATCGATCCAAGCCTTGGCGTTGTTTTCGATGTTGAAGTACGAAAATGCGCCTCCAAGGCTATTTTTGGAAGTGTTGAGTGTCGGTTCATCAAACTTCGTACCGATGCCAGAGGCGTTCGCAACTTGATTGAGCCGGGGAACGATTTTGTTTGCTGCAAACTTGTCCAGCAAACCAAAACCATTGGACAGGCCGATGCCGTTGACGATATTGGTTTCTTCATAAGCATGGACGTTGACCGTTTGGCCCGCTACCGCAAAAAGCGGGTCCGTGTTGATGTTCGCACCCACGTCAATCCATGCTTCGGATCGATTGGTCGCTTGATAAATGTCCGCCGACGCGGCCAGCGCGAGATCGTCACCGGCAGATTTGTTGCGTGAGAACGTCGTGAATAACAGCGTCGACAAACCAGCAGACAAAGTACTGAGCACGTTGTCCGTGCTCGAGAAATCGATCTCCCACGGATACGGCAAGACCAAACGCGACTGCACATCGACATTTCTTCTGGCGTTCACGCTCGCGTTCGTACCAACATGCGCGAGAACCTTGTTTTTAAAATCGGTATAGACGACGCTGCCACCAACGGCCTTGCCGTCGGATGTCGATTCAGCCGCTGAGCTGGACCCGGTGCGATCGATCATCGTCGCCAATACGTTGACCGACGCTTGGGATTCGATGATGGCATTGGGAGCGATGTACGCCTCAATCGATTGGTCCGTCAGCGCGACGACGATCGATCCCGCAATGTTCAATTTGCCAGACCGAATCTCCGGAAACAAAAAGTCGATGACCTGCGCCCCCGCAGATTTTTCGTCTCCTGGCGCGACCCGAGACAATCTCCTGGCGGACTCGTTGGAGAACTTGGAAACGTTGTTGGCAACTTGCGTCGATGCAAGCTTCGTCGAACCGTTGTGACGAGTATCGGAGTCAGTCAGAAAGTTGGCGGTGACCACATTCGCACGCACGTTGACATCGCTGCTGGAAACGACTCGGCCCGCGATGACCGCATCGGTGTTGGTAGTCAGTTCGTTGTACGCAGCTCCCAAGCCCAGGCCCGAAGCGCCGGTGTTGACCACCGTGGCTCCCACTTGCACGTCAGTCTCAGTCGTTGCCAGCACGTCGACACCCGCCGCAGTGACAACCGTTCCGACCCCGATGAATGCGTCGGTGTCGGCGCTCGTCCGTGCTCCCGCAAAAGTCAAATCGACCGCTCGGTTTCTGGACAACGACATCGTGTTCGCTGTCACATCATTCGACGAGTTGGCATTGACGGTGACTTTGCCACCGGACGTGATCCGCGTCGTTCCTTCAACCGATGCGCTCGATTTGGCCGCTGAGTCTGCGAATGCGGCGCTGATCGTAAACAACTTCGGATAACCCAGCCCAGGGAAAAATGGCGTCGCACTGGATTCACCGGTCGATGAAATGAAGACATCGCCAGTGGTCGTGATTGCCGACGCACCGGTCACCGCAACGTTCGACGTTGCACTCGAAAACGATACGAGGGCTGAGTCGATAAATGGAAACACCAAGTTCAAAACCGACTCGGCTTTAGGCAGGACAACGTCGCCCGTGATAACCGCTGCCGGAGCAAGTTCGGGCGTGACTTCGAACTCTTCAAGCAAAGTTAGTGTTGTGTCGGTGACGGCCGAAATTAGAAACGCATCGTCATTGTTCGTCGTCCCCCGTATTGCGATCGACTGGCCAATGACAAAGCCTTCGGTAATAAAGCTGCCCGTCGAGCGTGTGATCGTATCTCCAGCACCCGGAACGGAGGTAAACGTAAACGCACCGCTGGCGCGAATCGTCGCGGCTGGTGGGACAATCGATGTATCGGCGACGGAGTTGAGCTCCAAGGTCGCAGCGTCGATCGTCGTATTGGTGACGGTCACGCCGGAGGTTGCTTCTTTTCGGAAACCAAGCACCCCTGCGCGATCCTGTGCCGTCGCTGTGATCCGAACTTCGCCACCCTTAACCACAGCACCCGTCAGGAAAATGTTTGCCGTTGGAGGCTTAATCGAGGCACTGCGAATAACGGTGTCAACTTTGGAAGTCAACGTGATCTTGCCTGGCAGCAGCGGGCTGCCGGTCTGCACATGCGAAAGCAACCGTCCGCCGGTCGCGACCGTGATCTTTTCACCGCTGAGCAGCAGATTGGCTGAATTAGCCGTTGAAGCGCCGGTCAGCACGTCGCCGGTCGCGGTTCGAGTGGAGAGCGTTGCCCCGGCACTGACGGTGATCTTTTCGGCCAGCACCGTGATCCCTTGGCGAGCAGCAAACGTCTGATTGGCGGTGAAAGTGAACCTGTCGGTGCCAGCCCCCAGGTCAACGCTCAGCGACCCGGTCAGGCTGCTTGTTGGAATGGAAACGGTATTCGCATTGATCTGGGTAACGCCCGCCCCCGCAACGACCGGATTGTTGACGTCGGTGAAACGGATACTGGTCCCCGAGTTGGAAATCGTCAGCGTATCGTTGAGTGACGACGGGTCGGTGACGAACAGGCTTCCCCCAATGAGCGATACATTGGCCAACATGCTTCGTTCTTCTAACGTCTCGAACAGCCAGGAGCGTAACTGCTCTCGTCGTTGTAACTTACGCTGGTTACCTGCACCTTGCCGACGCCGTGCCAGCAGTTGCAAAAGTTTCTTCAAAGGCATCGTGACCTCACGGAATCATGGTCATTTACTGCGGAAAGCCGAAGTGGCCCGAGGGAGTACGCGTCGGCGCAGGCGATTCTTCCGAAATCTGAAAAGATTTCTTCAAGAAACGCAGCTACAAGAATAATGTAGGCCAATTCGACCGGCAATCAAAACCCGCCCCTGCTCCCCGTACGCCAAATTATCCACCCTTATGGCGTCAAACGTACGCTGGATTGCAGTCGGACCTCCCGTGAATGACAACGAGGTTTTTCCAGATGCTAACAAGTACACTCCGCTCGTCTACGAAGATGATCCGATTCGAAAATTCTTTGGTTTATCTGGTCCCGGTTGCTGTGACTTACCGGACGACAACGCGATTCTGGGCCTGCTACAACGCTCTGCCTAGGGACGTTCGCAATTTCTGTATTCACGTGAGTATCCCCGACCATGACCATGCGATCAAATTCTGCAGCCGTTAAATGCAATGTCGTGCTCATGCGAACTTTCCTACCCAAGGTAAATGTTTCTGCTCGCTCAGCCGCGAAGACAACTCTCGCTTTCCGGAAATCAATAAGGATATCCTTTTTGGCCCATGCGTTTGTGTCATTGTCAATCACATGATGGCTGAATATGAACTGAAGACCGACGGACAATGGTGGTTCGAATCCGGTGTGACTTCGGTTTTGGCAGCGGCATGTTATGATGGTGGACTGGCGAGCGGTTGCGAGCCTGACGGTCGGGGAAACCCACTTTTTGAGTCAATTGATGGATGATTTTTTGCGAGGAATTTCGGTTACCTGTTTTGTCGGCAGCTATACCGTCGCGCTCCTGCTGGAGCTTTCACGATCCGTCGTGCGCGTTCCAGGCCGCGGATTGCTGACGATCGCGTTTACCGTCGCGGGCCTGTTTTCTCACGCTGTTTACCTGCTCGTGCGCGCCAACGAGCACGGGCCAGCGGGTGAAATAGGGCTTTTTGCCGGTTGGTATGACTGGTCGCTGTTGGTCGCTTGGGGGCTCGCGGCTTGCTATTTGGTGCTGTACTTGCGACGGCCTGACACCATTGTCGGATATTTTTTGCTGCCATCGATCCTGGGATTAGTCGGTTTGGCATTGCTGACACGTGACTGGACACCGTTTTCACGTGATGAGGCGGTCGGATTTTGGCTGACCGTTCACGCCTTAGCGATGACGGTGGGAGCCGCAGCGGTGTTGATGGGGTTCATTGCGGGACTGATGTACTTGACGAAAGCGTCGCGATTGAAGGCCAAGCATGCAGGCGGTTCAGCGCTTCGCCTACCGACGCTGGAGCGATTGCAGCTCATGAACCGGCAATGCTTAGTGGTCAGCACAATCGCCGTCGGGATGGGACTATTTTCAGGCGTGATTATGAACCTCAACCGCTGGGGGTTCGTCGCCTGGGGTGAAGGCGGCGTGATCCTGTCTGGTGTGCTGTTCGTCTGGTTGCTCGTGGCGACTGGGTTTGAGTTTTTCTACAAACCCGCTCGCCAAGGCCGGAAGATTGTTTACTTGACATTGGCTAGTTTTGGTTTCTTGGTACTGACCATGATTGGCGTTTTTTCGAGCGACCACGGGCGCAAGCCGGTGTTACCGCCGCCGATCAGTTTCCCATTCCAATTTTTGGGTGACCGATCGTGAAGCTGCAAATGATCGGTTGTAGCCACCAGAACGCCGCAGTCGACTTCCGCGAACAATTGTCATTCACCACGGATCAAGCCCGTGCGGCGATCGACGCATTCCGCAAACGATTTCCGGCTGCGGAAATGGTGCTGCTAAGCACATGCAACCGCGTGGAGCTGTATACCGCAGCTAGCGATTCTGCGAAGACAGTGGACGATCAAGCGACGATCGATGAAGGTCCCAATCGCGACGAAGTAATTCTTTTTCTGGCTGACCAAAGGCAGATGTCACCTGCGCGGTTGCTGGAGACGATGATTCATCGTAGCGGTGACGAAGCAGTGACCCATTTATTCACCGTTGCCGCCAGCCTCGATAGCATGGTCGTCGGCGAGACGCAGATTCTGTCGCAGGTCAAAGAGGCTTATGAGCTGGCTTGCGAATCGGGCTCGGTTGGGCCGTTGACTCATGCCGCATTCCAAGCCGCTAGCCGCGTTGCCAAACGTGTCCAGCGGGAGACAATGATCCATCGCAAACGAGTCAGCGTACCCAGCGTTGCTGTCGGCGAAATCATCCCCGAGTTCTTTGATAAACTGTCCGATAAGACGGTTGTTTTGATGGGTGCTGGCGAGATGGGGCGGGAAACGCTGCGATATCTCATCGACCAAGGTGCCACCGATATTCGGATCGCCAATCGCACTCGCGAACATGCCGAAACGTTGGCCAAGGAAATCGGCGGCCGGGCGATCGATTGGAGCGAACTTGATCAAGCGCTGATCGATGCAGACGTACTCGTCGGTACGACATCATCAACCGAACCGATCATCACCAAGGAACGGTTTGCAAAGATTTCCTCCAAGCGTTATCAACGCGTGCTGTTGATTCTCGATTTGGCAGTCCCACGCGACGTCGATCCGGTCATCGGTGAACGCAATGATGTCTATTTATATTCGGTGGATGATTTGCAGGCAGCCTGTGAACGCAATCGTCAAGAACGCCGTCGTGAATGGCCCAAAGCGAAGCGAATCATCGACGAAGAGACGGCTCGCTTCGTCGGTGACCTGCACCATCGCGCGACCGGTCCGGTGATCCAGCGGCTGCGCGATCACGCCAGCGAAATGAAACGCGAGGAATGGACTCGTCTCGAGAATCGACTGAAGCAAATGAATGTATCGGAAGAAGCCCGTTCTGAGATTGAAAAATCGCTCGATCGGCTGGTCAACAAGCTACTTCATCCACCGCTCTCTTCACTTCGTAATGACGCGGCAGCCGGCCATCAACGCGGTCTGCTCGAAGCGATCAAACAACTATTTTCACTCGGCGACTAAACGGACAGCGCCAAGTAAGTGAGCGGCAAGGCGCTAGCCGCCGGTAAATCACGGCGGAACCGGCGGCTAGCGCCTTGCCGCTCACGATTGCAAAAAGCTCGGCCAATAACCGCACGATGCTAAACGGCGTAAAGTTGATACAGCATCAAGTAAACAAGCACGCCGGTAACGGAAACGTACATCCAAATCGGATAGGCCCAACGGACTAATCGCTTGTGTGCAACGATCCGTCCTTTCATCGCCAGGTAAACCGCGCGGAGTGTCAGGAATGGCACGGTGATGGCCAGTGGCAAATGCGTAAACAGAATCGCCAAGTACGTAATCAATGCAGCCTGTGATGCAATCGCCGGATCGCGCGGGAATCGTTTGTTGAACGCGCCCGTGGTCTGAAACAATGCGACCTTATGGAGCAGATAGCAGGCCAGAAAAACCATGCTTACTGCGACTGCCGCGAGCATCACGTTTTTATGTTTACGCGCTTGCCCATGTTTGATTCGGTAGAGCCCGATGGCAAGCAAGACGATCGCGATTGCATTGAGAGATGCGGTTAAATGAGGCAGATTGTCTGCCAGAAATTGCCAGCTCACGTCGTTGCGTCCAGTAGTTTGCGGATGTCGGTTTGAAGTTTTTCATATTGCAGTTTTTCAGGCCAACTGTAGTAGCCGATGATGGCACCGTCACTGCCAACCAAGACAAACTTTTCGGTATGAAACTTCTCGTCGACGGCCAAGCGAAAGACTTCGGCACCGACACGACGGATGTAAGTCAAATCTCCCGTCATGAACAACCACTGGTTCTCATCGGCTTTGAACCGAGCCGCATACTCACGAAGGGCTTCAGGGGTGTCCGTTGCGGGATCGACCGAGATCGAAACGAATCGAACCCCTTGGTCTTCAAACATCGTTTGAAGTTCTTGGACTTTTTGGTTTTGCTGGATGCAAATGCTGGGACAAGTGCTGAAGAAAAAGCTGACGACGTAGGGCTGGCCCAATAGTTCGTCACTGGTGACGCTTTTGCCGCTCCGTTCTGTTAATTCAAATTCGCTCATCCAGCCTTCGGGCGCTAGCGTTGGCTTGTCTTCGGTCACCGTCAGTGGATCAATCGCGGGGGCATCGTTGGTAAAGACTTCTCTGCGTTCAGCGACCGGCTGAGGCGGTTTGGCCATGCGAATCAGCAAGCCCAGGCCGATACCAACGGTCAAAATCAGTGCAATGTGTGCCGTCATTCGCATAGTAACAAGTTCCCTTCTCTGTATTAAACTATGATATCCGCGCGACGACTGCCACGCATCAATCGCCAAGCTAAGCCTGTCGTGGCGACGGCGAAGCCAAGCGTTACCAACCAACAAACCAGCGGTGTTGGTGCAAATGCACTGGTGCTTAGATCGATGGCTGGATAGAGCAAGCGACGAAGTTCGGCCATACTGTAGCTCAACGGATTGGCTCGCATCATCCAGCCCAAAACGATCTGACCCCATGATGATTCACCACTCACCGCAGGGATCGGAAAGAACGAACCGCTGAGCAGCCACATCGGCATCAGGCCGAGCATCATGATGGCGTGAAATCCTTGCGTGCTGTCCATCGGCCAGGCGACGATCATGCCTAGCGAGCACATCGCGATTCCCATCAAGGCCAATAGCGCCAGCACTCCGGCGAAAGAGGACGAAAATGGTGCTGCACCGAACAAATAGACGAGCCCGAGGAATATCACGGCTTGCACCCAAGCGATCGCAGCGCCACCGAACACTTTGCCGACTAAAACCGGCCAGCGACCCACGGGGGCCACCAATACCGATTGCATGAACCCTTCGCGCCGATCTTCAATCACTGAGATGGTGGAAAAAATCGCAGTGAACAAAACGATCAACGCGATCGTCCCCGGCAAAAAAAATTCCAGGAAATTTTGATTTCCGGCACCGACAAATGCACCTTTTAATCCGGTTCCAAACAGCAACCAGAATAACAGCGGCTGGACGACGGCCGAGATGACGCGATTTCGTTGCCGAAAAAAACGGGTCCATTCGCGACAGGCAAGCATCCAAGCAGCAGAGATGCCGGCAGGTGCTTGAGCAATCCCTGCGTCTTCAAGTCGGTTCATTGCCGCATGAGAATCGGAGCTCGTTGACGAAGGGATGGTTGAGGTGAGCGTGGACATGGTGAAGCGATGCAGAATTGGAATAATGTGGCAGGAAAACAAGCGTCACTAAAGGAATCGGTGACCTGTTTTTTCGATAAACACGTCTTCCAAACCAGGACGTCCGACAGCGATCGATTGGACTTGGTCGCCAAATCGTTTGGCAAGTATCGGAACCAATGACGCCGCATCGCTGCTTTGGATTCGAACCTGCTGATGGACTCGTGTCGTTAAAAGTCCCAGTTCTTCACGGATAATTTTCTCGACGGAATCTAAGTCACTTCCCGTAACCGTCACCAATCCATCGCCCATCGCCGCGCGTAAATTCGTTGGCGAGCCCTCTGCGATGATCTTGCCTTCGGCCATGATTGCAAGTCGGTCCGCCTTGTCGGCTTCTTCCAGAAGGTGCGTTGTCAGCAAAACGGTGACACCAGAATCAGCCATCGAACGCAACGATTGCCAAAGATCCAGCCGCGCTGACGGATCAAGGCCGGTGCTGGGTTCGTCGAGCAGCATCACTGGCGGTTGATGGAGAATGCCTTTTGCAAGCTCAACTCGACGCTTCAAGCCGCCCGATAGCTTTTCGCACAAATCACTGCGCCGATCGGTGATGTGCATCAACTCCAGGACTTCGTCGCGACGGCGTCGCATGGTGGCACCCGACAGGCCATACAGTGCTGCTTGGCAGGCAATATTCTCATCGACCGTCAATTTCTTGTCGAGACTTGGCGATTGAAACACGATTCCGATCCGCTGGCGAACTCCAAGCGGATTGCTTGATACATCGATACCGGCAACTTCGATCTTGCCCTGCTGCATCGGCACCAACGTACTGATTAATCGAAACAAAGTTGTCTTGCCGCTGCCGTTGGGACCAAGCAGCGCAAAGATTTCGCCAGGACCGACCCTTAAGTCGACCCCGCGCAGCGCCTCTCGTTCACCGTATCGATGATGAACGTTCGAACAAATGACTCGATCGGTCGATGCAGTCGTGGCAGCGGGCGGATTTATCAATTTTGAAATTTAAAATTAGCCCAATAATGCCAAGACCATGACAAGCAGCAGCGATACCGGCAATTGAAGTAGCGATGCGCGAAGTAATTTACGTGCTGTAACGTCGTTGCGTTCCATCGCAAACCGCCAAGCTGCTTTCGTCATCGGATAACTGACGCTGGCCAAGCAGGCAGCCCAAATCAGGCTGCTGGTGAACGAGACGCCCGACTGCGTCAATGCCAAGCTAACAAGGCAAGCGACGAGACCAGCCATGCCGACGACGCTTTGCCAGCCAGCACTTCGTCCCGTTGGCTCGACTGTGGTTATCATGCGAAAGCCTGCTTCACCATATTGTCGGCGATACAACCAAGCGATTGCCATGAAGTGCGGATATTGCCAGGTGACAAGCACACCGACCAACAGCCAACCGCGAATGTCGTACAGTGAACCACCTGCAGCCGTATATCCGATCATAATCGGCAATGCGCCTGACACAGCACCGACGGTCGTATTCCAAACCGATCGGGTCTTCAGCGGCGTATAAATTGGCACATAGGTGACCCAGGTCGCAATGCCAACGGCTGCAGGAATGAACCCGACGGTCAAAGTCAAATACGTTGTTCCTACCACGACCAGAGCCGTCGAGAACAAAGCTGCCACCGACGCGCTCATCCGTCCCGCAGGAATGGGACGGCGACGGGTACGTTCCATCTCGCCATCGATCTTTCGTTCCCAAACCTGATTCATCGCCCCAGCGCTTCCCGCAACCATCGCGACGCCAACCAGCAGGTGAAGCAGTACGGCAACATCAATGCTGGCCCCGGCCGCAACCACGGCTGCGATCAAGGTTGTCACCAAGATCATCGTGACGATCCGTGGCTTGGTGAGTTCAAGCAAATCATGAAAGATCGAAGGGGTCGTCGATTCCGAAGCGGCTCCGTTTGGATTCGCAATACCGACCATCACCCGCGCCGTAGGCGCTGGCTCAGCGACCATCACGTCGAGGCTCATTGGACTTGTAACCCTTGTCGTTTGTTAACACTCACCCTTGGTTCGGTGACTGCGTGGTTTTGCGAGCCGTCCGCATTGACCTCGACTTGAAACCGAGCCCGCAACAAACGCAACCAAACCATGACAGCCACAACAAGGATTAGCGACCCCGTCGCAACGTGAGCCGTGGTGATAATGGATTCGGTAAATGCTTTACTCTTCACCAAATAACCGGCAGACAGCGGACCGACCTGGGCAAAACGAGGCCAACCGTAGTTGACGATCCAGGTCCCGAGTCCAAGCGCTATCTGCAGGCTGATGAATCCTACCAGCAGACCACTGGGGCGTGACAGGGTCAAATCGCCGCACCCGTGAGTTTTAGATTCTGGAATTTGAGATTCTGAAATTTGAGATGCCTCAGTTCGGCATGCCAGTCGGCTCATCCGCCACAATTGCCCAGCCAAAAGCCCGGCCAAAAGCCACAACACAAGAGCGCCAACGATATGCATTGCGACTAAATGGGTGAATCCCCCAGGGGATGAAGTGACTTGAACGTGCCTTAACTGAGCCCCTAGCAGCAACTGGACGTATGCCAAAACCGTCACAATTCCTGCCAATCGAACGCGGCCAACCGTTGGAATCATTGCGGGCACATCGTTATTCCGTTCCCACCACCAGCGACTCGTCACCACCGCCAGTGATACACAAATGGCGAAAAAAATCGGTCCGGTGCAACCATGGGCCATCGCGAGCGTCCGATCGCTGAGCACGACTCGCATGCCTCCGAGCACACCTTGGCCAATGACTGCCATGAGCATGCCGATGGCTAGCCGTCTGACCCAACGTCTTGGTTCGCTTAACCACGCCACGACGACGGCAATGATCGCAAGAAAACCAACGACTGCTCCCAACAAGCGGTGGCCGTGTTCGATAAATAAATCAAAAGGACCAAATAACCAAGTCTGATAAGGGTACAAAAACAGATTCTTGCCATACGTGCCGGGCCAGTCCGGCACCGCCATGCCGGCGTCATAGGTCGTCACCAAGCCGCCAACCCAAATCAGTGGCCAGACAAGGCAAACGATCAGCGTGGCCCAGCGATGCAGTGATCTCGCCGGCAGCGTTGTATTCGAAGGAGTTGGTGAGCTATCCACGCTGATTTTTCATTTACCTCGGTTTAACCGTTCGCCAGTCATTCCACCAGCCACCGCACCACCGGCACCAAAGATAAAACCGGGGATCATTCCGCCAAAACCTAGTGCCCACATGATCGTGATTCCGAGGGTCAGGCCAATGATAGCGCCAATCGAACGGCTGGTTTCTGTTTTCATACGAATTCTGAAGTCTCGAGCTAATCACCGGACACTTTTTTATCAATGCCCCGCTTCGTTGCTGGGGCAGAACGTTTTGTGTAGTGGGATTCGCCAGAATTCCCAACGTTTTAGTGTGCTGAGGAATTCTGGCGAATC